>NZ_CP015080.1:3568101-3924652 GCF_001611275.1 Desulfuromonas sp. DDH964 | reverse complement strand
CCCTGACCATTTAAAAGGTAAAAAACAGCTGATTTCGTGGGGATTTCAAGCTAACAGAGGAACTTCCCGTTTGCAAGCAAATTTTGGCTCAGCGGGGTAGGTAGGGAGTCGCAGAAGCAAAACCATCTTGACTTAACGTCAAAATTATGGTTAGTAGTGCCCTTTGACAAAAAACACCGATAAAAAAAACAGAACGGGAGAATAATTTCATGAGTAAGCGTACTTATCAGCCGAGCCGGGTCAGCAGAAAACGGACCCACGGTTTTCGCAAGCGGATGCAGAGTAAAAATGGCCGTATTGTTATCAAGCGCCGGCGTGCCAAGGGGCGGAAAAACCTGGTCGTGACAATCCCCAGCAAATAATTCAAGCAGATCTTCTGTTTTGACGACGCCACGCACCTCTGGCTTCGGGCCAGGGTTAAGACTTCGCCACTCCCGTGATTTTTCAAGGTTACGGCAGGGTGGTCGAAAAATTCACACCAGACATTTCGTCATTTATCTTCTGACCAGGCCAGACGGTTCATGCCGTCTTGGCCTGACGGTCAGTCGAAAAGTGGGTGGTGCCGTGCAGCGCAATGCCCTGAAACGCTTCCTTCGGGAGTGGTTTCGACTGACAATTGGTGAACTGCCCCCCCATACCGATATTTCCGTTGTTGCCCGAAGTAATGCCGGAAATCTCGGCTTTTCCGATGTTCGTGAGGAATTGAAATGCCTGGCCCATCCGGGAAGCTGCCACGGGGGCCAACCATGATAAGGTGGTGCATCGTTTTTGCGATTCGCTTCTACCAGCGATTTTTATCTCCCCTTACCGGACCGTCCTGTCGTTTTTATCCCAGTTGTTCCAGTTACACCCTTGATGCTGTGGTCAAGCATGGCTCGGGCCGTGGTCTGGTGCTCGGTTTCTGGCGAATCTGTCGTTGCCATCCCTTTCATCCCGGAGGTTACGACCCTGTTCCCTGATTGGGTTTTACCGTCCTTTCCGGAGATTGCTTCCCATGGAAAATAAAAACACGATAATTGCCGTCGTCCTGATGTTGGTCGTCTGGGTCGGTTTTTCCGTTCTTTTTCCCCAGCAGCCCCCCCAACCGGAGTCCAGTACCACTTCCGGGGTGAAATCGGTATCGACGGAGAGTGCTCCACCTTCATCCTCTGCCGAACCGGCACCCATTCCCCCTCAGCCACTCCCAATCGTTCCCGACAGCCATGATGCTGTCCGGAATTTCACCGTTGAAAGCCCCCTTTATCGGGCTGTTTTTTCGAGTCGTGGCGGTGAGTTGATTGAATATACCCTCAAGGGGTTTCAAGAGACTACGGATCCCAAATCAGCCAATGTCGCGCTGGTTGTTCCGGGGCCCGGGAATGGGACCCTGCTGATCGGCGGGAGGGAGGCCTTGTCCCTTCCACCCGGGATGAACTTTCACAGCGACAGCCCCCCTTCCCTCCATCTCGATGCTGAGGGTAAAGCTACCCTTCACTTTATCGGCCAGACCCCTTCAGGGGCGATCCTCGAAAAGATCTTTGTCTTCCATGGGAACAGTTACGGCATCGACCTCGATGTCAAGGTTACCAATGGCGGCTCCAATCCTCTTCGGGGTGATCTGGTGCTGACACTTTTTCACCCCTGGGATCCGGAACAAGCTGGTGGGCAATACGACTATGTTGGCCCGGTCTCACTTGTTGGTGACAAGGTTGAAACGGCCAAGATCAAAGATCTTGCCGAGAAGCCCCAGTCCTTTGGGGCCGATACAGTCTGGACCGGCTTTGAAAATAAATACTTCATGAACGTCGGGGTCCCTCTCGCCGGGACGCTGGAGAAGGTATCGGTCTCGAAGACCAGCTCGGGGATCGAAAACCAACTTCAGACCCCATATATGATTCTTGACCCCGGCACCGGGCGAACCTTCTCCTATCTGCTTTATTTCGGGCCCCGGGATCTCGATGTCCTCAAGGGGCTTGACCATCAGTTGGCCAAGGCGATTGATTTCGGGTTTTTCTCCATCATTGCCACTCCCCTGCTTCACGTACTGAAATTCTTTTACTCTTTTGTCGGCAACTACGGGATCGCCATCATCGCGCTCACCGTTATCATTAAACTTCTTTTCTGGCCCCTTACCCAGAAGAGCTACGGCTCGATGAAGGCGATGCAAAAACTTCAACCGGAAATGCAGAAAATCCGTGAGAAGTTCAAAAACGACAAAGAACGCCTTAATCGCGAGATGATGGAACTCTATAAGACACACCGGGTCAACCCTCTCGGTGGGTGTCTCCCGATGCTGGTCCAGATACCCGTATTCTTTGCTCTTTATAAGGTTTTACTCTCCTCTATCGAACTTCGGCATGCCGAATTCGGTTTTTGGCTGACCGATCTCTCCGCCAAGGATCCCTACTACATTACCCCGCTGATTATGGGGGTAACCATGTTTGTTCAGCAAAAGATGAGCCCCAGTACCATGGATCCGACCCAGGCCAAGATTTTCATGTTGATGCCGGTGGTTTTTACCTTCCTCTTTTTGAATTTCCCCTCGGGTCTGGTTATCTACTGGCTGGTAAACAACCTCCTCACCATTCTTCAGCAATACTTTATCAATCGTAAACCTGCGGCTTGAATCCCGTTTCGGTTTTCGAGGGTGTTCCTGGATTAACACCCGCAGTCTTCGGCTGAACGGAGTGATTCGGGCAGGGACCCATGCTTAAGCGCGGTGGAGATACGATTGTCGGTCCGGCCACCCCTCCTGGCGAGGGGGGGGTGGCTATTATTCGTCTTTCCGGTAGTGACGCTGAAACCCTTCTGCGCCGCTTCTTCGTTCCATCCGGCAACAACTGTCCCTTCTCTTCCCATCATCTCTATCATGGTCACATTTTCGATCTGGATGGAGAACCGGTCGACGAGGTCCTGGCCGTCCTGATGCGTGCTCCGCGCACCTTTACCCGGGAAGATGTGGCCGAGATCCACTGTCATGGTGGACCCATCCTGGTCGGACGGATCCTCGACCTGCTGGTGGACGGTGGCGCCCGCCTCGCCCAGCCTGGCGAGTTCACCTTTCGTGCCTTTCTCAACGGTCGCCTTGATCTGACGCGCGCCGAGGCCGTTATCGACCTCATCAAGGCGCAGTCAGCCGCTGCCGGGACCCTCGCCCTGCGACAACTGGATGGGGAACTTTCCCGGCAGCTTTTCAAATTTCGCCAAATCCTCCTCGGACTCCTCGCCGAAACGGAGACCTTGATCGATTTCCCGGAGGAAGACATTCCCCTCCCCTCCCTGCAGCGCCTTGAAGAAGGGGCGACCTCCGTGGCCAGGGAGATGGGTGAAATGTTAAAGGGATTTGCCGCCGGTCGAGCCTTAAAGGAGGGGCTTTCCCTGTTGATTCTCGGTCCTCCCAATGTCGGCAAGAGTTCCCTGCTGAACGCCCTCCTCGGGGAGAGCCGCGCCATTGTCACCGATATCCCCGGGACCACCCGGGATACGATCGAAGAACCCCTGGTCATCGGTGGGTTTCCGCTCCGGGTTATTGATACCGCCGGGATCCGGGAGAGTGAGGACCCGGTCGAGGTGGAGGGGGTCCGGCGCACCCTTGCCAAGATTCGCGGCGCCGACCTTGTGCTTGTCGTCGTTGACGGGAGCCAACCTCGGGGGGGGGATGATTTAAAGTCCCTTGAAGCGTGCTCCGGAAAGCCGGTTCTCCTGGTTGTCAACAAGGCTGACCTGGGGACCCTCCCCCTCGCTCCCCCCTGGCGCGAGCTCCCTGCCGTCGTTGTCTCTTCCCACACCGGGGCTGGACTTGATGAGCTGGGATCCCGTATTGTTGGAATAGTCGGCGGGCCACGAGGTATTGATGTCGAGGGGGGTGTGCTTCTATCCGACCGGCGCCACCGCGAGGCTCTGGTTCGGTGTCAGCGTGGGCTTGAGGCTTTTCTGGAGGGGGTATCCCACTCCCATGATCCTGAGCTCCTTGCGCTTGAACTTCGGGAGGCCCTCTCTGCGCTCGGCGAGATTACCGGGGAAACCACCCCGGAAGAGGTTCTGGCAGTTATCTTTTCCAGGTTTTGTGTCGGCAAGTAGGGTCGTGTTTCACGTGAAACAGGATCCTTTTGGGGAGATCGTTTTGTGCGCCTAGTATCCACCTTGGGTCAAGACTATCAGGTGATTGTCGTCGGTGCCGGTCATGCTGGTTGTGAGGCGGCGTTGGCGGCGGCACGTATGGGGTGTCGTACGCTGTTGCTGAATTTGGGGCTTGATGCGGTCGCGCAGATGTCCTGTAACCCAGCAATTGGTGGCCTCGCCAAGGGGCACCTGGTGCGTGAAATCGATGCTCTGGGTGGGGAGATGGCCCGGGTTATTGATGCGACGGGGATTCAGTTTCGAACCTTGAATACCCGGAAGGGGCCAGCGGTGCGCGCCTCCCGGGCCCAGGCGGACCGCCATCGGTATGCGGCCCAGATGAAGCGGGTGGTCGAATCCCAGGAAGGTCTCGACCTGAAGCAGGGAGCGGTGGTCCGGTTGCTGGTCGAGGCGGGCCGGGTAGTGGGAGTAGAGACGCGCGACGGGGTGGTGTTTGCCGGCCGGACCGTGGTTCTGACCACGGGAACCTTTATGCGCGGCCTGATTCATGTCGGCCTCAACCATTATCCCGGTGGACGCGCAGGGGAGCCTCCTTCGGAGGGGTTGTCCGATGACTTGCGGGTCTTGGGATTGACGGTCGGTCGTCTGAAGACCGGGACACCGGCACGCCTCGATCGTCACACTATCGACTTCGCGCGCCTTGAGGCCCAACCGGGAGATTCTCCCCCGCGCCCCTTTTCCGTCGACACGGAGCGGATTCAGCTCCCCCAGGTCCCCTGCCACGTTACCTGGACCAGTGCGCAGACCCATGACCTGATCCGCGCTGGGCTCGATCGTTCCCCCCTCTACAGTGGGGTCATCGAGGGGGTTGGTCCGCGCTATTGTCCTTCGATCGAGGACAAGGTCGTGCGTTTCCCTGAGAAGGAGCGGCATCAGATTTTCCTGGAGCCGGAAGGCCTCGACTGTGCTGAGGTCTACCCCAACGGCGTATCGACATCCCTGCCGGTCGATATCCAGCAGGCATTCCTGCGTTCGATTCCTGGTCTCGAGCAGGTCGAAATCATGCGCCCTGGCTACGCGATCGAGTATGATTTCGTTGACCCTGGCCAGTTGCAGCCGACCCTGGAAACGAAAGCGATCGAAAACCTTTACCATGCTGGCCAGATCAACGGGACATCGGGCTATGAGGAGGCAGCTGCACAGGGATTGCTCGCCGGTATCAACGCGGCCTTGCGGGCCCGGGGGGAAGCGCCACTGGTTATTGGCCGCGATGAGGGCTATCTGGGGGTGATGGTTGATGACCTGGTCACCCTGGGGACCAGGGAGCCCTACCGGATGTTCACCTCGCGGGCGGAGTATCGCCTGTTGTTGCGGGAAGATAACGCTGACCAGCGACTCACGCCGATCGGACGGCGCATCGGGCTGATCGGCGACCGCCGTTGGCAACGCTTTGTCGCGCGTCAGGATGCCTTGGCGGCAGGCCGGGTCCGTTTGAGCAGCCAGCGCTTGACACCGGGGGACCAGGCAGCGGCCGCACGCCTCGCCGTGGAAGGCCTGCATAATGCTCTCACCCTGGAAGAGTTGTTGCGCCGTCCCCATATCCATATCGAGGATCTGCTCTTTCTGGATGACGAACTGGCGGGCCTCGACCCGGGGCTTTTGGAGGCGCTCGAAATCGGAGTCAAGTATGCGGGTTATATTCGCAGGCAGGTTGACCAGGTGGAGCGTTTCCGGCGGACCGAGGATGTGCAGATTCCAGCCGGCTTCGCCTACCGCGGGGTTCCCGGGCTGTCCACGGAGATCCAGGAGAAACTCGAGGCGGTGCGTCCGTTGAGTCTGGGGCAGGCAGCACGGATTCAGGGGGTGACTCCGGCGGCAATAGCGATCTTGTCCGTACTGTTACGGCGGGGTTAGTCGTGGATTTGACGCAACTGCTGGAGCGATCCCTGTTGGGGGTCGGGGTGGTTTTGCCGCTTCCGGTACGGGCAGATCTGTTGCGCCTCCAGGAAGAACTGTTGCGCTGGACGGCACGGGTGAACCTTACGGCAATTACCGATCCGGAGGAGGCGCTGGAGAAGCACCTGGTTGATTCCCTGACCATCCTGGGGGATATCGACCAGACTGGCCGCCTTCTCGATCTGGGCTCGGGCGGGGGATTCCCGGGCCTGCCACTGCGTTTGGCCGCGCCAGGGTTGCGGGTCCTCTCGGTCGATGCCGTTCTGAAGAAGATAACTTTTCAGCGTCACCTGGTGCGGCAGTTGGGTCTCGACGGTTTTGTCGCCTGGCATGGTCGAGCCGAGGAAGTGCCGCAGCGGAGCGATCTGGGGGCGGGTTTCGATCGGGTCGTCTCCCGGGCCTTTACCTCCCTGGAGCAGTTTGTGCGCCTCGCCCTCCCCTGCCTTGCCCGGGATGGCAGAATAATTGCCATGAAGGGGGCCGAGGGTGAAGGTGAGTTGCGGCAGGCTGAACCGGTTCTGGCGGAGCTTGGCCTGGTTCCCATCGAATGTCGCATGTTGACCTTGCCGGTGAGTGGCGCTCGACGAACCGTGATCGTGCTTGGGCGCTTTTGACCACAAGATATGGCGTGCGGTTGAACTCCCACCCCAAAATCTGGAAATTCTCTAGAACTCCCCGATATTAGAATGTTTTTGGGGGCTTTTTGCTTTGCGGGCCAGGGGGTTTATGGTAATCTTGGGCCCCGCTGTCCAAGCGGTTCCGTCGCAAAGAAATCCCCAGATCTGAACCCGCCGGGACCTCCTGGTGGTATCCCGCGGCCTGCTTCCGAGAGAGGTTCGCGTCCGATAAGAGGTAGAGCGTTGGGCCAGATTCTTGCCATTGCGAATCAAAAAGGGGGGGTCGGAAAGACAACGACTTCGGTCAATCTGGCCGCCTCCCTGGCCGCCGCCGAAAAGCGGACGCTGTTGATTGACATGGATCCCCAGGCGAATGCCAGCAGTGGTCTCGGTGTCGATAAGCAGTCTCAGGAATTGACCATCTACAACGCCCTGCTCGGTGAGGCGAGTGCCCGCGATGTGCTGATCCATAGCAAATTGCCTTGCCTCGATATTCTGCCCGCCAACACCGACCTGATTGGCGCCGAAATCGAGCTGGTCAGCGCCCTGGCCCGGGAACAGAAACTCAAGAGTGTTCTCTCTGAAGTCCGTGATGACTACGACTACCTGATCATCGATTGTCCCCCTTCGCTGGGTCTCTTGACGGTCAATGCATTGACCGCGGCCGATGCGGTACTGATTCCGTTGCAATGCGAATTCTACGCGATGGAGGGTCTGAGTCAGTTGATGCAGACCATTCGCCTGATTCAGAAGGAGCTCAACCAGGGGCTCCAAATCCGCGGTATCGTACTGACCATGTTCGACAGCCGCAACAACCTCTCGCATCAGGTCAGCGAAGAAATCCGTCGGCACTTCGAGGATCAGGTTTTGAAAAGCGTTATCCCGCGCAATGTCCGTCTCTCCGAGGCGCCAAGCCACGGCCTGCCGGTCCTGCTTTACGATATCAGCTCCCGCGGCGCAACCGCCTATCTGGAGCTGGCGCGGGAAATTATCGAAACGGGGAAATCTCATGGCTAAACGACCGGCGCTCGGCAAAGGGATCGGCGCCCTGCTCAGCTCTGCTTCCCATGAAGGGGGGCGGAAGTACTTTCTCTGCCCGATCGAGGAACTCAAGCCGCACAGCAGGCAGCCCCGCAAGACCTTTGATGACGGCAAGATGGCCGAACTGGTTGCTTCGATCCGGGAAAAGGGGGTCATTCAGCCCCTTGTGGTTCGCCAGCTCGGCGACCATTACCAGATTATCGCCGGTGAACGCCGTTGGCGTGCTGCCCAGAAGGCCGGACTGCGGGAGATCCCGGTGGTCATCCAGGATGTTTCCGAAGACTGGGCGCTGGAAGTGGCCCTGATCGAAAATATCCAGCGGGAGGACCTCAACCCGATCGAGGAAGCCGAGGCCTACCGGAACCTGATTGAAAGTTTCGACCTCTCCCAGGAGGAGGTCGCCAAGCGGGTCGGCAAGGATCGCTCCACCGTCGCCAACGCCTTGCGCCTGTTGCGACTTCCCGACGTGGTGCGGGAAGATGTCCTCGCCAACCGCATGTCGATGGGACATGCCCGCGCCCTCCTCTCGCTGGAAGAGGAGGAGGATCTCCTTGAGGCCCGGCAGCAGGTGGTGCATAAGCACCTCTCGGTCAGGGAAACTGAGGCCCTGGTCAAGCGCATCAAGAGTATCGTTGCCGGCGGGCGCCCCAAAGCCAAGGAGACCTCTCCTGACCCGCAGCTGGTTCATCTTGCCGGCGAATTGAAGCGGGCCCTCGGAACCCAGGTGAAGATCATTCCGCGGGGAAAGGGCGGGAAGATCGAAATCAGCTATTTCAACCCGACCGACCTTGACCGCTTACTCGAAGTTCTGAAAATTTCCTGATCGGCCGTTACGGCGGGACATCTCTCCATGTGGACCAACAAGGGCAAGGGGATTATGCGTAAAGAATCGATAGAGAAGAGCGAAATTAAAGCGTTTCTTGGCCCTGGAAGTCAGTTTGAGGGCAAGCTGCTGTTCAACGAGATTGTTCGTCTCGACGGAACCTTCCGCGGCGAGATCAATTCGCGGGACACGTTGATTGTCGGCGAATCGGCCGATGTTCAGGCGGAAGTGACCGTCGGCACCCTGATACTGAGTGGCAGCTTCAAGGGGAACATCAAGGCCAGCCAGCGGGTCGAGCTCCGCTCTCCGGCGCGGGTCGAGGGGAATATAGAAACCCCGGTCCTGGTGGTGGAGGAGGGGGTCCTGCTCAATTCCACCCTGGTGATGAAGACCCCGGATGGGGGCGCAGATGGCGCAAAGGGGCAAGCGGTCGCACTCAAAAAGTGATCTGGAACCAGGTCCCCAATGGCCGGCCGTGACCCCGCTGTGGGCACAAAAGACCTTGACTTCACCCTGTTCGTATGTTAGCTATCTCCTGTTTTGCCCTTCTGGGGCATTTTTAACCCCCGGGACGGCTGTATACAGTATACCGAAGGCCGAAGGCCGGTTTGGCGAGAGGTGTCGTAGTGATCAATATTGACTGGACTATCTTACTGCAGTTCTTCAACTTTGTGGTGTTGATGTTTGTTCTGAACATCATCCTCTATCGGCCCCTGCGCGCCATCCTTGCCAAGCGCCGGGAGGCTATCGAGGGGAACCACGCCAAGGCCAAGGAACTTGCCGGGCAGATCGATGCAAAGATGGCGGCCTACCAGGAGCAGTTGCAGGAAGCCAAGCTGAAAGGGGCGCAGGAAAAGGCCCAGTTGAAGAAGCAGGCAGCAGGCCAGGAGGCCAAGATTCTCGGCGCCGCGCACGAAGAGGCCAATGCTCATCTGCAACAGATCAAGGGCCAGGTCGCGACCGAGGCGGCTGCAGCGCGTTCGGCCCTGAAAAAGGAAACCGATAGCCTGGCAGGCATGATTGCCGGCAAGGTTCTGGGGAGGGCACTGTGAAAAGTCTGCTGCCACGCAAGGGCATGATTGCCACACTCGCTGCCGTCCTGGTTGTGGCCGCCGCGAGCGTCGCCCTGGCCGCCGGGGGTGAAGGACACCACGTAGACGGTGGGGTATTGCTGAAGGATTTCCTCTATCGCTGTCTGAACTTCGCGATTACTCTCGGCCTGCTCCTCTATTTTGTCACCAAGCCGTTGCGCAAGGGGCTTGCCGGGCGCCGCGAGGGGATTGAAAAGGCCCTCGCCGAGGCCGAGCAGGCACGTCAGGAGGCCGAAGCACGCTTCGCCGAATACGACCAGAAGCTGGCCAAGGCCGCCGGCGAGGTTGATGCCATCTATGCCGAAATTCGCCGTGAAGGCGAGCTGGAGAGCAAGCGGATCGTCGCCAACGCCCAGGAGATGGCGGAAAAGATCAAGGCCGAAGCCAAGCGGAGTGCGGCCCACGAAGTCGCGCGGGCCCGGGTTGAGCTGCAGCGCGAAGCCGCGCAGATGGCCGTGGCGATCGCCGAGGACCTGTTGAAAAAAAGCTTCTCTGCGCAGGATCAGGACCGCCTGGTCAATGAATACATGCAAAAGGTAGGAGAACTCCATTGAGCGTCAGTGCGATTTCCCGCAGGTACGCCAAGGCGATGGTCCGGCTTGCCTCTGAGCAGAACCAGATCGAACGTTTTGGCGAGGAGCTGGGGCAGTTCAACGCCCTGTTGGCCCGGGAGGATCGGCTGCGGCTGATCCTTGAAAGCCCCTCCTTTCCCATGGACCGGAAGACGGCGATCCTCGAGGATCTGCTCGCGAGTCTGCAACCCACGGCAACCGTGAAAAACTTTCTCGGCCTGCTCCTGGAAAAAGACCGGCTGCAGTACCTGGCGTTGATTACCGGTGATTACCGTGCCCTGGCCGATGAATTGTCCGGCATCGTACGGGCCCGGGTGACGGCAGCAGCGAGCCTCAGCGCGGAGCAACGCCAGGCCATCGGCAAATCGCTGCAGCAGCAGACCGGCAAGCAGGTCGAGCTGACGGTGGCGGTCGACAGTTCCCTCCTCGGAGGCCTTCAGGCAGAAATCGGCGGCCGGCTCTTTGACGGCAGCCTCAGGACTCAGCTGAATCGAATTGAAGATACCTTAAAGAAGGGGTGAGAAGGTCTTATGGAAATCAGAGCCGAAGAAATCAGCGCAATTATCAAGAAGCAGATCGAGAATTTCGGTCGCGAAGTCGAAGTCAGCGAGACCGGAACGATCATTTCCGTCGGTGACGGTATTGCCCGTATCCATGGCCTCGACAAGGCGATGGCCGGCGAACTCCTCGAGTTTCCGGGCAACATCATGGGCATGGTCCTCAATCTTGAGGAGGACAATGTCGGTGCCGCGATCCTCGGTGAAGCTCACCACATCAAGGAGGGCGATACCGTCAAGCGCACCGAACGGATCGTCCAGGTCCCGGTCGGCGACGCCCTCGTCGGTCGCGTCGTCGACGGCATCGGTATTCCGATTGACGGGCTCGGCGATATCAAGAGCAATGATTTCCGCCAGGTTGAAATCAAGGCTCCCGGCATCGTTGCCCGTAAGTCGGTTCACGAACCGATGCAGACCGGACTGAAGGCAATCGATGCCATGGTGCCGATCGGCCGCGGCCAGCGCGAACTGATCATCGGCGACCGCCAGACCGGCAAGACCGCCGTTGCCGTCGATACCATCATCAACCAGAAGGGGAACGGCGTCGTCTGTATCTACGTCGCCATCGGTCAGAAGCGTTCGACCGTCGCCCAGGTCGTCGACAAGCTCAAGCAGCACGGCGCCATGGATTACACCATTGTCGTTGCCGCGACCGCTTCCGACCCGGCTCCGCTGCAGTTCATCGCTCCTTACACCGGCGTCACCATGGGCGAGTTCTTTCGCGACAACGGCAAGCACGCCCTGATCATCTACGATGACCTTTCCAAGCAGGCCGTCGCCTACCGCCAGCTCTCCCTGCTGCTGCGGCGTCCGCCGGGACGCGAGGCCTTCCCCGGCGACGTCTTTTACCTCCACAGCCGGCTTCTCGAGCGTGCCGCCAAGCTCAACGACGACCTTGGCGCCGGCTCCCTGACCGCGCTGCCGATCATCGAGACCCAGGCCGGTGACGTCTCGGCCTACATCCCGACCAACGTCATCTCGATCACCGACGGCCAGATCTTCCTCGAAACCGACCTCTTTTACTCGGGCGTGCGTCCGGCGATCAACGTCGGCCTCTCGGTCTCCCGCGTCGGCGGCAGCGCCCAGGTCAAGGCGATGAAGCAGGTCGCTGGCACCCTGCGGCTCGCCCTCGCCCAGTATCGCGAGATGGCCGCTTTCGCCCAGTTCGGTTCCGACCTTGACGCCGCCACCCAGCGCCAGCTCAACCGCGGCGCCCGCCTGGTCGAAATCCTCAAGCAGGGGCAGTACAAACCGCTGCCGGTGGAGCGCCAGGTCATGGTCATCTACGCCGCCAACAACGGCTTCATCGACCAGTACCCGATCAGCGCCATCGGTCGTTACGAGGCCGAACTGATGACCTTCATCGACAGTAAGCACGGTCAGTTGCTCAGCGACCTGAAGGCGAAGATGGCGATCGATGCCGACCTTGAAGGCCGTATCAAATCCGCCCTGGAGGAATTCAAGGGACAGTTCGCGGCTTAATCAAACGCACGCAAAGGGTTTGAACAGATGGCTAATCTGAAGGATATAAAAAAGCGCATCACCTCGGTCAAGAACACCCGGCAGATCACCAAGGCGATGAAGATGGTCTCCGCCGCCAAGTTGCGGCGGGCCCAGGAGGCGGTGGTCGCCGCCCGTCCCTACGCCAAAAAGATGCAGGATGTTCTTTCCAGCCTCGCCATGCGGGAGGATGCCGATGGGCACCCGCTGTTGATGGAGCGTGGCAAGGGACGGGCGCTGGTGCTGCTCTTGACCGCCGACCGCGGTCTCTGCGGCGGCTTCAACGGCAACGTCAGCAAGGCTGCCGAGCGTTTCATCAAGAGCAACGAGGCCGGATACGAAGGCTACGACCTGGTGATCGTCGGCCGCAAGGGGCGCGAGTACCTGAAGAGCCGGGCTGGTCTTACCATCACCAAGGTCCATGAAAACCTGACCGGCAGCATCTCCTACAGTACCGCCGCCCTGATCGGGCAGGAGATCATCGACCAGTACGTTGCCGGCAGCTACGATGCGGTCTTTTTTGTCTTCAACGCCTTCCGCAGCGCCATTTCCCAGGACGTGACCATCGACCAGCTCCTGCCGATCGTCCCCAAGGTGGTGGAGGCGAATGAGCAGGTGGTCGATTACATCTACGAGCCGAGCCGTGGCGAGGTTCTCGACCAGATTCTGCCCAAGCACATCGAGGTACAGATCTTCCGCGGCCTGCTCGAGTCGGTGGCGTCCGAGCACGGGGCGCGCATGAGCGCCATGGACAGCGCCAGCAAGAATGCCTCCGAGATGATCGGCAAGCTGACCCTGCAATACAACCGGGCGCGCCAGGCCGCAATCACCAAGGAGCTGATGGAAATCATTTCCGGTGCCGAATCGATTAAATAACTTCAGCAAATAAACGTTTTACACCTGACGCGGGTGGAAAAAGGAGGACGGTTCACCATGAATAAAGGCAAAATCACCCAGGTTATCGGACCCGTTATCGACGTGGAGTTCGAAGCCGGCAAGCTCCCCGAGATCTACTACGCCCTGAAGATCACCAACCCGGCCCTCGGTCCCGGGGAAGGCAACCTGGTGGTGGAAGTCGCCCAGCACCTGGGCGAGAATACCGTTCGCGCCATCGCCATGGATTCCACCGACGGCCTGGTTCGCGGCCAGGAGGTAATCGACACCGGCAAGCAGATCGTCATGCCGGTCGGTCGCAAGACCCTCGGCCGCATTCTTAACGTCATCGGCGAGCCGGTCGACGAGATGGGTCCGGTCGGCAACGAGCAGGAGTGGGAAATTCATCGTCCGACCCCCGAGTTTGTCGATCAGTCGACCAAGGTCGAGGCCTTCGAAACCGGCATCAAGGTGGTTGACCTCCTCGCCCCTTACGCCCGTGGCGGCAAGATCGGCCTGTTCGGCGGCGCCGGGGTCGGCAAGACCGTTCTGATCATGGAACTGATCCACAACATCGCCAAGCAGCACGGCGGCTTCTCGGTCTTCGCCGGCGTCGGCGAGCGGACCCGCGAGGGGAACGACCTCTGGCACGAGATGAAGGATTCGGGCGTTCTCGACAAGGCCGCCCTGATCTACGGCCAGATGAACGAGCCGCCGGGAGCCCGTGCCCGCGTCGCCCTTTCGGCCCTGACTGTCGCCGAATATTTCCGCGACGAGGAAGGCCAGGACGTGCTCCTCTTCGTCGACAACATCTTCCGTTTCACCCAGGCCGGTTCCGAGGTCTCGGCGCTGCTCGGCCGCATCCCCTCGGCGGTCGGTTACCAGCCGACCCTTTCCACCGAGATGGGCGAGCTGCAGGAGCGCATCACCACCACCAACAAGGGGTCGATCACCTCGGTCCAGGCGATCTACGTTCCGGCTGACGACCTCACCGACCCGGCCCCGGCGACGGCGTTTGCCCACCTCGACGCCACCACGGTGCTTTCCCGGCAGATCGCCGAGCTCGGCATCTACCCGGCCGTCGACCCCCTCGACTCGACCAGCCGCATCCTCGATCCCCAGGTTGTCGGCGAGGAGCACTACAAGGTCGCCCGTGACGTGCAGTACGTGCTGCAGCGCTACAAGGACCTCCAGGACATCATCGCGATTCTCGGTATGGACGAACTTTCCGAGGACGACAAGCTGGCTGTCGCCCGGGCGCGGAAGATTCAGCGTTTCCTCTCCCAGCCGTTCCATGTCGCCGAGGTCTTCACCGGCTCCCCCGGCAAGTACGTCGAACTCAAGGACACCATCCGCGGCTTCCAGGATATCGTGGCCGGCAAGTACGACGACATCCCCGAACAGGCGTTTTACATGGTCGGGCCGATCGAGGAAGCCCTCGAGAAGGCGAAGAAGCTGGCGGCATAATTTATATCGGGCAGCTGGCCAGGAGTGGACTCCCGGAGAACTCCGGATTCCACCCTTCTGGCCCTCAGCCGAAGGTATTCATACATGGCAGAGAAACTCAGATTGGAAATGGTCACCCCCTACAAGCAGGTCCTCTCCGAGGAGGTCGACGAGCTCACAGCGCCCGGCAGCATCGGTGAATTCGGCATCCTGCCGGGGCATACCCCGATGTTGACCACCCTCAAGATCGGTGAGCTCTCCTATCGCAAGGGGGACGAGCTGTTCCACGTGGCGGTGAACTGGGGTTACGTGGAAGTCGAAAATGATAGCGTTACGGTACTGGTGGAGACCGCTGAGCCGGCCGACCAGATCGACCTGGCCCGGGCGAAAGCCGCCCTTGGGCGGGCCGAGGAGGCGCTCAAGCAGCTCTCCTCCGAGGACAAGGATTTCCTGGTGATGCAGGCCGCGCTGGAGCGGGCGATGATCCGGATTCAGGTGGCCGGGAAAAAAGGTCACTGATCCTTTTCCAGGTAGAATTAAAAAGGGCGGCTCCAAATGGGGCCGCCCTTTTTTTTCTCTGAATTGGGAACTCAGCTGCCGAGGCCGGCGTTGAGGATCTTATCGATTTTGGTATCGACGGCGGAGAGGTGCTCAAGCATCATCAGCCGCGCCCGCTCCGGATCGTGGTCGGCAATGGCAGCGTAAATCGATTGGTGCTGGCGACAGAGGAGCTGGACATCCCCCTCCCGCTGGTTGAAGTCGACCAGAGAGAGGCGCAGGGAGGCATAAAAGAGGGAATGGATGCTGGTCAGAACGTGAATCTGGATGGTGTTATGGGATGCGGCGCTGATGGCGGAGTGAAAACGGGCATCGAGGTCCGAATCCCAGACCCCCTTCGCCGCCTTTTGGGTCATTTTGCCGACCAGCTCCTGCAGCAGCGCGAGGTCCTTGGCATCGGCCCGTTGCGCGGCGAGGCAGGCTGACCAGCTTTCGAGCCCCTTGCGAACCTCGACCAGGGCCGGTAGCAGGCGCGGGTCGGCTTCGACCATCTGCGAAAGGGGATCGGCCAGGCTGGTTTCGGCGAGGGAGCGGACATAGGTCCCACCGCCCTGGCGCGCCTCGACCAGCCCCATGGCGTCAAGAACCATGATCGCTTCCCGCACCGAAGGCCGGCTGACGCCAAGCATGGCCGACAGCTCCCGTTCCGAGGGGATGCGATCCCCGGGTTTAAGGTCCCCCTGGGAAATCATCTCGCGGATCTGCTCGACGATCTCCTCGGAGATCTTTTTGGGGCGAATCGGTTGAAAGACAACGGTCATGCCAGCACTCCACGGTAGAATGGTAAGACCGGTTTCTAGCACGCAGCGCGCCAAAGGTCAAGTTGAGCGCTGGCAAAAGGGTGAATTAGGCGCATGGCACGACAAATTCTGCACGCCGATATGGATGCTTTTTATGCCGCGGTGGAAGAGCTGGATGATCCGACCCTGCGCGGTCTTCCGATCATCGTCGGGGGGGATTTGCGGCGCGGGGTGGTCAGTGCCTGCTCCTATCCGGCGCGCCGGTTTGGGGTCCATTCCGCCCTGCCGATGGCAATCGCTCTGCAGCGCTGCCCGCAGGCCGTTGTTCGGCGGGTGAGAATGGCACGGTATCAGGCCGTTTCGCGCCAGGTCATGGAGATCTTTGGGCGCTTTACCGATCGCATCGAAGCAATCTCCATCGACGAGGCTTTCCTCGATGTCACCGGGTGCCAACGCCTGCTGGGGTCTGCTGCCGAGATTGCCACTCGGATCCGCGCCCAGGTCCGGAGCGAAATCGGCCTGGCGGTCAGTATCGGCATCGCACCGAACAAGTTTGTCGCCAAGCTCGCCTCCCAGAAAGCGAAACCGGACGGCCTGCTGGAGATCCTCCCGGAAAATCTGGACAGGTTTCTGGCGCCGCTGCCGATTGCAGAGCTCTGGGGCGTGGGGCGCGTGACCGCGGACCGCCTGCAGCAACTCGGGATCTTCAGCGTTGGAGACCTGCGCGATTACTCGGAAGCCCAGCTCGTGGCACAGCTTGGGCCGAGCGGAAAACAGTTGCAGCAGCTCGCCCGGGGTGTGGATTCACGCCCGGTGCAGCCCACTGAGGGTGTCAAGTCGGTAAGTCACGAGACGACCTTCAGTTACGACCGGCCGGATCTTGCTGGCATCGAGGAGGAACTGCACCTCCTCTGCCAAAAGGTCACCGAGCGGATGCGCCGCTACGGGTTGCGGGGGCGTCGGGTAACCCTCAAGCTGAAATACGGTGATTTTACCGCCATCACCCGCAGTCAAACCCTGCCGGAAGGGATCGATAACGGGGGAGACCTGTTGGCTGTTGGCCGCCAGCTGCTGGCAAAGACCGAGGCCGGAAAGCGGCCGGTGCGGTTGCTGGGGATTGGCCTCTCCGAATGGGAGGGGAGAGCAGCGCAGCAGGAACTCTTTGCCGGCGACGACAGGAGTAGCCGAAAACGGGAGCTGGACCGGGTGGTTGACCAGGTGAATCAACGCTTCGGGCGCGGGCGGGTTGGCCCAGCCAGCCTCCTCCATCGAGCCCGCTCAACGCCGGAGGAAGGGGGCGACTCCAGCGATGGAGCGTAGCAGAGCCTGCCGGTCGTGGGCTTCGAGGGTCATGGTCGGTGCCACCGGGAGGTTGGCGACCAGTGCGAAGAGACGGCGGAAATCGATAACCCCTTCGCCGACCGGAAGATGATCGTCGAGCGAACCATGATTGTCATGCAGGTGAAGATGGATCATGTGTGAGCCGAGGGCCGCGAACCAGATCTCCAGGGAGGTCTCCCCGAAGAGTTGCCAGTGGCCGATATCGAAGCAGTGCCCGAATTCAGGGCTGTCGATAGCATCGAGTAACGCGACCAGGGTCGCCGGCCGCACCTCGAAAATGTTTTCGAGAGCGATCCGCAGGTCGGCCTGACGGGCGATCTCCAGCAGCGGCGGCCAGAATTCGAGGGACTGCTCGAGCCAGAGATGTTCCTGTCCACCATATTTCCAGAACTCATACCCGGGGTGAAAGACGACGACGCGGGCGCGGAGCCGGGCAGCTGCTTCCAGAGTCTGCTGGTAGCGCTGGGCGGTGACAGCCCCGACCCGTGGCTCGAGCGCGCCGGGATTGAGGTCATGAAACGGCCCATGAACGGTGACGGCGAGCTTGGCAGCGGCCAACCGCTCACCGGCCAATTCGAGGGTTTTGGCCGGGATCCGGTCAAGGTCGGGACCGCGGAACGCGATCTCGGGCTGGAGCCGTTGTTCGAGAAGATAGTCCAGTTCAGCTTCCAGCAGCCGGGCCGGAAGGTGAACATGCAGCCGCTCAGGCATGAGAGCCCTCCCGGGTAGCGATCGATTCAAGATCCTGAATGGCTTTAGGTTCGCCGAGAGTAATCAGCACGTCCCCGGCCTGAATCAGGGTGGCTGGCGCCGGGTTGAAAAGCATCTGGCCGTCCCCCTTCTTGATGCCGACGATGATGATGCCGAGATCCTTGCGGACCCCGGAGTTAACCAGCGACTTCCCGACCAGGGCCGAGTCCGGCGCAACACGGATCTCTTCAAGCTGCAACTCAAGGTTGCGTCCCGCCGTAGCGATTTCAATAAAATCAACTACTGAAGGGCGCAGCACCGCCTGGGCCATTCGCGATGCGCCGATGGTATAGGGCGAGATGACCTTGCTGGCACCAGCGCGGCGCAATTTCTTTTCCGAGCCCTCTTCCCCCGAGCGGGCGAGGATAAACATATCCGGGTTGAGCCCGCGGGCGGTCAGGGTGATGTAGACGTTTTCCGTATCCGAGGTGACTGCGGTGATCAATCCTCTGGCCCGGAGGATGCCGGCGGCCATCAGCGTTTCGTCGTCGGTGGCATCGCCGCGCACGAAGAGGATCCCGTCGTCGCTCAGTTTTTCGCAGAGCAACGGGTCCTTCTCGACGACCACGAAGGGGATCGGTTTGGCCGCAAACTCGCGGCAGATCAGGGTTCCGATCCGGCCATATCCGCAAACAATGTAGTGACCGCTCAGTTTGTTGATCTGTTGTGCCAATTTTTTTCTCCCCAGGATGCGACGCAGCTGTCCTTCGACCATGATCTGGATCAGGCTGCCGATGGAATAGGCAATAATACCTGCTCCGAAGATGATCAGCAGGATGGTGAAGACTTTTCCGGGCGGCGAGAGTTCGTGGACTTCCTTGAACCCGACGGTCGCCAGGGTGATCACTGTCATGTAGAGGGCGTCGAAGCTGGACCATCCTTCGATGAGGACATAGCCGAGGGTGCCGAGGCCGATGACACCGATCAGAATGGAGAGGGAAAACCGTAGATTGCGGACTGGATCCATAAGCGCTCCGGGGGCCCAAAGTACCGGGATAATAGCTGCGTAAACGCTAAAAAGCAAGGAGTTCTGCTGATGTGCATCGCTGGATGGGGGTGAAAAATGCTTGACAACTTATGTATACTGTATACAATTTCCCAAATTCAGTGTTATGGAGCCCTGGCTGTGAAAAGAAAACCGATAGAGCGGCACCAGACCCTCCGCGAAAAAATCCTCGAAACCATCCGTGAGGCAATCCTCAAAGGGCAACTGAAACCGGGGGAAAAGGTCGCCGAACCCGAACTTGCCGAGCGGTTCGGTATCAGCCGCACCCCGATTCGCGAAGCCTTCCGCCAGCTCGAGTCGGAGGGATACCTGACGGTCATTCCGCGTAAGGGGGCCGTGGTAACCTCCCTTTCCGAACGAGCCGTCGAGGAGTTCTATGCGATCAAGAGTATTCTTGAGGGTTATGCGGCGCGGATGGCGACGGACAACCTGACCGCCAGGGATATCGAGAAGCTCGAAACAATTAACGAGCGGCTTTCGCAGCTGGCCGCTGAAGGGGACGTGAAGACCTTTTTCAAGGTTCACAACGAGTTTCACGAACTCTTCATCAAGGCCGCGGAGAACGAAAAGCTGCAGGAACTGATCAACCAGATGATGCTCAAGTTCAACCGCCTGCGTTTGGCCTCCCTCTCCCTGCCGGGACGCATGGAAACATCGGTCCAGGAGCATAAGAAGATCATCGAGGCCTTCAAGAACAAGGATGGGGAGCGGGCCGACAACCTGGTTCGCAAAACCGCCAGCTACGGCGGGCAGGTTCTGATCCAGAGCATGGCCCAGGCCGAGGGAAGGCGGGTAGAGAAGAATATCCTCTCCCGCGTTATCGATATCTAGGCCCCCACCTTTCCCCTCCCCGTCCGCACCCCCCCTGCCGATTTTCAGCCCCCTGGTGGCGCTTGAATCTATAGACTGAATGTGGCATATTCCCCTCCAGAGAAACAGTTCGTCATCCTGAAAGTCTAGCAAGGAGGAATTCATGCATAAGCAGCTCGCCGGCCTGGTCATCCTATTACTTTTGGCCGGAACCGCCCACGCCACTTCCATCGATCTTGGTTTCAACAACGACAGCGCCCAGGTCTCTTTCAGCCAGCCGCTGGTTACGGACGAGCTCGGCTCCTCCCAGGTTGGCGCCCGTTTTCTCTACAACGACGGCGAGGAGACCAAGCTTTTATCTGGCGGCTTCGAATTTGTCGGCGAACCCGGCAACATTCCGGGATTGAAGGTGGGAGTCGGGGTCCAGGCCTATGGTGGCAGCGCCGACCGCAACCAGGATATTCTCGCCTGCGGTATTGGCGGCATGGTACGCTATGCACCGCCGGCGCTCGGCGGGGTCGCCGTCAGCGGCAAACTCTATGTGGCGCCGAAGATTTTTTCCGGCCTCGACAGTGACGGCCTGCTCGAAACCGCGGTCCGGGCCGGATTCAACGTGACACCCAAGGTGGAGGTCTATCTCGGCTATCAGAATATTCGCAGCGATTTTGGTCGCTATGATGTCTGGACCATTGATGATGACCTGCGCCTCGGTTTTGAAGCCCGCTTCTGAACCGAACCAGAGATGGCAGTTGCCGGCGCGGTCCCTCTTCGGGGCCGCGCTTTTTTTGGTGCGCCAGGCATGGCGCGTAGCGCCTTGACTGGCGCTGTCTGATTCACTGTGGTGGTGAATCAGTGACTTGGGGGTGCAAGTCCCCTGCGGACCCTGATGGCGGGAACCGCTAGCCGGACGGCAAGGGTGTCCATCGCGAGGTGGAATCTGAAGGAAGCCGCAGGCAAAATCCCGGTCCGACGAACAGAAACCGCATGAGGCAGTCTCATCCGGGCGAGAAGGCCAATATCTTCAAAGCCCGATAGCCATCCGGGAGGGTGGGGCTGTAGATGCGGCGGGTAGATGGGAGGAAGGTCACGCGCATTACCCTGGGAGATCTGTCGGTCTGCCTCGTGCTACCGTCACCGTAAGGTGTCGGGACGGGCCGGCAGAAGTCAGCAGAGGCCGTAGTAGCCGGAGTAACCACCCGGCAAAGGGCCGAACACGAGGCGTCGTTTCAGGAGACTCGCGTTTCGATGACGACAAGAGCAGCAGAAGTCCCGGTCGAGATACCGGGAGCCGTCCCGGAGGGCAGCGGCCGGAAGCCGCCAGAGCATGGGAGCGGTGCGTCAAACGTCACGGCAACGAGAGACCCTTCCTGGACGAAAGCGGAACGGGGGCTGATGGAAGACGTCGTCAGCCGCCCGAACATGATGGCGGCCCTTGAACGAGTGGAAGCCAACAAGGGCGCCCCCGGCATCGACGAGATGACGACGGGCGAGCTACGCGGCTTTCTCAAGGAGAAGTGGCCGACCATCAGGGAAGAGTTGCTGAATGGGACGTATCGCCCCCAGCCGGTGCGGAAGGTGGAAATCGAGAAGCCCGACGGGGGCGTGCGCACCCTGGGAATCCCCACGGTGTGCGATCGGCTCATTCAGCAGGCGCTGCATCAGGTGCTGACGCCGCTATTCGATCCGGACTTCTCCGACAGCTCCTACGGGTATCGTCCCGGACGGAGTGCCTGGCAGGCGGTTAGAGCCGCCCGTCGGCATGTGGCCGACGGCAAGCGCTGGGTGGTCGATATCGACCTGGAGAAGTTCTTCGACCGGGTGAACCACGACATCCTCATGTCGCGGGTCGCCCGTAAGGTCGAAGACAAGCGGGTATTGCTGCTCATCCGGCGGTACCTGCAAGCCGGAGTGCTCGAAGGCGGGCTTGTGTCGCAGAGGGTGGAAGGGACGCCGCAGGGTGGTCCCCTCTCACCTCTTCTGTCGAACATCCTGCTCGACGCGTTCGACAAGGAACTGGAGAGGCGCGGTCACGCCTTCTGCCGCTACGCCGACGACTGCAACATTTACGTGCAGACCAGGCGCAGCGGCCAAAGGGTCATGGCCAGTCTCACCCGGTTCCTGGAGGAGCGGCTGGCACTCAAGGTCAACGTCGCCAAAAGCGCCGTCGACCGTCCTTGGAAAAGGGTCTTTCTGGGTTACAGCATGACCTTTCACAAGAAACCCCGCCTCAAAGTGGCGGAGTCGAGAGTGAAGCGGTTCAAGGCCGGACTCAGGAAGGTCTGCCGACGGGGCAGGGGACGCAGTCTCGCTCAGGTCATCAAAGAAATCACCCGAAGCTACGGGGGTGGGCCTCTTACTTCCGCCTGGCGGAGGTCAAAGGCATCTTCGAAGAACTGGACAAATGGCTGCGGCGGAAGCTGCGCTGCATTCTATGGCGACAGTGGAAGCGCCCCTATACCCGGGCCAAGAGGTTGATGCAGCGGGGATTGCCGGAAGCCCGGGCGTGGAAATCGGCCACGAACGGGCGAGGCCCCTGGTGGAACTCAGGGGCCTCGCACATGAATGAAGCGTATCCGACATCCTTCTTTCGCTACTTGGGGCTGATCCGCTTGACCGATCAGCACCGCCGCTTTCAGAGCGCCTTGTGAACCGCCGTGTACGGAACCGTACGCACGGTGGTGTGGGAGGACGGCGGGGGCGACCCCGCCTCCTACCCGATTGGCTGGTGAGGTGGGCAGCGCTGCCGCTCTCTTCACCAGCCGTCTTTGCATCTAGTTGCGGAGGCGGACCCCCCGGGCAATCAGCAGCGCTGCCCAGCAGAAGAGCGTCGCCGCCATCAGCGCACTGACGCCAAGGGCGGTCGCCAGGGAGAGGTCGCCACGGCCAAGAATGGCGTGACGAAAGCCGTCAATCAGGTAAAAAAGGGGGTTGAGATGGGAGAGCTGCGCCCAGGGCTGGGGAAGTATCGAAATCGGATAGAAAACCCCGCCGAGATAGATCAGCGGGAGGATGATAAAATTCGAGAACATTGACAAGGTGTCAAAGTTGTGGGCATAGATGGCGGCAATCATCCCGAATTGGGAAAAGAGCAGGCTGGCGATAACCGCCATGACCATGGCGAGGAAGGGATGAGCCCAGGGGAGGCTGGCGAAAAAGATGGAAATCAGCAAGGTTGCCAGGCCGACCAGCAGTCCACGCAGCATTGCCGCCAGGGTATAGGCAAGGATAAACTGGGCGGGGGTGAGTGGCGTGACCAGCAGGTCGACGATGTTGCCAAGATAACGGGCCATGAAGAGGCTGGAAGAGGTATTGGCAAAGGAGTTGTTGATTACTCCCATGAGAATCAGCCCGGGGATGACAAACTGGGCATAATTGAACCCGGGCAGGACACTGATCCGTTCGCCAAGGGTGGCGCCGAAGACGAAGAGGTAGAGGGAGGCGGTAATGATCGGTGTCAGAAGGGTTTGCGAAGCGACCCGCCAGAACCTGCGCACCTCCTTTTGCAGCAGGGTATAGAAGGGGAGCCAGTAAATATAGCTGCGTTGTTCCATCATTAACGCTCCCGGTTCGGCCCGCGGCCGGTCAGTTTGAGAAATACCTCCTCCAGGCCGGCACTGCGGGTCTCGATGTCGGCCACTGCCAGCCCGTGGTGGCAGAGGAGGGCCAGGGCCTCACCGGCACCCTGACCGTGCTGCAGGGGGATATCGAGGCACAGGCCGTTCTTGTCGAGACGGGCACCGAGGTCGGTGAGTTTGGGCGGCAGGGCCGCAAGGGGCTGTTGCAGTTGCACCCGGATTTCGCGGTTGCCGAGTCGACTGAGGAGGGAGGCGGTGCGGTCAAGAGCCACGATCTCGCCATGGTTCATGATAGCAATCCGGCCGCACATCTGCTCGGCCTCTTCCAGATAGTGGGTGGTGAGCAGGATCGTGGTACCGGTCTGGTTGATTTCGCGGACAAACTCCCAGAGGGTGTGGCGAAGTTCCACGTCGACGCCGGCGGTCGGTTCATCGAGGATGAGAAGCGGCGGGCGGTGGATCAGCGCCTTGGCGACCATGAAGCGGCGCTTCAGTCCCCCGGAGAGCTTGATCATCGTCTTGTGCAGATGGGGGCCGAGACCGAGGCGGTCGATCAACTCCCGCCGCCACGGCGGGTGGTCCGGGACGCCGTAATAGCCGCTGTGAAAGCGGAGCGCCTGGTCGATCGTAAAGAAATTGTCGATGACGATCTCCTGGTGCATGACCCCGATCAGGCGCCGGGCGATGCGGTACTCGGTGCGGTTGTCATGGCCGAAGACGGCGATGCTGCCGGCATCGATCCGGGTAATACCGGCGACCATGTTGATGGTCGTGCTCTTCCCTGCGCCGTTGGGACCGAGCAGCCCGAAAATCTCCCCCCGGGCGATCTGCAGGGAGATTCCGGCGACTGCAGGGGTGCCGGCAAAGCTTTTGCGCAAATCCTGGATGTTGAGTGCAGCTGGCATCGGCAATATGACCTGGGTTTCGAAGTGAAAGTCGCGGATTCCTAACCTGAAAACCTTTTACCTGAACCGGGAGGAGACGATGGTTCGACTTGATCGCATTACCACTGGTGGTGGCGACCGCGGCGAGACCAGCCTGGCGGATGGGAGCCGGGTCCCCAAGCATGCACCCCGGGTTGCCGCCTATGGGACCGTCGATGAAGTCAATTGCCTGCTTGGCCTGGTGCGCCTGGAGGTGCTGCCCGCGGGTTTGGCGGCCGAGGTACAACGCCTGCAGCAGGAACTTTTCGATCTCGGCGCCGACCTGGCGACTCCGCTCGGGGACCCGGAAAAGGAAGAGCATCTCCCCCGGATCGGCGCCGGCCACGTGCAACGCCTGGAGGGGCTGATTGCTGCGGCAACGGAACGCCTCGAGCCCTTGACCAGCTTCATTCTCCCCGGGGGGAGCCGTGCTGCGGCCACCCTGCACCTGGTGCGAACCGTCGCCCGCCGGGCCGAGCGTACCGTCATCGAAGCCCGGGTGAGCGAAGAGAGCGCTGGCAGGCAGACCTTCAATCCCCACGCTCTGACCTATCTCAACCGGCTCTCCGACCTTTGTTTCGTCTGGGCACGGCTCTGCAATGACGGCGGTCGCGAGGATATCCTCTGGACCCCTTACCGTGGCGATCACGATCCGGTGCCCGGGTGATCGTCCCATGACCCTTACCGATCGGATCAACCGCAAGCTGGAGCGGCTTTCGCGGCCATGGCTGGTCGTTGTGGCCCTTTCTGCCACCCTACTTCTTGGCCTGATCAATTACTGGACGGGCGAAGAGCTCTCCTTCTCGCTCTTCTACGTTGCACCGCTCCTGCTCCTGGCCTGGTACGCCCGGCGCGAGGAGACCTACAGCTGTGCCCTGCTCGCCGCCCTGGTCTGGATGGCGGCGGAGGTGGCAAACAGAAGTTATTATAATGCATGGGCGCCCTTTTGGAATGCCCTGGTGCGTTTCGGTTTCTTTCTCCTCGTCAGTCACCTCGTGCTGCGGGTCAGGGGCCTTTTGCGCCTCCAGCAGGCGCTGGCCGGGACCGATACCCTGACCGGCCTGGTCAACGGCCGCATCTTTTATCAGCGTCTGGGAGACGAGGCGCAGCGCGCCGCCCGCTATGGCCGGGCTTACACCCTCGCCTATTTCGACCTCGACAACTTCAAGCAGGTCAACGACTCGTTTGGTCATGGCGCCGGTGATCAGTTGCTCCAGGCCGTTGCCCGCAACCTGAAGCGGCAGCTCCGCAGTATCGATGTGGCGGCGCGTCTGGGCGGGGACGAGTTCGCACTGCTGTTGCCGGAGACCGGGTTCAGTGCGGGGGGCGAAGCTCTGCAAAAAATTCAGCGGGAGTTGCTGTCAGCGATGGGAGAGGGCGATTGGCCGGTCACCTTCAGTATCGGGGCGGTTACTTTCGACGGCTTTGAGGACGATCTCGACAGCCTGGTCCGGGCAGCTGACGACTTGATGTATCAGGCGAAGCGGGGCGGCAAAAACCGGCTGGTCCACCAGCTCAGGGCCGACATGGCGCCGTCACCGGTTGCCCCTGCTTGAAAGAAACCGGCCCTCCTCAGTTGCGCATTCAGCCTGCTTCTCCGGGGCCGGAATCTTTGGCTTCGCGCGCCCTTTTTTTACCAAAGAAGAAGGCGACCCAGATTCCGACTTCGTAGAGGATGATGAACGGCAGGGCCAGGGCGGTCTGGGAAAAGACATCGGGCGGGGTCAGGATGGCGCCGATGACAAAGGCGGCGATCAGTGCATACTTGCGGTTGCGGCGCAACCAGAGATGGTCGACAATGCCCATGCGGGCGAGGAAAAAGATGATGATCGGCAGCTCGAAGACGAGACCGAAGGCGAGCAGCAGCTTGCTCGACAGGGCGAGGTACTGCCCCATGGAGAGCATGGCGCTGATTTCGCCGCTGCTGGTACCATAATTGATGAGAAAAGTGAAGATGGTGGGAAAGACGAAGCGAAAGCCGAAATAGGCCCCGGCCCCGAAGCAGAGCGTACTGGCAAAGACGAAGGGGACGGCGAGCTTCTTTTCATGGGCATAGAGCCCGGGCGCGACAAAGCCCCAGAGCTGCCAGAAGATGACCGGCAGGGCAATGAGCAGGCCGGTCAGGGCCGCGATCTTCAGGTAAGTGAAGAAGGGTTCGGTGGCGTTGATGAAGACCAGCGAGCTTCCTGCCGGCAGGGCGGCCCGCACCGGCCCGGAAATGAACTGGAAGAGTTGTTCCGAGTAGCTGTAGCAGGCGATGAAGGCGACCAGCCAGGACCCGGCGGCGATGATCAGGCGGCGCCGCAACTCCTCCAGGTGCTTGGTAAAGGGGAGGCTTTCATCGCTCATTTCCGGCATCCTCGCTCGGGGCCGCCGCCCGCTCTTCCCGGGCGGTCCGATAGGGGTCGTCCGCGGGGCCCGCTTCTTCCGACCCGCCCTCCGCCTCTTTGCGGGCGGCGCCGGGGGGATGGATTTTGCCTTCCTCGAGCAGGCGCTTCTTGGTTTCGGCAGTTCGAACCTCCTCGTGGAAGGAGGTCTTCAACTCGTCGGTGGCGCGCCTGAATTCGGCGAAGCCGCGACCGAGGGCACGGGCGATATCGGGGAGTTTCTTCGGGCCGATGACGATCAGGGCAAGGGCCAGGATCAGCAGGAGCTCGGGCATGCCGATTCCGAACATAACGGGAAGTCCTTGAAAGAAAGAGGTTGTTTCAGGCCCGCTGAGAATAGCCCCAATCGAAGCCCCTGTCAAGGCCGGATTCGCCGATAAAGGTTTGACATATCAGGGGTTTTGAACTAGTATACGGCGCACATCGAACCTGTGGAAGGACCTTCATGAAGAGTCAGCAAGAGATCAAGGACGAGATCCGGCGCCTGGCCCGGGAGCGCAATGCCCTGCTGCTGGCGCATAACTATCAGCGCGACGAAATCCAGGAACTGGCGGACATCACCGGGGATTCCCTCGGGCTGTCCCTCGAGGCGGCGCGCACCGACCGCGCCGTAATCGTTTTTTGCGGCGTCCATTTCATGGCGGAAAGTGCAGCGATCCTGGCGCCGGACAAAATTGTCCTCCTCCCCAGGCCCGATGCCGGCTGCCCGATGGCCGACATGGTCACGGCCGAAGGCCTGCGGGCGATGAAAACCAGACATCCCGGGGCGACGGTCGTCACCTACGTCAATTCCAGCGCCGCCGTCAAAGCCGAGAGCGACATCTGCTGCACCAGCGCCAACGCGGTGCGGGTGGTCAATTCCCTCGACGCCGACGAGGTGCTCCTCGTCCCCGACCGCAACCTCGGGCGCTACATCGCCGGCCAGACGAGCAAGACCTGCTATTTCTGGGACGGCTACTGTCCGACCCATGAGCGGCTCCAGGTCGCCGACGTCGAGCGGGCTCTGGCCGAACACCCCGATGCGCTCTTTTTGGCCCATCCCGAGTGTGCGCCCGAAATCCTCCGGCGTGCCCACCACATCTGTTCGACCAGCGGCATGTATGATTACGTCAGGACCAGTCCGGCACAGAAGTTCATCGTCGGCACCGAGGCCGGCATCCTTTACCGGTTGCGGCGCGAGAACCCGGAGAAGAGCTTCATCCTGCCGACCTCACGCCTGATCTGTCCGAACATGAAGCTGACCTCCCTGGAGGATGTCCTCAGCTGCCTGCAGCATATGAGCCCGCAGATTACCGTTCCCGCCGATGTCGCCGCTCGCGCCCGGGGAAGCCTGGAGCGGATGCTCGCGGTGCCGCGGGACTAGTCACCAACCAACCGATCTTTTTCAGGGGCGTGCACTGGCACGCCCCGTCTCTTTGCCTGCCAGACCAGAGGAGTGCCGCGCTGCCCAACCGGGGCATGGCCCTTGACCATGGATTCGAATCCGATCGACCATCATCAGGTTGCCCACGCCACCCGCAAAGCCTTTGTCGAGGGGGTGCTCGCCACTCGGGGGCGCAGCGAGGTTCTCGGCCTGGTCGGCACCAGCGGCGCCTGGCTGCTGGCCGGGCTGCTGGCGGCCAGCAATGAAACCCTGCTGATTCTGACCGCCGGACAGAAGGAAGCGGCCCGGCTGGCGGCGGATCTTGCCTTCTGTCATGGCCGCAGCGGCGAAATCTTCCATTTCCCGCACTGGGAGGTCGGACCCTTCGAGCCGCTGGCGCCGCACCCGGAAGTCGAGGCGGAGCGCCTTGCCGCTCTCGCCGCCCTTCACGAAGGGCGGGCGCGGGCGTTGGTGGTGCCGGTGCGGAGCCTGCTGCAGCGGGTGATTCCCCGCCAGGCGCTGGCCGGACTTTGCGAACGGCTGGTGGTGGAGGAGGAATATCCCCGCCCTCCCCTGCTGCAACGGCTCCTTGAGCTCGGCTACCAGGCCGTCCCCCTGGTCGAGGATCGCGGCACCTTCTCGGTGCGGGGCGATCTGCTCGACATCTTCCCGCCGACCCGCTCCACCCCGGTGCGCATAGAGTTTTTCGGGGACTACATCGAGCGCATGCGCCCCTTTGACCCTTCCACCCAGCGTTCGGGCAACGAGGAACTCGAGGAGCTGATGCTCCTTCCGGCCCGGGAGCTGGTCCTCGCCGGCGACCATCTCGAAACCTTCGCCCGCAAACTCAAGGAGCGCTGCGACACCCTCGGCCTGCCGCGGACCGTCCGCGAGGCGGTCCTCGATGAGGCCCGGGAAGGAATCCTGGCGCCCGGACGGGCGTTTCTCCTCCCCTGCAACTATCCCGCGCTCGACTCCCTGACCGCCTATGCCCCCAGCGCCCGCTGGGTCGTCGTCGACCCGCCGGCCATTCTCCAGGAAGCCGACCGTTTCGCGACCGAGGTTGCCGAGGGGGAAGCCCGTGCCGCTCATCGCGGCGAGCCCTTTGTCGCCGCCGCCGATCTCTTCCTGACCCCCCGGGATCTGGAGCGGGAGCTGGCCGGCCGGCCGCGGATCGATTTTTCTCCCCTGGAGCTCTACCAGCTCGATGCGGAACACCCGGTCTACCGGGTGCGCGCCGAGGGGAATCTGGATCTGCGGCGCGGCCTCGGCGATGGCGCGGACGGCCTTGCTCCTTTGGCCGGCCAGCTGCGGGGCTGGCTGACGGAGGGGTGGCGGGTGCTGGTGGTCTGCCATCAGCGCGGCCAGGCCGAGCGCCTTGCCGATCTGCTGCAGGGGGAGCAGCTGCCGATCGATCTCGATCCGGCGGCCGGGCTGGCGCAGGTGCGTCCCGGACGGCTCCTGCTCACCGTCGGCGACCTTGGCGCCGGCTTCCGCCTCCCCGATGAGCGGCTGGTGGTGATCGCCGAGGAGGAGATCTTCGGTCCCCGGGTGCGGCGCCGCGATCGCGGCGCCGCGCGGGCCAAGGCGCTCCTCTCCACCCTCGCCGAACTGCGCGAAGGTGATTTTGCCGTGCATGCCGATCACGGCATCGCCCGCTTTCGCGGTCTCGTTCACCTCGTGACCGGCCAGACCGAAGGGGACTACCTCCTCCTCGAATATGCCGGGGACGATCGCCTCTACGTTCCGGTCGATCGCATCGAAAAGGTCTCCAAGTACGTCGGGGGGGAGGGGCACCAGCCCCACCTCGACAAGATGGGCGGCCAGGGCTGGGAGAAGGCGAAGCTCAAGGCGCGCGCGGCGGTCGAAGAGCTGGCGCGGGAGCTGCTGCGCATCTATGCCCGGCGGGCGATGAACCACCGCCCCCCCTACCCCCCTCCCGACCGCCACTTCCGGGAGTTCGAAGCGGGGTTTCCCTACGAGGAGACCGCCGACCAGCAGGCCGCGATCGACGACGTCCTCGCCGGGTTGCAGGCGGAACAGCCGATGGACCGGCTGATCTGCGGCGACGTCGGCTACGGCAAGACCGAAGTGGCGATCCGTGCCGCCTTCAAGGTCGCCATGGACGGCCGCCAGGTAGCGGTGCTGGTGCCGACCACGGTCCTCGCCAAGCAGCACTGGGAGACCTTCCGGAGCCGCTTTGCCGGGACCCCGGTCGAGGTCGAGATGGTCTCCCGGTTCCGCACCCCGGCGGAGCAGAAGCTGATTCTGGAGCGGACTGCCGCCGGCAAGGTCGATGTCCTGATCGGCACCCACCGGCTGCTGCAGCGGGATGTCAAATTCAGGGACCTCGGCCTGGTGATCGTCGACGAGGAGCAGCGCTTCGGGGTGGCCCACAAAGAGCGCCTGAAGAAACTGCGCGCCGAGGTCGACCTGTTGACGCTGACTGCGACGCCGATTCCGCGCACCCTGCACATGAGCCTGATGGGGATTCGCGACCTGTCGGTGATCGACACCCCGCCGGTCGACCGGCTGGCAGTGCGCACCTACGTCACCCGCTTCGACGAGGAGCTGATTCGCGAGGCGATCCTGCGGGAGCTGCGCCGCGGCGGCCAGGTCTTCTTCGTCCATAACCGGGTGCAGAGCATCAACGCCCAAGCCGATTTCCTGCGCGCCCTCGTTCCCGAGGCGAAGGTCGCCGTCGGCCACGGCCAGATGGGGGAGAAGGCTCTGGAGGAGGTGATGCTCGGCTTTATCGAGGGGACGAGCAACGTCCTGGTCTGCAGCACCATCATCGAGAACGGCATCGATATCCCGCGCGCCAACACCATCATCATCAACCGCGCCGACTGCTTCGGCCTGGCGCAGCTCTACCAGCTGCGCGGCCGGGTCGGTCGCTCGAGCCAGCGTGCCTATGCCTACCTGCTGATCCCCGGCGAAGGGAACCTGACCCGGGAAGCCCGGGAACGGCTCAAGGTCCTGCAGGAGCTGACCGAGCTCGGCGCCGGCTTCCGCATCGCCAGCCACGACCTGGAACTGCGGGGCGCCGGCGAACTCCTCGGTCCCCGTCAGGCCGGCCAGGTGGCGGCGATCGGCTTTGAGATGTACGCCGAACTCCTCGACGAGACGATCAACGAGCTGCGGGGCCTGGCCCGGGAGGAGCGCGTCGACCCGGAAATCCGGCTCGGTCTCTCCGCCTACCTGCCGGAGAGTTACGTCCCCGATCCCAACCAGCGGCTGGTCCTCTACAAGCAGCTGGCCAGTGCTAGCGACGAGGAGACGATCTACCTCGCCACCGATGAGCTGCGCGACCGCTTTGGCGAGATCCCGCCCCCCGGGCAGCTCCTTCTCGAGGTGATGAAACTGCGCGTCCTTCTCAAGCGGTTGATGATCGAGCTGGCGGAATACGACGGCCGCCAGCTGACCCTGGCGTTTCACGGGGCGACCCCGGTGGCGCCGGAAAAGATTCTCGGCCTGCTCACCGACCCCGCGGGGCGCTACCAGTTCAGCCCCGATTTCCGGCTCACCATCCGCACCGGGCGGCTCACCCCGGAGGCGCTGCTGGAGACGGCCAAAAAAGAATTGCGCGGTTTTCTTTGACTGTGCTAGCCTGACTCTCCGCGGCCCCTCGCCGCCGGCCTGACCTCCCCCGAGCATTCGCCCGCCGTGGATCGGAAGCTTATGTGCCTACTGCGCAGCAAAACCCTGCTGGTTCTGATTTTTCTCTGTATCCCCCTCTTTGCCTGCAAGGAAAAGGGTGAAGCTTCGTCGCCGGTCCTGGTCCGGGTCGACAACCGCACCGTGACCCTCGACCAGTTTCGCCGCGAGTTCGCCAAAACCCTCCCCGCCGGCCAGGAACTGAGTGCCGACGAGAAGAACGAGCTGGAACGGGCCTTCCTGGTCCAGGTCATCGACCAGGAATTGACCCTCGCCGAGGCCGAACGCCTGCAGATCAAGGTAACCCCCGCCGAGGTCGACCAGGCGATCCAGGAATACCGCGCCGAGTATCCCGACAGATCCTTCGACGAGGTCCTCAGGGAACGGGGGATTTCCTTTGCCGACTGGCGCCAGGAACTGGAGCGCGGACTGCTGGTGGAGAAGGTCATGCGCCAGGCGGTCGATGTCCGGATCGGGGTGAGCGAGGCCGAGATCGATAATTATTACCGGGAACACCAGGACGAGTTCAACCGCCCCGACCAGGTGCGTGCCCGCCAGATCGTCGTCGGCAGCCAGGAGGAAGGGGAGCGTGTCCTCGCCCTGTTACAGCAGGGACGTCCCTTTGCTGCCGTGGCCAAGGAATTTTCCCTCTCTCCGGACGCTGAACAGGGGGGAGATCTTGGCTTTTTCGCTCGCGGCGAAATGCCGCCGGAGTTTGACAAGGTGGTCTTCACCCTGGCGAAGGGGCGTATCAGCGATCTGGTGCGCAGCGAATATGGCTACCACATCTTCCTGGTCGAAGAACGCCGCCCGGCCCAGCGCCTGAGCCTCGACCAGGTTCGCGACAGGATCCGGGACGAGTTGCTGGCCGACCGCCAGGAACAGGCCTATCAATCCTGGTTGCAGGAATTGCGCAGCCGGGCAAAAATCGACATGAACTGGTCCCTGCTCTAGGGCGGGGATGGCAGCAACGCTAAAGGAAAATGTGATGAAGGCAGGCAGAATCATGGTGCTGGCCCTGCTGCTCGGGGTGTTCGCAGCGCCGGTGCGGGGCGAGGTGGTCGATGGTGTCGCCGCGGTGGTCAATGACCGGGTCGTGACAACCCATCAGCTCGATCTAGCGCTGGACGCCGCCCTGCAGGGGAAAGCCAGGCCCAGCGGGCTGGAACTCGCCAACCTGCGCAGCCAGCTCCTCTCCCGGCTGATCGAGGACTCGCTGGTCGAGCAGAAGATTGACGAGCTCAAGCTGAAGGTCAGCGACGACGAAGTGGAGGCTGCGATCCGGGACGTCCAGAAGCAGAATCGCCTCACCCGCGAGCAACTGGTGGCGGCGCTGGAAGCCCAGGGAATGAACTTCGATGTCTACAAGCAGAGTCTCGGCAAGCAGATCCTGCGTTTCAAGCTGATCGGTCGCGAGGTGCAGAGCAAGGTCGAGGTGACCAACCAGGACCTGCTCGACTATTTCAAGGAGCACATCGACGACTATCGCGAAGCCCCCTACATGCGCATCAGCCGGATCACTTTCCCGATCCCGGCCGGGGCAACCGCCGCGGAGCGCACAGCGGCCACAGCAGCAGCCACGGCGGCCCGCCAGCAGCTCCTCGCCGGCGCCGAGGTCGCGGCCGTGATCGAGGCGGAAAAAGGGGCCGGGGCCGAAGGTGGCGATATGGGGATATTCAAGGAGGGGGAGCTGGCCCCGGTCTTCGACCAGGCGATCCGCAACCTGCAGCAGGGGGAGGTCAGCGCTGTCGTACCGGGGCCGGACGGCAATCTCCATCTCTTTCGGGTCGATGTCCGCAAGCCGGGGACGATCCGCAACTTCGATAGTGTCAAGGGGGAGATCGAGCAGACCCTGCTGGAACAGAAACGCGAGGAGCGTTTCAAGGAGTGGGCCCAGGGGTTGAAAAAGGATGCCTACATCGATATCCGGATCTGAGACCCGTCACTATCTAATTCCGTTGCCCCCGCCCCTTCCGGCGGGGGTTTTCATTTTCCGGGTCGCTGGCAGCATTGTCCCGCTGGCGGCAATTGGGTTATGATACGAGCTTGTCCAAAGGAGAAGTACCCATGTCACGCCCCCTGATCATCACCATGGGCGACCCGACCGGAGTCGGCCCGGAAATCATCGTCAAGGCCCTCCTTGCCGGGGCCTTCGACCCGCTTGCCCGGCCGCTGCTGGTGGCCGGGGATCCGGGCTGCCTGCAGCGCGCGGCGCGGCTCTTCGGGGTAGCGGCGGAGCTGACGGTGGGCGACCTGGCCAGCCACCGGCTCCACCTCGGCTCGCGTCAGCTGGACATCGAGGCGCTCTCCACCCTGCCGGCCGAAAACCTGGTCTACGGCCAGCCCGATGCCGCCTGCGGCCGGGCGATGGTCGACTACATCGAATGGGCCTGCGACCGCTGCATTGCGGGGAGCGCCGCCGGCATGGTCACGGCACCGATCAGCAAGGCGGCGATCCATGCCGCCGGCTCCCCTTTCCCCGGCCATACCGAGCTTCTCGCCGACCGTTGCGGGGTCGACAAGGTGGTAATGATGCTCGCCGGCGCGCGCCTGAAGGTCTGCCTGGTCACCACCCATCTTGCCCTGAGCGCGGTGCCGGCAGCCCTCTCCCGCGCGGAGATCCTCGCCACCCTGCGCGTCACCGACGGCGACCTGCGCCGCTTCTTCGGTCTCGCCCAGCCACGGCTGGCGGTGCTGGCCCTCAACCCCCACGCCGGCGAGGGGGGGCTCTTCGGAGACGAGGAAGCGCGCCTGATCCGGCCGGCGATTGCCGCGGCGCAGGAGGCAGGGATTGCCGCCACCGGACCCCACAGCGCCGACACCCTGTTCCACTTCGCGGTGCAGCAGCAGGCCTGTGACGCGGTGATCTGCATGTATCACGATCAGGGTCTGATTCCGCTGAAGCTCCTGCACTTCGAGGACGCCGTCAACGTTACCCTCGGCCTTCCCATCGTCCGCACCAGCGTCGATCACGGCACTGCCTACGATCTGGCCGGCAGCGGCCGGGCGAGCAGAGCAAGCCTGGTGGCAGCGGTGAAGCTGGCGGCGGAAATGGCCAAAAATCTGTAGCAACAGAGACACGAAGGCACAGAGAAGTCCCAAGAACCCGAGGGCAGGACCGAAGATTTTCTCCGGGTCTCTGTGCCTCTGTGGCGAAGATCTGGATCTGAATTTATGACCAACAAGATCATTATCAAGGGCGCCTGCGAGCACAACCTCAAGTGCATCGACGTCGAAATCCCCCGTGACCAGCTGGTGGTGATCACCGGCGTCTCCGGCTCGGGCAAGTCGACGCTGGCCTTCGACACCATCTACGCCGAGGGGCAGCGCCGTTACGTCGAGTCTCTTTCCGCCTATGCCCGCCAGTTCCTGGAGCAGATGGACAAGCCCGACGTCGAGTCGATCGAGGGGTTGTCGCCGGCGATCTCCATCGAGCAGAAGACCACTTCGAAGAACCCGCGCTCGACCGTTGGCACCGTCACCGAGATCTACGACTACCTGCGGCTCCTCTTCGCCCGGGTCGGTCGCGTCCATTGCCACCAGTGCGGCAAGGAGATCGCCAGCCAGACCGTCGAGCAGATGGTCGACCACATCCTCGCCTGGCCGGAAAAGACCCGGCTGTTGCTCCTCGCGCCGATCGTGCGCGGGCGAAAGGGAGAATACCGCAAGGAGCTGAAGCAGCTGCAGGCGGACGGTTTCGTGCGGGTGCGTATCGACGGGGAAATCTACGAGCTCGCCGAGACGCCGGAACTCGACAAGAAGAAGCAGCATACGATCGAGGTGGTCGTCGACCGCCTGGTCCTCAAGGAGGAGGTCCGTACCCGCCTCGCCGATTCACTGGAGACAGCCCTGCGCCTCGCCGAGGGGCTGGTGCGGGTGGAGGTGGTCGGCGGCGAGTCGCTGGTCTTCTCCCAGCAGCACGCCTGCGTCGACTGCGGCATCTCCTACCCGGAGATCACGCCGCGGATGTTCTCCTTCAACAACCCCTTCGGCGCCTGTCCCGCCTGTGCGGGCTTAGGCACCCGGATGTACTTCGACCCGGAGCAGGTCGTCCCCAACCCGGCGCTTTCGCTGCGCGAAGGGGCGATTGCCCCCTGGGAGAGCCGCACCGGGTTTTACTACCAGCAACTGCTGGAAGCACTGGCCGATCATTACGGTTTCGATATCAATGTCCCCTTTGCCCAGCTCCCCGAAAAGCTGCAGACAGTCCTGCTGCACGGCTCGGGGAAGGAGGAGGTGCGCTTTTACTTCGACCAGGGGGGGCGGCGCCATTTCTACCACAAGGTCTTCGAAGGGGTGATCCCCAACCTCGAGCGGCGCTACCACGAGACTGACTCGGAGAATGTGCGCGAGAATCTCGAGCGCTTCATGAACGTCATGCCCTGCCCGACCTGCGAGGGGGCGCGACTGAAAAAGGAATCGCTCTTCGTGCGGATTGGCGGACGCAGCATCCGCGAAGTGACGGCGCTCTCCATCGTCGAGGCGGAGCGCTATTTCAGCGAACTGGAGCTGACCGCCAAGGAGCAGGAGATCGCCCGGCGGATCCTCAAGGAGGTCCGCGAACGCCTCTCCTTTCTCACCCACGTCGGTCTCGACTACCTGACCCTCGATCGCACCGCCGGTACCCTCTCCGGCGGCGAAGGGCAGCGCATCCGCCTCGCGACCCAGGTCGGTTCCTCCCTGGTCGGCGTCCTTTATATCCTCGACGAGCCCTCCATCGGCCTCCACCAGCGCGACAACCGGCGCCTTCTCGACACCCTGAAAAGGCTGCGCGACCTCGGCAACACCGTCCTGGTGGTCGAGCATGACGAGGAGACGATTCTCGAAGCCGACCATGTCATCGACATGGGGCCGGCGGCCGGGGTGCACGGCGGCGAGGTGGTCGCCCAGGGGACGCCGCAGGAGATCCTCGCCGATCCGCGCTCCCTCACCGGCCGCTATCTCTCCGGCGAGCTGTCGATCCCGGTTCCGGCCGGGCGGCGCAAGAGCGAGCGCTCGCTCACCATTCGCGGCGCACGGGAGAACAACCTGAAGGGGGTCGATGTTGCCATTCCCCTCGGGGTGATGACCTGCGTCACCGGGGTCTCCGGTTCCGGCAAGTCGACGCTGATTCTCGATACCCTCTACAAGGCCCTCGCCCAGCGCCTCTACCGGGCCAAGGAGAAGGCGGGCAAGGTCGACGACATCCTCGGGCTCGAATATCTCGACAAGGTGATCGACATCGATCAGTCGCCGATCGGGCGCACCCCGCGCAGCAACCCGGCCACCTACACCGGGGTCTTCACCGACATCCGCGACCTCTTCGCCCAGCTGCCGGAGGCGAAAATCCGCGGCTACAAGCCGGGCCGCTTCTCCTTCAACGTCAAGGGGGGGCGCTGCGAGGCGTGCCAGGGGGACGGCATCATCAAGATCGAGATGCACTTTCTCCCCGACATCTATGTCCAGTGCGAGGTCTGCAAGGGGGCACGTTACAACCGTGAGACCCTGGAGGTGCGCTACAAGGGGACGAACATCGCCGAGCTGCTCGATATGACGGCGAACCAGGCCGCGAAATTCCTGGAGAATATCCCGCGGATCAGGAACAAGCTGGAGACACTGCGCGATGTCGGGCTCGGCTACATCAAGCTCGGCCAGAGCGCCACCACCCTCTCCGGTGGCGAGGCACAGCGCGTCAAGCTCGCCAAGGAGCTCGGCAAGCGCGCTACCGGCCGCACAATCTATATCCTCGACGAACCGACCACCGGTCTCCACTTCGCCGATATCCAGAAACTGCTCGATGTCCTGCAGCGGTTGGTGGAGAGCGGCAACACGGTGGTGATCATCGAGCACAACCTCGATGTGATCAAGACCGCCGATCACCTCATCGATCTCGGTCCTGAGGGGGGGAGCCGGGGGGGCGAGGTGGTTGCGGTCGGGACCCCGGAGGAGGTCGCACGCTCTTCCCGCAGCCATACCGGTCGCTACCTGCGCGCCTATCTCGACCTCTGACCCGGTTCGGGTGTGGTGGCCCGGCCACAGTTTGCAACAAACCGTGGCAATCCTGCCCGTTAAATGCCCAGGTGTCAAAAAGTTGCCGGAATTCCGGTTTGACGACAGTTAAGAATCAAGGTGTGCCCTAGTCGCCGACACCGGCAATTGCGGGTGATAAGCTACTGAAAAGAGGGTGCTGATTCCTGGCCCCTTGACCTGTGACGGCGGTCGGGATTTTAACAAGGGTGAAAGTGTCGCAAAATCAATTGTTTGGCACGAAGGTTGCTAAAATAAGGGGCCGAACCGTATCCTGTTAGCATTTCCCTGAACGAGAGATGAGGTTGCCTTGATGCTGAAGAAACTGCTCGCCCTGATGGTCCTAACCTTTTTTACCAGTGCCTGTGCCAACCAGGCCCTGATCCTTTCGGAGCCGGTCGGCGCCGCAGTGACAGTCGATGGTCAGCGGATCGGGGTGACGCCCTGCAAGTACGAATATGCCAACAGCACCGGCAGCTCCTTCGCCGTGACCGTGGAGAAACCGGGCTACGAAGCGATCGAATACCAGATCAAGGCGGACGAGACCGATGTCTCGGCCCGCAACGGCTGGCTGGCGGCCGGCCTGGTCTGGAGCCCGCTCTGGCTCGGCGCCTTCTTCACCAAGAAGTTGAAGGACAGCTACAACTTCGTGATGCGCAAAGCGATGCCGCAGCTGACCGCCCAGGCGACCGTCCCCGGGGAGGAACGGCGTTTCTGACCGCAGCACAGCACTGACCGGGAACCAACCAGGCGGCAGCTCCTTCGGGGGCTGCCGTTTTTTATTCAGGCGGGAGCGATTTCGCAGATCAGCAGGGGGTTGACCAGGTAATGGGCGGGACCGCTGTCGAGCAGAAAGAAGCCGTGGTGGGTGTTGAGAAAATCCTGCAGCCGTCCCTTCCCCTCGGGGGCCTCGAGGGTGAGGGTCCCCTTGAGGACTTCGCCGCCGAGAAAGACCATGCGGACCTGCAAGCGATGGCCGAAAGTGGGAGGGGCGTCGGAATCGGGCGGGAAGCGCAGGTGGCAGATGGTCGCCTTGTTGACCAGGCTGAAGGAATCGTCGGCCTTGCGGAAGGCAAAGAAAGGCGCGTCGTCATTGAAGAGTTCGAGGGGGGTCTCGGGGCCGGAATGGGAGGCACTGCAGGGGCTGAGAAAGATGACCCCCTCGCGGACATGGCCGTCACAGAGAAAAAGGGTCACCGGACATTCCAGTTTTTCGACCTGATAGATGTTCATGAGCTGCCTCCCTGGCGTTGTGTGGCCATTCTAAACGGATTGGCCAGGTTCGGCAACCGCAAAGCCCCGGTCCGTTGCCTTTGCGTGGTTGACAAGTGCTGCGGGGCGGGTACAATCACAGCCAGCCTGGCCGAAAGTGGCCATGAATTTTTTCAAGGAGCGGACCGATGGTAGACATGAACGGAAGCAAGACCCAGAAGAATCTGCAGGAGGCTTTTGCCGGCGAGTCGCAGGCCAACCGCAAGTATCTTGCCTTTGCCAAAAAGGCCGAGCAGGAAGGGTATCTGCAGGTCGCCAAACTGTTTCGTGCTGCGGCAGAAGCGGAAACGGTGCATGCCCATGCCCACCTGCGCGTTCTTGGCGGGATCGGTTCGACGGCGGCCAACCTGCGCGAGGCGGTCTCCGGGGAGACCTTTGAATTCACCAAGATGTACCCCGAGATGATCCGTGAGGCGTCCAGTGAAGGGTTTGACACCGCTCTGCGCAGTTTCACCTATGCCAATGATGTGGAGAAGGTGCATGCGCAGCTCTACCAGCGGGCCCTCGATAACCTTGGCAAGAACACAGCGGTCGATTATTATGTCTGTCAGGTCTGCGGCAACACCATCGAGGGGGCTCCTGAAGGGCCCTGTGAGGTTTGCGCTTCGGCGCCGAGCGCCCTCCGCAAGATCGATTAAGCCCCCAAGTCCCGAATCATCCGGAAGCCGGGCTTTAAGGGCCCGGCTTTTTTCGTCTGACGGCAATGGGCTCCTCCAGTCCACTGTTGCAGCCATAAATGGGAGTCGTGAACCACCATGGAAAAATGTCCGGTTTGCAAAGAAGTGAAAAAGGGGAAATTCTGGTGCAAGGGATGTGGCACCATCTTCGTCTGCCCGAACCAGGCCTGCGGCGCGGAGATCCGTAAACGCGACGCCGAGGAGTGCCCGCGTTGTGGACTCCTCTTCGCCGAATATCGCGAGCATCAAAAGATGGTCCGGCTTTGCCCCAAGTGCAAGAAGAAACAGGGGCTCTCCGAACCCCAGTGCAAGTCCTGCAAATACTGGTTCAACTGCCCGACCTGCGGGCACAAGGTCCCTTCCACCAGTATGCTCACCTGCCCCCGGTGCGCGACCAGCCTGCGCTGAAGCTGAGTGGACAGAAATGAAAAAGGGCGATCCGTTATGTGGATCGCCCTTTTTCATTTCTTTTTCTGGGGGTCGACGCCTTCAGTTGTCGGGGTCTCTGGCTTCCGCACCGGAAGCTCACAGCTGGGGCTGATTCAGGTCGTGATGCCAAAGCGTGGGAGAATCCAGCGGTTGAGGGCGTACCAGCCAATCAGAATACCGAGCAGGCCAAGAATTTCCATCGCTTCCTCCAGGAAAGGTTTCCCTAGATATATTCGAATTTTTGAATAAATGCAAGTCGCCTGGCGCCGGTGCTAGAAGAGGAGGACCGGGCAGCGGACCTGGTGCAGGACATGGTTGGCGACGGAGCCGAAGAGGACGTCGCGGATCTCACCCATGCCGCGTCGGCCGATAATCAGCAGGTCAAAGGCTTCATCGTTGGCGATGCGGCAGATGTCGTTGCGCGGGCTGCCGGTTTCGACCCGGGAGATGGTCGCGATGCCACCCGCCTCCAGGCTCCGGCTCCACCTGGCGACGACCTGTTCCCCGGCTTTAAGCGCCCGCTCCCTGATCATCTCGACCTGGAAGTCGGGAATCATCCGGTAGGCGAGCTTGTCGATATCGACCACGTGCAGCAGGGTCAGCGGACCGGGAAAACGGTCGCGGCGGCCGATAATGCCGGCGATCGTCCGGGCACAGGCATCCGATTCGTTGACAGGGACGAGGACCTTGCGTTCCATAGGGGAATTCCTTGGTCAGCCGTAAACCAGGCGCGGCAGCAACAGCACCAAATCCGGCCAGAAGGTGAGAACCAGGAGAATGGCGATCTGGATGAGGAGAAAAGGGAGGACCGCCTTGGAGACGTACACCAAGTCGCGATCGACCACCGCCCCGGAGATGTAGAGACTGACCCCGAGGGGGGGGGTACAGTAACCGATCCCGAGGTTGATGGTCATCAGCAGGCCGAAATGCATGGTATTGATGCCGAACTTGTGCAGCAGCGGCAAAAAGATCGGCGTCAGGATCAGCGTCGCCGAGATGATGTCCATGAACATGCCGATCATGAGCAGCATGATGTTGACCGCCAGCAGAAAGACCCAGGGACTCTGGATGTTGGCAACTACGGCGTTGGCAATCTGATTGGGGATCTGTTCGAAAGTCAGGTACTCGCCGAAAACCGAAGCGCCGGCGACGATCACCAGCAGCGTCGCCGAGGTGATGGCGGAAGAGACGATCACCTTCTTGACGTCCCGCAGCTTCATGTCGCGATGGATAACGATCTCGACGAAGAAGGCGTAAAAGCAGGCGACCACCGCCGCCTCGTTGGCGGTGAACAGGCCCGAGTAGATGCCACCGAAGATGAGAACCGGCAAAAAGAGCGCCCAGGCACTCTCTTTCAGAACCGAAAGGATCTCCTTCAGGGAGGGGCGTTCCCGGGTCGGCAGGTTTTGGCGCTTGCAGTAGACATAGGCATAGAGGGACATCCCGGCGATGATGAGAAGCCCGGGGATGAAGCCGGTCAAAAAGAGCGCCTCGAGGGGATCGTTGGTCACCATGGCGTAGAGAATCATGGCGATGGAGGGGGGAATGACGATGCCGAGAATCGGCGCCGTCGTCATCACGCCGACGCTGAATTTCTCGTCGTAGTTGTTCTCGATCAGCGCCGGGATCATGAACCCGCCGATGGCGACCACGGTGGCGACCGTCGAGCCGGAAATGGCGCCGAAAAAACCGCAGGCGAGGATACCGGCCATCGCCAGGCCGCCGGGAAGAAACCCGACCAGCACATTGGCGGTCTTGATCAGCTTCTGTACGATGCTGCCGGTGGTCATGATGTTGCCGCAGAGGACGAAGAAGAGGACCACGATCAGGGCAAACTTGTCCATGCTGCGGTAGAGGACCTCAATGACGATCTGCGGGTCGATGCCGACGCCCCAGACCAGGCCGACCAGCCCGGTGAAAAAGAGGGCCATGAAGACCGGCACGGTGGCCGCCATGGTGCCGAGAAGGAGTGCCGCGATCATCAGGTAGTTGACGGTCATGACGGACTCCCTCCCCCACGCAGGTCTTCGATCATCACCAGCAGCGTGCGCACCACCATCATCACTCCCATCAGGGGGAGGATGGCGTAGAAGTACCATTCGGCAATGCCGAGGGTGGCGGTTCTGGCATAGGTGTCGAGGTACATCATCCGGGTCAGCTGCAGGCCGAGCCAGAAGACCGTGCCGGAAAAGACTAGCACCACCAGGTGGCTGAGGATGTTAAGCGGTTTCTTCAGGATCGGCAGCAGCTGCGGCAGGGCATCGATGCGGATCAGCGAGCGGTGGCGGATGGCGGCGACGCAGCCGATATAGGTGGAGATGAAGATGACCTTGCGCACCACCTCGTCGGACCAGTAGAGGTTGACGTCGTTGGTCAGCTTGCGCAGGATGACGTTCGCCATCGCCGAGACCAGGGCGGTAGCCACGGTAAGGAAGAGGGTCCAGTCCTCAATGAACGCCAGGCCCCGATCGATGGTGGAAAAGGTTTTCTTCAGCATGGTCATCCGTAAAAAGGGCCGGGGAGGAAATGCCTCCCCGGCCGGTGTTCAAGGGGTCGTCTGCGGCTCAGTTGCCGAGGGTAGTGCGTACCTGGTTGAGGTAATCGGCGCCGATCTTTTCACCCCAGGCCTGGTAGACCGGGGCCGCCTCCTTGATCAGCTGGGCGCGGTCGGCATCCGCCAGGTGGATGAACTCGACGCCGGCTTCCTTGGCCCTGGCGATCTGGTCGGCCTGCTGCTGACGGGTCGCCGTCCGGGTCTTGGCGCTCTCCTCGGTGATCGCCTGCATCAGGACCTGCTGCAGATCGGCGGGGAGCTTGTCGAACCAGCGCTTGTTCATCAGGTGAACGAAGAGCCCCTGGGCGTAGTTGACCTCGGTGAAGTACTTGGCGATGGTGAATTTCTTGGTGATGTTGCAGACGGTGGGGGTGTGGTCAAGGCCGTTGATGACCCCGGTCTGCAGCGCCTGGGGCACGTCGGGCCAGGGCATGACGGTGAACTTGAGGCCCCAGGCCTTGTAGATGTCGGCGTTGACCGGAGCTTCGGCGATGCGGAAATTGACGGTCTTGGCGTCGTTGAGGTTGCGCACCGGAGTGGTGGTGGCCCAGCCGTAGGTGCCGTAGCCGGTGATGTCGGGGACCATGATCCCCTGGGCGAGGGCCGCCTCACTGAAGGGCTGCCAGAGCTCCGGCGTGCTGCGGAATTTATCGAGCTTGTCGAAGGTGTCGATGACATAGGGGAGGTTGACGATACCGAGGCGGTCGGCGACGTTGGCGGCGGCGACCGAGGAGCTCAGCATCCCCTGGACCGCGCCGAGCTTGAGCTTGCTGATCACGTCCTTCTCGCCGCCGAGTTGGGCCAGCGGGCGGAAGTCGACATAAAGGCGCCCCTTGGAGAGTTCCCAGACCCGGTCGCGGATCCGGTAGCCGACCCCGACCCCTTCGATCGCCGGGTGGGAGACGTTGGAGAGGATGTAGGTGTACGCGGCGCCGGCGGGGTCAAACTTCGGTTTCCAGGCCGCCAGCGGGTCGGGCTTGTCCTCACCGAGGGCAGGGCCGGCCAGAACCAGGCCGAGGAGGACCGGAAACAGAAGCAGGGGAAACAGTCTTTTCATGGCAGGGCTCTCCTTCTTGAAGGGAATTCGCAAGGCTTTTCAGCCGGAGGAATGAGCCTGTTATACTAGTACAAACCCTGTTTGTAATCAAAGCTTTTTCCCTTGATTCATCCCGACCTGAACCGATTTTTCCCCGCGGTGTTGCGCCCCAGGGGGCAAAAATTTGCCGGCCTGAACTTTCTATTTGGGGAGATCAAATGGATGGCGGGAATTTCCCGCTCACTTCGATCCCCGGTCAAGGGTTTCCCGGACCTGCTGCAGGTAGTCACGACCGATCCGTTCTCCCCATTTCTCGTAGACCGGAAGCGAAAGTTTCCGCAACTCGTCCCGCGTTTCCGGTGCCGGGGCAAGGAAGGTGACGCCATTTGCGCTGGCAGCAGCTATTTCCTGCTCCTGCTGCTGGCGGGTCAAGTAGCGTGCCTGGGTGCTCTCTTCCGTGATCGTCTCCAGCAGGATCTGTTGCAGGTCGGCCGGCAGGCTGTCGAACCAGCGCCTGTTCACCAGGTGGATGTACAACCCCTGGGCATAATCGAGGCGGGTGAAATATTTGGCGACGTCGAACTTGTGGGTGATATTGCAGACAATGGGGGTGTGGTCCAGGCCATTGATCACTCCCGTCTGCAGGGCCTGGGGTACGTCGGGCCAGGGCATGACGGTAAATTTCAGACCCCAGGCCTTGTAGATATCGGTATTGACCGGGGCCTGGGCGACGCGAAAATTGATTTTTCTGGCATCGGCCATGCTGGCGACCGGTTCGGTGGTGGCCCAGCCATAGGTCCCGTAGCCGGTGAAGTCGACGACCATGATCCCCTGGCCGAGAGCGGCATCGCGGAATGGCGCCCACAGCTCGGGCGTGGTGCGAAACTGTTCCAGTTTGTCAAAGCTGTCGATCACAAAAGGGAGGCTGACGATACCGAGGCGGTCGGCGAGGTTGGCCGCGGCGACCGAAGAGCAGAGCATTCCCTGCACCGCGCCGAGTTTCAGTTTGCCGATGACGTCTTTTTCGCCACCGAGCTGGGCCAGCGGCCGGAAATCAACGTAGAGCCGCCCCTTGGAGCGTTCCCAGACCCGATCCCGGATCCGGTAACCGACGGCGATACCGGCGATCGCCGGATGGTCGATGTTGGAAAGGATATAGGTGAATTCGGCCTGGCTCGGATCGAAGGCCGGTTGCCAGTCGGCCAAAGGGTCCCTGGCCGGTTTTTCGGCGACCGGCGTGACCGGTGCTCCTGTGGTTGGTTTTGTCGGGGGCGGTGGGGTCTCCTGCTGGCACCCGGTCACGAGGAGGATCTGGCTCAGGAGGATCAGGACGAGACCGAGTCGCTTCATGGTGTCTCCTTGGCGGGGAATTAAGTTCGTTTTAATTGAATTTGGTGCGCAGGATAGCCAAGGGATAGGGGGCGGTCAAGGAGAAATTGGCCAGCTGTGCCCGTGGCAGGAAAGGAGGATCCGGCCGGCTGGGTGTCGTTGCGCTGGCGTAAAAGTAAGCTAGGTTTAATCTGTTGTGGGTGGTGGCAAGGCGGGTAGAACTGACACTCGGACGATGAAGGCCTTGACATTTAGCGAGAAATCAATATATATATCTTTCCGAATATAGCAACCCGAGGTGTGCTGCCATGCAAAACACGTTAATGTGCCTGATGCTGCTCCCGCTCCTGCTGGTTACGGGCCTGGGCCATGCCGAGAGTGTCGATCTGCAGGAGGCGCTTGCTGCGGCCGTGGCACAGCGGCCGCTGGCCGAGGTCGCGCGCCAGCAGGCAGCCGGCGCGCGGGCGGCGGTGACCGAGGCGCGGAGTGGCTACCTGCCCCACCTGAACCTGAAGGAATCGTATCAGGCGACCAACGAGCCGGGGGGGAGCCTCTTTATTTCCCTCAACCAGGAGCGCCTCGTCCTCAGCCCGACCGCTGATCCCTACAACCATCCGGAGACACGGCATGATTTTGAAACCCGCCTTACTCTCGAGCAGTCCCTCTACAACCCCGATGTCGGTTACGGTCTTGACCGGGCCGAGGCCGGCTATCGGGCGGCGACTGCCCTGGCCGGATGGACCGAGGAGCAGGTCGCTTTTGCCGCCTTTGCCGCCTACCTGGAGGTACAGCAGGCGCAGGCCGGGCTGGCGGCGGTCGAGAGTTCCCTGGCCGAGGTCCGCGAGACCGTGCGGCTGGCAAAAGAGCGGGAGGAGAACGGCCTCGGCCTGCGCTCGGATACGCTGCAGGCCCGGGTGCGCCTGGCGGAGGCCGAACGGCTCCGGATGAGCACTGCCAACGATCTGCAGCTGGCCCGGCGCCGCCTCGCCCTGGCGATCGGTCGGGACGGCGGCGAGGTCGGTATCGCCCGGCCCCTGGTCGTTGCCGACCTACCGGTCGCAGCTGATAGTGTGCCACAGCCCCGCGGCGACCTGCAGGCCGCGCTGGCCGAGGCTAAAGCCGCCGAGCTCGCCCGGCGCCAGTCCCGGGCTGGCTATTTGCCCCGCCTGGGGGTGACAGCGTCCTATGCCTGGCACGACCCGGAGATCCCCTTCGGCAGCGAGGCGCAGAGCTGGCAGGTCGGCGCCGGCCTGACCTGGGAACTCTTCGACGGGCTGCGCCGATCCGGGAGTATCGAGCGTACGGCGGCTCAGCAGCGGGCGGCCCGGCTCCAGGCGGAAGAATTGCGCCGCGCCGTCGCCCTGCAGACCCGCGAGGCGGAGCTGCGGGCCAACGAAGCACAGCTGCAGCGCGATTCGGCGCAGGCAGCGGTGGCCGCGGCGGAAGAGAGCCAGCGGTTGTTGCTGCAGCGCTATGAAAATGGCCTCTCGCCCCTTTCCGACCTGCTGGCGAGCCAGGCCGCCCTCGACCAGGCACGCTCTGTCCTGGTCAGGGCCAGCGGCCAGATGCTGCTGGCGCGGGGGAATGTGCAATTGCAGAAGGGTCTCTTCCTGAAAATGATGCTTCCGGGCAAGGAGGTTCAACGGTGAGAAGCTGGTGTGCAGTGGTGGTGATGCTCGGTTTGCTGACCGGTTGCGGCGAACAGATCGAACCCGGGCGGACGACGGCCCAGGCCCCGGTTATTACTGGCCTCGGCCTGGCGAGGGTGGCCAGCGAGCCCATCGCCCAGGGGGAAAGCTTTGTCGGCAGCGTCGAGAGTTTTGACCGCGGGGTGCTGGCGGCGCGTATCGCCGGCCGCGTTGCCGAGGTCAAGGTCAATGCCGGGGATCAGGTGCGTCGGGGCGAGCTGCTGCTGACCCTGGCCGACAACCAGGCAAGTGACCAGTTGCACCAGGCGACGGCGGCGCTGGCGGCGGCCGAGGGGAACCTCGCCGCGGCCAGCGCCGAACTGGAGCTGGCAGCGAAGACCCAGCAGCGGTACGCGAATCTGCTTGCCGCCCAGGCGGTCACCCGGCAGGAGATGGACAGCATCAATGCCCGGCTGGAACAGGCCCGCCAGGGCGTCAGGAGCGCGGAAGGGATGGTGCAGCAGGCAGCCGCCGGGCAGGCTGCGGCGGAAAAGGCGGTCGGCTGGAGTCGAATCCTTGCTCCCTATGACAGCCAGGTGATTGAACGCCAGGTTGAAGTGGGGAGTACGGTGCTGCCGGGTATGCCGCTGCTGACCCTCGATCGCCAGGGGGGGTGGCGGGTGCGGGCGGCGATCCCCGAGTCCCTGGCGGGACGCTTCCAGGTCGGCGAACGGCTGGTTGTGGAAATTCCGGCACGGCAGGAGAGGATAGCGGGCACTTTACGGGAAATCGTCGCCAGCGCCGACCCCCGGAGCCGTTCTTTTGAAATCAAGCTCGATCTCGATCCGGCGCCCGGGCTTTCCGCCGGCCTCTTTGCCAGGGTGCAGGCGCCGGGCGTGATGACGCCTGCCCTGCTGGTACCGGCCCGGGCGCTGGTGGAACGGGGCCAGCTGGTCGGAGTCTACCTCGTCACCGAAGGGCGCTTAAGCTTCCGCCTGGTGCGGCTCGGACGGCGGCTGGACGACCGGGTGGAGATCCTCTCCGGACTGCAGGGGGGTGAGCAGATCGTTGTCGACGGCGTGGAGCGGGCCAAAAACGGCGCGCGCGTGGAGGGCTAGCATGGCCAAAAAGCTCTCCCTCGCGACCCGGATCGTCGACAGGTTTCTCGATGGCAACCTCTCGGTCATCCTCATCCTGCTGGCGCTGCTGGCCGGTGCCGCGGCGCTGGCGCTGACGCCGCGGGAGGAGGAGCCGCAGATTGTCGTGCCGATGGCCGATATTTACGTGCATATGCCGGGTGCCAGTGCGGCGGAGGTCGAGCGCCAGGTCTCGACCCGGCTGGAGAAGCTGCTCTGGCAGGTCGATGGCGTTGAATATGTCTACTCCATGTCGAAGCCCGACCTGGCGGTGGTTACGGCCCGATTTTTCGTTGGCGAAGACCGGGTGGAATCGCTGGTCAAGCTGCACAACAAGGTGCAGACCAATATTGACGCAATTCCTGCCGGGATAACCGGTTGGGTGGTCAAACCGGTGGAGGTCGACGACGTCCCAATCGTCAATCTGAGCCTCTACAGCGACCAGGCCTCGGATTTCGAGCTCCGCCGCGTCGCCGAGGAGGTGGTCGATCGCCTGCAATCGGTCAAAAATACCTCGGTGACCACGGTCATCGGAGGACGGCCGCGGCAGCTGCGGGTGGCTCTCGATCCGCAGGCCCTGGCCGCCCGGGGCCTTGGCCTGCTCGACGTCCGGCAGGCCCTTGATGGCGCCAACCTGGAGTTGCCGGCTGGCGACTTCCAGAATGGCAACCAGAGCCTGCTGGTGCGCGGCGGAGAATTCCTGCGCTCGGCGCGGGATGTGGGGGACCTGGTCATCGGCGTGGTCGGCCAGCGCCCGGTGCAGTTGCGTGAAGTCGCCCGGATCGAGGATGGTCCGGCCGAGGCGGCCAGCTATACCCGCCTGCGCTTCGGACCGGCCGGCGATGCCGAAGCCGCCGCGGCCGGGCGCGAGTATCAGGCGGTCAACATCGCCGTGGCAAAAAAGAAGGGGACCAATGCGGTCGTTGTCGCCGCAGAGGTGATCCGGGCGGTCGATGACCTCAAGGGGACGATCATCCCCGATGAGATGCAGGTCCGGGTTACCCGCAACTACGGCGAAACCGCCAACCACAAGGTCAACGAGCTGATCACCCACCTGATCATCGCGGTGGTCACGGTCCTCGCCCTGGTCTTTTTCGCCCTCGGCTGGCGCGAGGCGCTGATCGTCGCGGTGTCGATCCCGATCATCTATTCGCTGACGCTGCTGGTGAATTACTGGTTCGGCTATACCATCAACCGCGTGACCCTCTTCGCCCTGGTCCTGGCCCTCGGCCTGCTGGTCGATGACCCGATCGTCGATGTCGAGAACATCTTCCGCCATTTCCAGATGAAGAAGGAACCGCCGCGGGATGCGGTGCTGTCGGCGGTGGACGAGGTGCGGCCGCCGGTGATCCTGGCGACCCTCGCCGTCATCCTCTCCTTCTTGCCGATGCTCTACATCACCGGCATGATGGGGCCCTACATGCGGCCGATGGCGTTCAACCTGCCGTTGACCATGATCATGTCGCTTTTGGTCGCTTTTACCGTGACCCCGTGGATGAGCTACCATCTCCTCAAGGGGCAGTATGGCAAGGGGGGGCATGAGTTTGTCCTCGAGGAGAGCCGCACCTACCGGATCTACCGGCGGATTCTCGAACCCTTCATCGATTCGCGGCGCAAGGCCTGGCTGCTGGTCGCGGCGGTGGTCCTCCTGCTGCTCGGCTCGATGGCGATGCCGGTGCTGAACCTGGTGCCGATGAAGATGCTCCCCTTCGACAACAAGAACGAGTTTCAGCTCGTCCTCGACCTGCCGGAAGGGACGACCCTGGAGACGACCGACGCCGCGGTCCGTGCCCTGGAGGATTACCTGGGGACGGTCAACGAGGTCACCGATTTCGAGGCCTATGTCGGCCTGGCGAGCGCCATGGATTTCAACGGCATGGTCCGCCACTACTACATGCGCCGCGGCGAGAATGTTGCCGATATTCGCGTCAACCTCGCCCCCAAGAGCCTTCGCGCCCAGCAGAGCCACCCCTTGACCCTGCGCCTGCGCGATGACCTGACCCGCATCGCCCGGGCCCACGGCGTCAATCTGAAGATCGTCGAAGTCCCCCCCGGACCACCGGTCATCTCGACCCTGGCTGCCGAGGTCTACGCCGATGCGGGAATCAGCTACGGCGACCAGATTGCCGCGGCAAAGCTGGTCCGGGCGCGGATGGAGAGCGAGGATCGGGTGGTCGATGTTGATGATATGGTCGAGGCGCCGCAACGCCGGCTGACCTTTCTCCCCGACAAGGAGAAGGCGTCCCTTTCGGGGATCAGCACCGCCGAGATCGCCCGGACCCTGGCCCTCGCCGTTGGCGGCGAGGTTGCCGGCACCGTGCATGTCGACAGCGAGCGCCAGCCGTTGCAGATCCTGCTCCGCCTTCCTGCCGCTGTGCGCTCTGCTGCTGCCGACCTCGGCGCTCTCGCCCTGCGCGGACAGGGCGGCAAGCTGGTCCACCTCTCCGAGCTCGGCCGGTTTGTCGAGGAGCGCCTGGAACCGACCATCTTTCACAAGAACCTCGAACGGGTCGTCTATGTCACCGGGGAGATGGCCGGCAAGAGCCCGGCCAATGCCATCCTCAATCTCTCCAGCCATTTCAAGGCCAATCCGTTGCCGACCGGCACCCGGGTGGTCTGGAATGGCGAAGGGGAGTGGCAGATCACCCTGGATGTCTTTCGTGACCTGGGGATCGCCTTCGGCGCCGCCCTGGTGCTGATCTTCATCCTGCTGCTGATCGAGACCGGCTCGATGGTTATGCCGCTGATCATCATGGCGGCGATCCCCTTGACCATGATCGGCATCATGCCCGGCTTCTGGTTGCTCAACCTGATCGCCAACCGCCCGGTGGGGGGGTATGACACCCCGGTCTTTTTCACCGCCACGGCGATGATCGGCATGATCGCGCTGGCCGGCATCGTGGTGCGCAACTCGATCATCCTCATCGACTTCATCCACCACGCCCTGAAGCGGGGGATGCCGCTGAAGGAGGCGATCATCGAAAGCGGCGCGGTCCGCCTGCGGCCGATCCTGCTGACCGCCGGAGCCGCGCTCCTCGGCAACTGGATCATCACCCTCGACCCGATCTTCTCCGGCCTCGCCTGGTCGATCATCTTCGGCGTCTTCGCGTCCACCGCCTTCACCCTGATCGTGATCCCCGTCGTCTATTGGCTCGTCTACGGCAAGAAAGCCGAACAACATGCAAGGAGATACCAGTCATGACCGTAAACCGTTACCTGCGTCTGATCGCCGGCTTCTTCGTGATGCTGAGTGTGCTGCTCGCTCATTTTCACAACCCGAACTGGCTCTGGTTCACCGCCTTCGTCGGTCTCAACCTCTTCCAGAGCGCCTTCACCAACTGGTGCCCGATGATCACCATCCTGCGCAAACTGGGGGTAAGGGAGGGTTGACCCTCACCATTGGATTGGAGGAAGATGGAGTTCGCCACGAGCGACGAGTGGAGAAGGAGAGAACGGGACGTGTTCTGGAGATGGCGGCAAAAAAAGGTTCCGCGGCCTGTCGTCGAGTCGGCAGGCGAGCGGGCCGGGCGTTTGTTTGATGGCGGAATGAATTGTGCTCTTGCCGTGCTGCAGGCGACGACCGGCAACGAGAATCCGCAGTTGATGGAAATCGCAGGTGCCTTTGGCGCCGGGATTGGCGGCAGCAAGTGTCTTTGCGGCGCGGTCTCGGGGGGAGTGATGGCGCTCGGATTGCGCGGCCAGCGCAAACGGGCCGGGGAGCTGGTGGCTGCCTTCAAGGCACGCAACCGGATCACCTGCTGCAAGGGGCTCTCGGCAGGGTACGCCTGGATGAGCCGGGAACACAGGCAGAACTGCCGCCGCATGACCATGGAGACCGCGGAGATCGTTGACCGGTTATTGAGGAGATAATGTTTTCAGGAAGTTACTGATTAATCCACGGAAAAATTCCGTGGAAAAGGCAAAAAAGATCCTGATTAGGTCCGATTCTCAGCTTGATGCGGATCGCCCCTACAAGAGCCCAAGCCGTAGCGATGAATTGAACAATGGGGCCCCTACATATTGGATGCCCAAGCGCTCTCGCCCCTCAGCTGAGAATTAGGGCTAATCAGGAAAAAGATTGACAGATCAAGGCAGTTCACCCTAGATTGGCTCCCATTAACCGCCTTTGAAGGGAGTCCCACCATGGAATGTGAACTGCTCGCCAGCTGCGGATTTTTCCGCAAGTACCAAAACTCTCTCGACCTCGCCTGCCGCGGGTTTATCAAGGCCTACTGCAAGGGGGCCAAGATGGACGATTGTGAGCGTAAAAAGTACCGCAAGGCGAACGGTGCGCCACCCGAGGACGACATGATGCCGAGTGGCCAGATTATGCCCAAGGAATACCAGGGGGCCAAAGCTTAGCTTCCAATGGCGACGCAACAGACAAAAACGGCGCATCCTCTTAAGGGGATGCGCCGCTGCTTTTTCGGGTCTGCCCGGTCACATCGCCAGGCGCAGAGTCAAATTCTCCAGGGCCTGGGCGAGCTGGTCGGGACAACTGGTCCTGCCGCGACAGACGATACCTTTGGTGCGCGCGATGACCTCCTTGACCGGCATGCCGGCGGCCAGTGCGGCAACCCCCTTGGTGTTCCCGGCGCAGCCGCCGATAAAGTTCACTTCCTTGATGATCTCTCCGTCGAGCTCGATATCGATAAAGCGTGAGCAGGTCCCGGAGGTGGTGTGGGTGATTTTCATTCCTGATTCTCCCGCTAGCAGGCGCTGTCGTTCTTTTGCATCCAACGACGCGACCTATACCACAGCCGGCAGAAGAGGACAAGAATTAAATCCGCCTTTTCATATATATGGTTTCCGGTCCTTGCCTTGAATCAGGGCGGAACCTCACCTTGGCGATGATCCCTCGAAGTGCTCGGCCAGTTCCCGCAACCGTGTGGTGAGGACTTCCATGGCGGCAATTTCATCGGTGATCACGGCGGCCTTTTCCGAGTTGCTCCGCAGGCGCTGTTCAGAGGTATTGAAGTGCTGGAAGATGCGTTCCGCAGTCCCCGACTGGAAGCGGATGGCGGCATCGACGGTCTGAATCTGCCCTTCCCGGCCGGCCAGCCCCTTGTCGAATTCGCGATTGGCGCGTACCTGTTCTTCCATCCCCCGCGCAACCTGGTCGGCCGCCGATTTCATCTGCCCCACCCCCTGCTGGATCCGGTTGATCGCCAGCTGCTGTTCCTGGATCGCCCGGGCGACCGCCTTGACCGACCGCAGGCCCTGCCCGGCACCGTTGAGCAGCTCCCTGGCGCGTTCTTCCTGGGCGCCGGTCAGCTGCACGATTTCTTCTGAGGAGCTGGCCGCCTGGCGGGCGCTGTCGACGATCTTGGCCAGCGCCTCACCGGTTTCGCGGCTCAGTTCCTTGCCCCGGGCAATCCGCTGGCCGGTGGCGGCGATGGCTGCCGTCACCTCGCGAGTATCGCCTCCGATCGCCTTGACGATCTGCTGGATATCCTGGGCGCTGCTGGTGGTGCGGTCGGCGAGATCGCGGATCTCTTCGGCCACCACCGAAAAACCCTTGCCGTTCTCGCCGGCCTGGGCGGCAATGATCGCCGCGTTGAAAGCGAGCAGCTCGGTATCCGAGACCAGGTCGCGGATGACACCGATGATTTTTGCGACCTCCCCGGTCTGGTGGGAAAGACGGGCCATCGCTTCGGTCGCCTTGAGGCTCTCGGCTTCGATACGGACCATTTCATCGCGGGAAGTGCTGACGACCTGGAGGCCGTTCTCCGCGTCGTGCTGAACGGCGACGGTCGCCTTGGCGCTCGCCGAGGCGCCGCTGCGGATTTGCACGAATGCTTCGCCGATACTGTCAAGATCGCGTACCGTCATCTCGACGCTGCGGGCGATGGTGTTGGACTGGTCGGCCGCTTCCCGCAGGCTGGAGGCCATCTCGTCGACGCTGGTGGTCGTTTCCAGGAACTGGGCGTTGGAATGCTCCATGGCCCCGGCCATCTCCTCGAGAGAGGCGGAGAGTTCCCGGGAGAGCGCCGATTCGTCCTGGGTCCGCGCGGCGAGCAGCTCCATCTGCGCGGCGATATCCTGTTGCTTCTCGCCCATCGCTTCGACATCCTTGCGGGTGGCCTGGGCGGCGTTCAGACCATCCCGCGCCCGTTCCAACAGGTAGCTGCTGGATGCGGCGAGGGTACGATAATGGGGAACAAATTCATCAATCGCCGCGAGCAGGCTGCGGACAAAGGTCTCCACCGCGGTGACGGACTTTTGCAGGGCCTGGTTCAGTTCCTCAATGGTATTTCCTGTGTGGTGGATATCGCCCGTCAAGGGGCGCAACAACTCCAGCTGCTGCCGCAACTGGGACTTGAGGGTGACGCGCACGAACTGGAAGAGGCAGGCGCCGAAGCCGAAGCCCATGGCGAGACAACTGAGAACAAACGGGAGGGTGAGAGCGGATGGACCGATGATCGGGGCCACGATCAGGGGAAAGATGCCGCCGGCGACGAGACCGGTGGCGTGGGTTACGACCAGCATCTTATGCAAAAACGAAATTCGCTTGCTTGCAGTCTGGCTCATGTCGAAACCTTCGATTGGAATTTTTTGATGTAAAATCGACCCTTTAGCTCTTAACACAGTTTTCCCTGCAGCGCAAGCGGGAATCGTTGGAGTGCCTTTCCCTGGGCCGGTTTCCTGTGCTAGAGTCTCGCCATGACGGCCTCAGCCGGGTTATTCGATACCCATATCCACCTCGATCTTCTTGTGGCGCCAGCGTCTCGCAGGGACATGCTGCTGGCCGCCCGTTCTGGCGGTGTCACGGGATTCCTGGTTCCCGGTGTCGCTCCGAGCGATTGGCCGGAGCTTCTGCGAATCGTGAGCCAGGTGGAGGGTGCCTATGCCGCACCGGGACTTCATCCCCGGTGCGCCGCTTCCTGGGACGGCATGGCCCGGCAGCAACTGGAGTTGCTGCTGCGGGAACCGCAGGTGGTCGCCATCGGCGAAATCGGCCTCGACGGCAGCCCGGGAATGCCCGCCGTTGCTGACCAGGAGCGGGCCTTTCGCGACCAGTTGGCACTCGCCCGTGCCTTTGCCAAGCCGGTGTTGCTGCACAGCCGTCGTGCCATCGGTCGGCTGCTGGCGTTGCTGGAACAAGAGGAGCCTCTCCCGGCGGGCGGTATTTTGCACGGGTTCAATTCCAGTATCGAGGTCGCCCGGCGGTTTCTCGATCTCGGCCTGGTCCTCGGTTTTGGCGGTCCGCTCACCTACCCCAACGCGCGCCGGGGGCCGGAGGTGCTGCCGCATCTCCCGGCCGAGGCGATCGTCTTGGAGAGTGATGCGCCGGACCTCGCCCCCTGGCCCCACGTCGGTGAGCTCAACCGTCCTGAATGGCTCGGGTTGGTGGCGACCCGGGTTGCCGAGTTGCGGGGCTGGTCACGACGCGAGACCGCAATGATTACCTCCGCCAATGCCCGCCGGGTACTCCGGCTGGGTGACGAATAGATATTCCTTTCTGCTGACAATTTTCAGGGTACCTGATGAGCGACGAAGAGCGTTTTTCCCGCCTTGAACTGCTGATCGGCGCCGCCGGGCGTGAGCGTCTGAGCCGGGCCTCGGTCGCTGTTTTCGGCCTCGGCGGGGTCGGCAGTTTTGCCGTCGAGGCCCTGGTCCGCGGCGGCATTGGTCGCCTCACCCTGGTCGATTTCGACCGGGTGGCGCTCAGTAATCTCAATCGCCAGCTGCACGCCCTGGAGGAGACCGTCGGTCGCCCCAAGGCCATGGTGATGGCCGAGCGCTGCCGGGCCATCAATCCCGACGCTGATATCAGCGCCGTCCAGCAATTCTACGGACCGGAGAATGCCGCGGCACTCCTTGACCCGGGCTACGACTTTGTCCTGGACTGTATCGACAATATCACCGCCAAGCTCCACCTGATTCAAACCTGCGTCGAACGCGGCCTGCCGATCATCGCTTCGATGGGTGCCGCCAACAAGATCGACCCGACCCGTGTCACCCTTGCCGATCTCTCCCAGACCCGAATCTGCCGGTTGGCCCGGGTGCTGCGCAAGGAGTTGCGCCGGCGCGGCATTGACGGCGGCGTCCCGGTGGTCTATTCGAGTGAAGAGTTCCGGCCCCTCGCCGGCAATGGTGGAGGCCGTGCCCCGCGCGGCGCCGGTGCCGAGGAGTACCAGCAGCGCCGGGTGCCCCTCGGTAGTTCTTCGGTCGTCCCGCCCCTGTTCGGATTGATGATGGCCGGTGAAGTCTTGCGGCGCCTGCTTGGTGAAGGAGCGACCCCATGAGCGGACTGCCGTTTCAGATCGTGGCCCTGCTGGTGGTCGGCTTCATCTCCGGCTTCCTCAATATTCTGGCCGGCGGCGGTTCACTACTGACCCTGCCGCTGCTGATTTTCCTCGGCCTGCCGGCAGCGGTTGCCAACGGCACCAACCGGGTCGGGGTCTTGTGCCAGAATATTTTTGCCATCACCTCCTTTCGCCGCCAGGGGATTTTCCCCTGGCGCCTGGCCCTCTTCTGCTCCCTGCCGGCGATTGCCGGCAGTTATCTCGGGGCCCGGCTCGCCGTCGATATCGACGAGCGTCTGTTCCAGCGCCTGCTGGCGGGGATCATGCTCGGCGTCCTGGTCCTGACCCTGGTCGACCCGATGAAAAAACGCCGCGTCGAGGAACTGGTGATGACGCCCGGTCGCGGTGCGGTGCTGCTGGCCTCCTTCTTTTTTATCGGCATCTATGGTGGTTTTGTCCAGGCCGGAGTCGGGTTTCTGATCATCCCGGCGCTGGTCTTGCACGGCATCGATCTGGTGCGCACCAACGTGGTGAAAATCATCGTAGTGCTGATCTTCACCATCCCGGCGCTGGCGGTCTTCATGGCCCACGACCAGGTCAACTGGACGCTCGGTCTGGCGCTTGCCGCCGGGAATTCGGCGGGGGGCTGGGTGGCCTCCCGCATGGCGGTCAAAAAGGGGCATGACTGGATCAAGCAGGTGGTGGCCCTGACGGTTTTTGTCTTTGCCCTCAAGCTGCTGTTCAGTTGAGACCCTCGCGCCGGAATGGCCGAACCGGGACGAAATTTCTCTGACCGATTGCGATTTTCAGGGGCATTGCTATGCTACAGAACCGAGGGTCGCAGCGACCTACTTCTTTGGTGAAAGGAACATTCATGTATCGGTTGTCTTTCCTGATCCTCTTTCTGGTGCTGGTAGGGTGTGAGGCACGGGTTGCCCTCTATGCACCCCGGCGCATGCCGACTGCAGACCACCTCAAAGCGGCGACCCCCAGCGATTGTCGGGGCTGCCACGATACGGCCAACCTGTTGCGGCACAAGGCGGACGACGATTGCCTGAGCTGCCATAAACTCTGCAAGGGGTGTTGAGTATGAAGCGGATTCTGGTGGGACTGAGCTTGTTGCTGCTGGCCGGGTGCGGTCCGATTTTCGGACAGATGACGGCCATGACCGACGGCGTCAAGGAATTCAAGGTGGTGCAGGGTGACCTCGCCGACCTCAAGGGGGATGGGCCGCTCCTGGTCTTTGGCCCCTTTGCCAAGACCGCCGCCGCCTTTTACATCTGTCGCGGGGAAGATGCCGCCAACCTCTCCGACGCCCTGCGCGATGCCGGGCTCTTTCAGAGCGAGCTCTACCTGGAACGAAATTATGACCACGCCGCAAAGACGGCCCAGCAACTGCGCGGCAAAACCGCGGCTGAACTGCAAGCAGATCTGGGCCTGAGCCGGGCCCCGGGAAAAATTCTCTTCGGCACAATTCTTTACCGTCGCACCTACATCGCGCCGGCACGTGGGGTTGAGATGGAGGTCGGGTATCGGTTGGAGTTCTATGATGTTGCCAGCCGGCAATCGACGACGGTCGAAATTGGCGTCAAGTATCTGGCTGAGGAGACGGTCAAGGAGGTCGTCGCTGCGCTCAAACAAAAGATTCGCGGCGGCTAGACTTCGATTGGGAGCGGGGAAGGGAAACTCTCGGCAAATACGGTGGGACAAAAAAAGGGCCGTGGAAATCCACGGCCCTTTTGGCGTCTGGTGCCCAGAGACAGAATCGAACTGCCGACACGAGGATTTTCAGTCCTCTGCTCTACCGACTGAGCTATCTGGGCGAACGGAAGCATGTATATAACGAAATGCGGTCCCGCTGTCAAGAGAAATTCGGGTCGGCAGCAGGGTGCAACTGGTGCAATGCTGGGCCAATTGTGTTCCTCCCGGGGGAGCATTATCCGCTTGCCAAGGAGTACAGATTCTGCTAGTTACAGAACAGACATTTTTTAAGGATCGAGTTCAGATGCAACATGTCGGCGCCAACTTTAGCAGCTTTTCCTTCTGGTACGGCTTTTACTTTAGGCCGTCTGCCGTGGGGAAAGGTCCGCTATCGTAGGCAAACCGCGATAAAAGAGGATCAAAAACCATGGGCAGACCGACCGGCCTCCCATGGTTTTGCTGTCTCCGGGCCTCCGGAGCGAACTGCAGGCCGCCATGGGGTTCCCGGGCGGCCTGACCCATTCCATCACTCTCAACCGGAGGAAAGGGGTACAGACAGATGATCATCGTAATGAAGCAGGGTGCCAGCAAGGACGAACTGGCCGAGGTCAAAAAGCGAATTCGGGAGTTGGGTTACAAGCCCCACGTCATCCACGGGGAGACCCGGAACGTGGTCGGCGCGGTCGGCGACGAACGCGGCAAGTCGGTGCTCCAGGCCCTGGAATCGCTCCCCGGGGTCGAGAGCGTGGTGCCGATCCTCAAGCCCTACAAGCTGGCCAGTCGCGAGGTCAAACCCGAGCCGAGCACCATCGAAATCGTCCCCGGGTTGACTGTCGGCGGCGGCTCCTTCCTGGTGATGGCGGGGCCCTGTGCCGTGGAGAACGAAGCCCAGATCCTGGAATGCGCACGGGCGGTCAAGGCAGCCGGGGCCAAGGTGCTGCGCGGCGGGGCCTTCAAGCCCAGGACCAGCCCCTACTCCTTCCAGGGAATGGAAGAGGACGGCCTCAAGCTGCTGGTTCAGGCCCGGGAAGCGACCGGGTTGCCGATTATCACCGAGGTCGTCAATCCCCGCGACGTCGAACTGGTGGCCCGATATGCCGATATCATGCAGGTCGGTGCCCGCAACGTGCAGAATTTCGCCCTCCTCAAGATTCTCGGCCGCCTCGACAAGCCGATCCTGCTCAAGCGCGGCATGGCAACGACGATCCAGGAATTTCTGATGAGTGCCGAATACATCCTCGCCGAGGGGAACCGGCGGGTGATCCTCTGTGAGCGGGGGATCCGGACCTTCGAGACCGCGACCCGCAATACCCTCGATATCTCGGCGGTGCCGGTGCTCAAGGAGCTGACTCACCTGCCGGTGGTCATCGATCCCTCCCACGCAACCGGCCATGCCAGCCTGGTCCCCTCCATGTGCTACGCTGCAGTGGCCGCAGGGGCCGACGGTCTGATCGTCGAGGTCCATCCCACGCCGGAAACTGCAGCCAGCGACGGCCCGCAGTCGTTGCGGCCGGCCGAATTCGCCACCATGATGACCAAGCTCAAGGCGTTTGCCCAGGTTGCCGACAAGCGTTTGTAGCAGCGCCTGTATTGTTTTGCACCCCACCGGGCACGACCCCGTGGGGTGGCCTTCACTGCCGGCCGCTGGCCAGTGGGGCCCTGTTCCGGGTTTGTCCGACCGAGAAAAACGACAGGAGTTTTTATGTTTCTCGTCCCTTTGAGCCAGGCGGAGAGTGTCGAGCTGGTCATCCATGCCCTGCGCAGTGCCGGCGGTGCAGCCGACTGCAGCAGCTGTCCGGTTCGCAAGGTCTGCATGAAGCAGTGCCTGACAATTGCCGAAACGGTTGCGCAAATGTTCGCCGACGGGACCCTCCCCTATGCCGGCGCGCCGCAAAAGCCCCCGTCGGCTCCCGGCAGCGCCCCGGCGCAGCCCGGACTCAAGCTGGTCAAGTAGTCGGTTTTGCATGGGCTTTTGGTGCTGTCTACGGCGTTGACAGGGTCAGGTAAAAGGGCTAAAATTCTGGCTTTCCCAAAACCCAGGCGCGTTTTTGCCGGCGCGGAAAACGGCAATGGAAGGAGTTTGCATGCGAGTTCTGATTACCGACGAGATCTCCCAAGAGGGTCTGCAGCCCCTGGTTGGAGATACGCGCATCGAGTTTGATGTTCGCCTTGGCCTCTCCCGCAAGGAACTCTACCGGACCATCGGCGATTATGATGCCATCATTACCCGCAGCGGAACCCAGATCGATGCCGAACTGCTGGAGCACGCCCGGAACCTGAAAATAGTTGCCCGGGCCGGGGTTGGTATTGACAATGTCGATGTCGAGGCGGCCAGCAACAAGGGGATCATTGTTGTCAACGCTCCTTTCGGCAATGTGAATTCGGCGGCCGAGCACACCATGGCGCTTCTCCTCTCCCTCTGCCGTAACATAACCGTTGCCAATGCCAGCCTCAAAGGTGGTGAGTGGAAGCGGGCCCCCTTTACCGGTTATGAACTCAAAGGGAAGACAATCGGCATCATCGGCCTCGGCAAGGTTGGCGGGCGGGTGGCTCTGCGCTGCAAGGCCTTCGAGGCCGAGGTTATCGCCTATGATCCCTATATAGCGGAAAAGCGTGGGGAAGATCTCGGGGTCCGGCTGGTATCGCTCGAGGATATCGTTCGCTATGCTGACATCATCACGGTGCATACACCCCTCAACGACGAGACCCGGGGCATGATCGGCAACGAACATTTTCGCGCCATGAAGGACGGGGTGATCGTCGTTAACTGCGCCCGCGGTGGGATAATCGAGGAGACAGCGATGCTCGCCGCCCTGCAGTCGGGCAAATGTATCGGCGCCGCCTTTGATGTCTGGAGCTCGGAACCGCCCGACAGTGACGTTCTGCAGCAGCTGATCGCCCACCCGCGCATGGTGGTTACGCCGCACCTCGGCGCAAATACCTTCGAGGCCCAGAAAAATGTGGCGGTGGACGTCAGCCGCGAACTGGTCAATTACCTCGATGGACGCCCCTTGGAGAATGCCGTGAACATTCCCAAGTTCGACCCTGATCTGATGGAGCACATGAAGCCGTTCATGGCCCTGATCAGCCAGATGGGAGAGTTTATTTCCCAGCTGGCACCGCCCAACCCCAACAAGGTGATCTTTGCCTATAATGGCAAACTGGCCCGTTTTGACTGCGCGCCGATTACCGTCTGTGGTCTGGCGGCGCTGCTCAACCGGCAGACCGAACAGGACGTGAATATGGTCAATGCCCGGCTGGTGGCGAACTCGATGGGCATCATCGTCGAGGAGGTTCGCACGACCGAAACCGGCTCCTTTTCCAACCTGGTAACCCTCTGCCTGGAGAGCCCTGAAGGAAAACGCAGCGTTGCCGGGACCCTCTTCGAGGGAATCCCGAAAATCGTCAAGATGCGCGACTTTTTCACCGATTTCCAGCCCGAGGAGCACATGCTGGTGATGAGCTACGAGGACAAGCCGGGCCTGATCGGCAAGATCGGCACCATCCTCGGTGAGGCCGGAATCAATATCGGCTCGATGAACCTCGGCCGGCGCGCCAAGGCTGGTGAGGCGATGGTGGTTCTCTCTCTCGATACGCCTGCCAGCGACGAGGTGATTGCACGTCTCGCGGCGGCGGTTGGGACACGTTTCATCAAGGCCGTTCATATGAAGGGCTGAATGCCCCCCCCTCCCCTGTAAACCATGCCCAGCGACAGGCCTCCTTCCCGGAGGCCTGTTTTTTTCTACCCCAGCCGTGTTCCTCGCGAAATCCATCGCCCTTAAATTTTTAGAAAATCAAAACGGAATTTTACCCTGACTAATATTTCGTCGTGATTGCAGGGCCAGGGGGGTAGCCTGCGAACAACACCGGCTGGCGCTGTGGTGGCTTGGAACAACGTCGGCGCACCGATGGCGATCTCTTTTATCTTTTTAGTTCAAATAGTTAAAGTATCTCAGGATAGGTTGTTCATTGGTCTGACCGGCATTTGCGCTGCAGTCCCAAGGCGCTACCGGCAGTAAAAATTTTCATTGATGTTAAAAGAATCGACGCTGGTTGGCGGGAGCATATTTTACCCAAAATAAAATTTTCCTTGACAATTCGCCGAGTTTTTTGTTTTGTAACGGGTGTCCGAGAAACGACGTTCTAAAGAAAAGTTTCCCGGTTTCCTGCATTTTCAAGACGTTATCATCGACAGGCAACCCCGCATCGGTGCCGGGCACCCTTGCAGGGAGTCTTTACCAATCCAACCAGCAGAGGGATGTGCGAAATGGCCAAGAGCGTGATCAAACCGTCACTGAAAAATCCATTGGCTCCGCCCGAGGAAGTCGAATTTACCATCCCCGGTGAAATTGCCGGCAAACAAGGGCCTTATGAAGAGGTCATGAAGGAAGGTCATGCGCTGATCGAGCGGCCGATCAAGTCGGTGCAGGTCAGCCAGGTCGAAAAACAGCACTTCAAAAAACGGATGACGGTTTGGGAAAGAATCAAGGTTCTCACCCAGGAAGAACCCAATATCCTCTTCCAGAACTGGGGCAAGAACCTCGACGGCGCTTCCCTCGTCACTGGCATTCTCAATATCGGTGGCCGCGATGTCGCGGTTTACGGCCATGACTTCACCGTGCGGGCCGGCTCCATCGATGCCACCAACGGCAGCAAGCTCGCCAAGCTCTTCAACATGGCGGGCGAAAAAGGGATTCCGGTCATCGGCATGAACGATTCGGCCGGCGCCTTCGTCCCGGCCGGGGTCGGCGGACTCGATGGCTATGCCGAGGCGTTCACCGCGCTGCGCAAGATCAGCGGCGTCGTTCCGTCGATCATGTGCATGTTCGGCTTCAACGCCGGCGGCGGCTCCTATCTCCCCCGCCAGGGGAGCTTTGTCATCCAGCCCAACGACACCTTCTTCGGGTTGACCGGTCCCGGCGTTGTCAAGTCGGTCCTTGGCGAGGATATCACCCCGGAGGAGCTTGGCGGCCCCAAGGTGCATGGCGCCTCAGGCGTGGCCGACTTGACCGTTTCGGACGAAGTGGCCGCGCTGCGCACCGCGGTGCGCCTGCTCAGTTACATTCCCGACAACAATTCGAGTTCGGCACCCTTCCAGGCGACCAGCGACCCTCTCGACCGGCGGACCTGGGAGATCAATACCCTGCTGAAAAAGGCCTTCAACTCGCCGACTGGGTTCAATACCCCCTTCGACGTCTCAATCGTGATCCAGCAGATCTGCGATCACGGTGACTACCTTGAAATCCAGCCGGAACGGGCCCGCGAAGCGGTCACCGCCTTCGGTCGTCTCGGTGGCCACGTGGTCGGTTTCGTCGCCAACAACTCGGCGGTCTCTTCGGGGCAGATCGACTGCGACTCGGCGGTAAAGATCGCCCGCTTCGTCCGCTTCTGCAACATCTACAATATCCCGCTGATCTTCATGGAAGACACCACCGGCTTCCTCCCCGGCCGGGACCAGGAAGCGCGCGGTATCGTGCAGGCAGGTCGCTCGATGCTCGATTCGATCGTCGATGTGCGCACGCCGCGGATTCTGCTGATCCTGCGCAACGCCTTTGGCGGCGCCTACGCTTCCTACAACAACTACCCGACCGGCGCCGACCTGGTGCTCGCCCTGCCGACCACCCGCCTCGCGGTCATGGGGCCGGCCGGCAAGGAGTTCGTCTACAAGGGAGATCTGCGCAAGGTGCGTTCCGAGGCTGCCGCCATGGTCAAGCAGGGAACGGCTGAGCGTATCACGGCCGGAATGGAGGGCGCCGAGGCCAAACGCGACGCCGAGAAGGAAGCCGCCGAATGGCTCAAGGCCCAGGAGGCGGCCCTCAACCTGCGCTACGAAAAAGAGCTGATGAACCCGAAAGAGGGCCTCGCTCTCGGTTCGATCTCCTCGATCGTGATGCCGACCGATCTGCGCAAGGTGCTGGGTGAGAACATCGCCTTTTTGATGCGGCATTACAAAGCCGGCCCGATGGTTGCCCCGCAGCGCGAGTTCCATTGATGGCGTGGCAGGAGCGTGATTGCGAATGAAAGCGAATCAAGGTTTCGATCTGGAGATAGCACCCATGGCTGAGAAAATCGACTATTACAGCAACAATCCGCTGATTCATCGTGACCGGCGCCTGAGCCTGTCGAGTTCCGAATGGGTCCGGTCCTTCGCCTGCGAGGACCTCAAGCCGCTGATCGTCTGCCGCGGCCCGATCCGGATGGAGGCGATGACGGTTTACGAAGAGATGGGGATTACCCATTACGGGATTCTCCTCTCGGAGAAGGACTCCATCATTTACCCCAATGCCCTCTCCCCCGAGCTGCGCAAGCTGACCGACACCAACCGGGTCCACCGGGTTCCCGACTATACCGGGGCGAGCAAGGAGGAGCGCGTCGAGCGCATCGGCCAGATCATCCAGACCGCCAAGGACAATGGCTACAACGCCGTCTTCGCCGGCTACGGTTTTATGGCCGAAGACGATGAATTCGTCGCCGCCATCGAGGAGGCCGGCCTCAAATTCATCGGCCCCTGTTCGGCGACCCAGCGCGGCGCCGGCAAGAAGGATGAGGCGAAGCGCACCGCCCTGTCGGTGGATGTTTCGGTCACCCCCGGGGTCAACAATGTCACCGCGCGCACCCTGGTCGCCAAGCACCCGAGCCGCAATGCGCTCCTGGCGGTGGTCAAGGCCGAAGGGCTGAAGGTTGCCAAGAAGATTCTCGACGACAAGACCCTCAGCCTCGAAGATCTGGCCGACGCGATCCTCTTCGCTTCCTACGAAAAGGGGATTGACCTCTTCTCCATGGCCGAGCTCGGTGCGCAGGTCGAAAAAGAGTGCGCCGCGATGTTTAAAAACTACCCCGGTGCCCGCATCCGTCTCAAGGCGATCGGCGGTGGCGGCGGCAAGGGGCAGCGTATCCTCGGCGCCTCGCTGCTGACTAAGAAAAACCCTACCGATGCCGATATCCAGAAGGCGGCAGCCGACGCCCCGGCTCTGGCCCGCGAGGTGTTGCTGGAGGTTAAGGCCAATGGCGTCGGCGACAACAAGAACGTTCTGATCGAGCTCAACATCGAGCAGACCCGGCACAACGAGATTCAGCTCCTGGGCAACGGCGAGTGGTGCATTGCCCTCGGCGGACGCGACTGCTCGCTGCAGATGCACGAACAGAAACTGCTCGAAATTTCGGTCACCCAGGAGATGCTGGCGCTGGAGATCGCCAAGGCGAAGAAGGCGGGCAACAAAAAGCAGGCGGCAGCGCTCGCCACCGACCTGGAAGTGCTCAAGCGCATGGAAGAGCAGTCGGAACGGTTCGGTAAGGCCGTCGGCCTCGACTCCGCCTCGACCTTCGAATGCATCGTCGACCGCGACCGCCACTATTTCATGGAAGTCAACACCCGTATCCAGGTCGAGCACCGGGTTACCGAACTGGTCTACCGTCTCAAGTTCACCAATCCCAAGAACAAGAAAGAGTTCTTCATCGTCGAGTCGCTGGTCGAGGCAATGGCTCTCCTCGCCATGCACAAGGAGCGGCTGCCGCGCCCCGAGCGCATGCCGCGCTTTGGCGCGAGCGCCGAGGCACGGCTCAATGCCACCGACTGTTCCCTCTCGCCGAGCGCCGGGGGGGTGATCCGCTACTGGTCGCCGCCAATCGATGGCGAGATTCGTGACGATCAGGGGATCTGCATCACCAACCCCGATACCGGTCTCTTCATGCGCTACACCCTTGCCGGCGCCTACGATTCCAACATCGCCCTGCTGTTGACCAAGGGGGACAACCGTCTCGACAGCTACCACCATCTCGCCAAGGTGTTGCGGAGCACGGTGCTGCGCGGCACCAATCTGGCGACCAACCTGGAATTCCACTACGGCCTGGTCAATTGGTTCCTGGGCCAGAACGTCATGGCCAAACCGACCACCCGTTTCGTCGTCCCGTACCTGACCCTGGTCGGTAAGTTAAAAGAGGAATCGAGCAAACTGGACGTGGTCCACGCCTTCCTCGCCACCAAGAAGCACTACGCCGCGGTCTATGCCGAAGATGCGGCGGCCGCCAAGGCGGTCTCCGAAATCCTCGACCGCAAAGGCACCTTGCTGACCCGGCCGATGGAGGTGCTGCTGTCTGACCCGCACCTCCTCTCCGGCTGGCTGAGCATCAACAAGCGCAATTTCGCCATCAAGGACGGGAAACTGGTCTGGCTTCGCAATCCGCTGGTGATTCTCGAAGAGACCTACGAATATCTCAACATGACCTTTGATCCGACCCGACCTGCGGCCGAGGTGATCTGGTCCCATGACAATCTCCTGCTGCAGACGGCGCTCAAGTTTTATGCCGACCTGCGTGCCACCTTCAAACTCGACAAGGACGATTTCCTCAAGCTCAACGACATTCTCGCCAAGGAAAAACCGCAAGGCGGCTTCGACAAGGAGACCTGGGCGCAGATCCGGGAAGCTCATGCCGGGTACGAAATTGGCAACGAGCTCTTCGGGATTCTCTTCCTGGTCGCCGATCGCACCAACTTCTTCGACTTCCGGGTCGAGGAAGATCTGGAGGTGACGATTCCCGATTATCTCAATGACCCCGACCTGCAAGCGGCGATGAAGAAGATTCTGGTGCCGCCGCCCTCGACCAAGGCCGATGAGATTGTCACCCCCGGCGGCGGCATGTATTATGCCCAGGAAGCTCCGGGCATGCCTCCCTTCGTCACCGAGGGGATGCACTTCGAAAAAGGCCAGCCCCTCTTCATTCTTGAGGTCATGAAGATGTTCAACAAGGTTCCGGCTCCCTTTGCCGGTACCATCGACAAAATCCTCATCGACGGCACGGAAGGGATTATCGTGCAGAAGGGACAGCCGATCTTCAAGGTCACTCCCGACGAGAAGTTTGTCGAGGTTGATGCCAAGGAGATTGAGAAGGAAAAACGCAGCCGTACCGCCGAATACCTCAAGGCGATTCTCGGCTAGCCTCAGCTACAAAGCTGTTGCTTCACAAAAACGGCCCCTGTCCAGTCTGGACAGGGGCCGTTTTTGGCTGAAAGCAAGGACACGTAGCGAGGGCGGCGCGGACGCCCGCGCCCGAATCCTCAAGCTCCCGATAAAGCAGGGTAAGGCAGAGAGGTCGTCGTCTCAGGCTACGAGCATGTAATCGTCAGCCTCTACGCATTCGGTAGTGGCCGAAAGGAAAGACCGAACCTGGGAATCCTTGACAACTTCGGTGACACCATGGTTGATGGACCAGATGCTGCCGCAGATGTCGCACTGGACAATTTCGGCGCTGAATCCATTGCTGTGGGCGTCAATCTCAATGTGGTTTTCCGTCTTGTTGCAGACCGGGCATTTCATGGCTGAACTCCTTCCGCGCGATAAAGTCTAAATTACCAATGCTGTTGTTTGGCGTAAGTATACTCCCTGATGATGAGCGTGCAAGGGAAAAATTTTAAAAACCACTGGCAAAACAATATGTTACGCGGCATTTTGTTTTGCCCATCATACCACTGGTTTGAAGTTGACATTAAGTTTATCCAATGCCCTTCCGGGTCCCATCTTGTAACTATCCGAAATTTCAAACATATAGCGGACGATGAAACGTAGATCAGGTTTATATATTTTTTCGAAAAGATAGCATTGGTAAACAAATGAGTTGAAAAAAAAGAATCACGGCCCAGTGGTCTTACCACTGCAAAACCGTGTCTCCCCCTCATGAAGTGAAAAAAGTGGCGGGCGGGGCTCAGTTACAGAAGAGGGATTGGGGGGAGGTGGGGATGATGCCGCGCGCTTCGGCGCGCCGCAACAGTTCGGTTACGGCGCGCTCGCCTTCAGGGCCGAGGGTGCGGGAAAAGTCGTTGACGTAGAGATCGATATGCTGGTCGATAACCGCATCGGCAAGTTCCTGGGAGTGGCGCTTGATATAGCTCCGCGGCTCCATAGGGTGGGCATAGGCGTAATCGATGCTGGCGGTCAGGGCCCCTTCCAGCTGCTGGATCAGTTCTGGTCCGAGCTCGCGTCGGGCCAGAATCCCTCCCAGGGGGATCGGCAGTCCGGTTTCAGCCTCCCACCAGGCGCCAAGGTCGAGAACCTGATGCAGGCCGAGTTGATGGAAGGTGAACCGGGATTCATGGATGATGACTCCAGCCGCGGCTTCACCGCGCAGGACCGCGGGCATCACCTGCTCGAAGGGGAGGATGAGAAGCTCCTCGAACCCCTCGCCATAAAGTTGCAGCAGCAGGTTGGCCGTCGTCAGGCGCCCCGGGATGGCGATTCTCCGTCCTTTGAGGTCGGCCATGGCGAGAGCCTGCGGCGCCACCACCAGCGGACCGCACCCGCGGCCGAGAGCGCCGCCGCTGCGCAACAGGAGATACTCATCGCGAAGATGGCCGAAGGCATGGTAGCTGACCTTGGTCAGATCGAGTACGCCAGCCAGGGCGAGCTGGTTGAGGGTTTCGACATCGGCCAGGCGTTCGGAGATCCGGATGCCCGGCAGAGCTATCCGCCCATGGGTCAGGGCATAAAAAATAAAGGTATCGTTCGGGCAGGGGGAATACCCCAAAGAAAGGGGAGAGCTCATGCCGGGTCCTTCTCCTGGTACCAGTGGCTGAGGAGGATGCGCAGGGCCTGTTGGGCAGCAGCGGCCCCGGCTCGCAGGTCCCAGCGCGACAGATCACGGTCCTCGGTCAGGTTGGAGATGCCGCGCAGTTCAAGAAAAGGGGTACCAAAGCGGATACAGGTCAGGGCGATCGCAGCTCCCTCCATGTTTTCGCAGATACCACCAGTCCGCCGGGAGAGCTCCTGGCCTGCCGCGGAGGTGCCGGAGCAGGTCGAAACGGTGACAAAGGGCCCGACGGCCAGTCGCTGTTTCGGCCCTGAAGGGTGAGTCTCGAGAATCCCCTTTGCCCGCTGCAGCAATTCCTGGTCGACGGGAAAACGGTTAAAGTAGCTCTGGCCGTTGCGCCGCAAAAGGGGAAGGCCGAGGGCTTCCATGTCGAGAAACGCTTCCGGAGTCACCACTCCTTCGTCCCCGAAAATCTCTTCACGGGCAATCGCCAGGTCGCCGATCCCGAGGTCACTGCCCGGGTAGGCCCCGCCGCAGCCGAGATTGAAGACCGCCCGCGGCCGCACGGTTTCGAGCAGGACCGCGGTGGCGGCGGCTGCGTTCGCCTTGCCGATGCCGCAGTGCAGAAGGCCCACCGGATGCCCATCGAGGGTCCCCCGCAACAGGTCGAGGCGGCCGCAGCTGCGAACCTCGCAGGGCGAGAGTGCGCGACGCAACTGGTCAGTTTCCAGGGGGACGGCAGCTATCAGCGCAATCATCGGCAACCAGGTCTGCAGTAAAGGAAAAAGGAAGAATCAACGGCTGCCCTGCCGCCGGTTGCTCTTGGTGTGTGGCCTGGATTAAGGCTTGAACCACCCCTGCCGGATCAGGTCCCGGCGCAGGGAGACTCCCTGGTTGCTGACCATCCCCTGGTACCAGAAACGGTCATCCAGATTCTGGCCGTCGCCGGGAGGATCGAGGCGCTTGCGCCGGTCAATAAGCAGCCGGCGGAATTTACTGTCCGCCTCGGCGACGATCCCGAGCAACTTGGCGCCCAGGCTGGGCGTCGTCCCCTCACAGACGGACTGGATCATGTCGCGAAGTTTCAGGCCGAGGCGATAATCCCAGAGGTCCCCCTGGAACCCTTCCTCGCACTCGCTGACAAAATCGTTCCAATCGAGTAGCAGGCTGCCAAAATCGTCTTCGGTAAAGTCTGCGAATTCGGCGTGGCGGGCAAGGCACTGCTCAATCTCGTCCTGTTCCCGTTTCGACAGGAAGAAGGAGAGGGTCTCTTCGACCGGATACATGTCGAGCAGTTCGACCAGTTCCCCGCAGAAGGAGACATAATCGAGCTCGTGATCGGCCATGGTAGAGAAGGGCGCCGGCAACGACTGGCGCTTGTGGCAGAGGAGGGAAAGGTGGTCATGCCCGAGATCGGTGGGAAAGATCAGCTCCGGAACATGAAGGATGTCGAGTGCGTGCAGCAGGTTGATGAAGCGGAGGTGATTGCCGGTGAAACAGGTCAGAATCTTCTCTTCGGAGTAGAAGAGTTCAACGCCGGCACGGTTGTTGGCCAGGCCAAAACCGACAAAGCCGTCGTGAACCAGACGGGGGAAAAACCGGTCGAGGGTTTCCGCCAACGGTTGCGGAGCAAAATAAGGGGAGTAGAAAACCGTTGGCTCGGGATGGTTTTCGGCGCCGGGATCGACCTCTTCCTCGTAATATTCGAGAATGAAGAAGCCCTCGTCGGGAAGGGTCCGGGCAAAGGCGTTGAAGATCGCCGCGACCCGTTCGGCGTTGCAGACAACCGTGAAGCGGTAGGAGTCGCACGAATTCTCCAGCAGGGAAAAGGTATATCCTTCCCGCAACGGGGTGGGGCACCCCTTGAGTTCGTTTTCCCAGATTCGGACACCATAGGGGAGGTGTAAAGTAGGTGACGGCAAGCGAGTGATCCTTAATGCGAAGTGGTTCGGCCGGACGGGACCGGGCTTCCCGCACATCTGGTACGCTAGCGGAGTGAACGAAAAAAGTCAATATTCCCCCCCGGGGGGGGAGGACGGCTGTGCGGTGCGATTTTTCATCCATTGCCGGGGTTGCCAGGTAGACCATTTTGTCGGCCCAACCCTTTAATTTCAGTAAAGATGTTTTATCGGTAATAAATTATTTTTGTTGACAATTTTCACCATTTCCGATATATCCTGCCAGAATAAAACTCCTTTTTATTTTGTATTGGTTGCGTATGGACTACAACATTGGCGCCAAGATTAAAAAGTTGCGCAAGGCGCGCAAGCTGACTCTGCAGGATGTCGCGCGGGAGACCGGTTTTTCCCCGGCGCTGATTTCCCAGATCGAGAACAATAATGTCTCGCCGCCGATCGCCACCCTCTCCAAAATCGCCCGCTTTTTTGATGTCAAGATGGGGATGTTTTTCGAGAGTGAGGAAGAGGAGCGCAAATACGAAGTCGTCAAGCGCGGCGAGCGGCGGGTGGTCAGCCGGGTCATTTCCAAGGCGGGCACCGGTCACGGCTACACCTACGAGGCGCTTTCCTTCCGCAAGCGCAACAAGAAGATGGAGCCGTTTCTTCTCACCGTGTCGGAACGGGCCAGCGAAGAGACCCTCTACAACCACGAGGGGGAGGAATTTCTCCTCATTATCAAGGGAAAGGCAGAGGTTATCCTGGAAGATGAGCGGCTCCTCCTCGAAGAGGGGGATGCAGTCTATTTCGACTCCTCGCTGCGCCATCGCCTCCTCTCCTACGACGGCCAGGAAGTTCAGGTCCTGGCGGTGGTGACCCGTTAAGCACTTTCCGTTGACTGCTGCCCCCTCGGTTATACCCCTGGCGTGGCGGTCGTTTGTTTTTCGAGGGAGATTTGCTGGTCGGACCGTACCCCCTGCCCGGCGCATTGCGGCCCCCGGTATTCTGACATCCCGTTGCCCAAGGATCTTGCCATGAGTGAAACCAAGCCCCGCACCACGGCCGATTGGGAAGCCGCGGTCAAGAAAGAGATCAAGAGTGAGGACCTCTCCCGGCTCGACTGGGAGACCCCGGAAGGGATCCGGGTCAAGCCGCTTTATACCCGGCGCGATACCGAGGGGATGGCGACCGCCGACACCCTCCCCGGCTTTCCCCCCTTTGTGCGCGGGCCGATGGCTTCGATGTATGCCGGTCGCCCCTGGACGGTCCGTCAATACGCCGGTTTCTCCACCGCCGAGGAATCGAATGCCTTCTACAAGCGCAACCTCGCCGCGGGCCAGCAGGGACTCTCCGTCGCCTTCGACCTGGCGACCCACCGCGGGTATGATTCGGACCATCCGCGGGTTGTCGGTGACGTCGGCAAGGCCGGGGTTGCCATCGATTCGATCCTCGATATGAAGATTCTCTTCGACTCCATCCCCCTCGACAAGGTCTCGGTCTCGATGACCATGAACGGCGCGGTGCTGCCGATCCTGGCGATGTACATCGTCGCCGCCGAGGAGCAGGGGGTCGCCCAGGACCAGCTGGCGGGGACGATCCAGAACGACATCCTCAAGGAGTTCATGGTCCGCAATACCTATATCTATCCGCCGGAACCGTCGATGCGGATCATCTCCGATATCATCGCCTACACCAGCGAGCAGATGCCGCGTTTCAATTCAATCTCCATCTCCGGCTATCATATCCAGGAGGCCGGCGCCAACAATGCCCTGGAGCTCGCCTTCACTCTCGCCGACGGCCTCGAGTATGTGCGGGCCGCGCTCGCCAGGGGCCTCGACATCGACGCCTTTGCGCCCCGCCTCTCCTTCTTCTTCGCCATCGGCATGAACTTCTTCATGGAGGCGGCCAAGCTGCGGGCCGCGCGCTACCTCTGGACCCGGCTGATCGAGCAGTTCAACCCGAAAAACCCCAAGTCGCTGATGCTGCGCACCCATTGCCAGACCTCCGGCTGGAGCCTGACCGAACAGGATCCCTACAACAACGTCATTCGTACCACCCTCGAAGCCCTGGCCGCGGTCCTCGGTGGCACCCAGTCGCTGCACACCAACGCCCTCGACGAAGCGATCGCGCTCCCCACCGATCACTCGGCGCGCATCGCCCGCAATACCCAGCTGATCATTCAGGAAGAGTCCGGGGTCACCAAGGTCGTCGACCCCCTCGGCGGTTCCTATTACGTCGAGTCGCTGACCAAGGCGCTGATCGATGAGGCGCAGAAAATCCTCGATGAAATCGAAGGCCTCGGCGGCATGACCAAGGCGATCGAGTCGGGAATGCCCAAGCTGCGCATCGAGGAGTCCGCCGCCAAGAAGCAGGCCGCCATCGATTCCGGGCGGGATGTCATTGTCGGCGTCAATAAATACCGGCTCGCCAAGGAAGATCCGATCGAAGTTCTCGACATCGACAATACCGCGGTGCGCGAGGCCCAGGTCGCCCGCCTTGCCCAGCTGCGTAAGGGGCGTGACGAGGCTGCCTGTCAAAAGGCGCTTGCTGCCATCACTGCCGCGTGTGAGAATAAGGAGGCCAACCTGCTTGGCCTTTGTATCGACGCCGCCCGCAAACGCGCCTCGGTCGGCGAAATTTCCGACGCCATGGAAAAGGTTTTTGGCCGCCACCGGGCGGAAATCAGGCTCGTATCGGGAGCATACGGATCGATTGTGGGTGAAGATCAGGATTTTGCCGCGCTGAAGCAGCGGGTCGAGGCCTTTGCCGCCAAGGATGGCCGCCGGCCGCGCATCCTCATCGCCAAGATGGGGCAGGACGGCCATGATCGCGGCGCCAAGGTGGTGGCAACCGCCTATGCTGATGTCGGCTTCGATGTCGATGTCGGCCCCCTCTTCCAGACCCCCGAAGAGGCGGCACGGATGGCGGTGGAGAATGACGTTCACGTGGTCGGCGTTTCCAGCCTGGCGGCGGGGCACAAGACCCTGGTCCCGCAGCTCGCCGCAGCCCTGAAAGCGCTGGGCGCCGAGGATATCGCCATCGTTTGCGGCGGGGTCATCCCGCGCCAGGATTACGAGGCGCTCTATGCCTCGGGGGCGGCGCGCATCTTCGGCCCGGGGACGCCGATCGTCACCTCGGCCGGGGAGACCCTCGATGCCATCGAGGAGAAACAGGCCCGCAAGTAACCGTGAATCAGAGGGGCAGGCCCGCGGGCCTGCCCCGGTTTTTTCCAGAGGTCGGTACGCGTGACCAAGCTTCACGACATCGTAGCCGGAGTCAAGGCGGGCCAACTGCGTGCCCTGGCCAAGGCGATCACCCTGATCGAGAGTCGCAACCTCGACCATTCCCTGGTGGCCACCACCCTGCTCGACGAACTGCTCCCCGCCTCCGGCGGCGCCATCCGTCTCGGCATCTCCGGCGTCCCCGGGGTTGGCAAGAGTACCTTCATCGAGGCCCTCGGCCTTCATCTGACCTGGGCCGGCCACAAGGTTGCGGTCCTGGCGGTCGATCCGACTTCCCAGCTTTCCGGTGGCAGCATCCTCGGCGACAAGACCCGCATGGAGGAACTTTCCCGCGATCCCCGCGCCTTTATCCGGCCGTCCCCTTCCGGCGATACCCTCGGCGGGGTGGCGCGCAAGACCCGGGAAACGATGCTCCTTTGCGAGGCCGCCGGCTATGACGTGATCATCGTTGAAACGGTGGGGGTCGGGCAGTCGGAGATTACCGTTGCCTCGATGGTCGACTTTTTCCTCTTGCTGCAGCTTCCGGGAGCAGGCGACGAGCTGCAGGGGATCAAGAAGGGGGTCATGGAGATTGCCGATGCCATCGTCATCAACAAGGCCGAGGGGGAGAACCGACCCCGGGCCGAACTTGCTGCCCGGCAATATCTGAATGCGCTTCACCTGCTCAAGCCGAAGAGCGCCAACTGGCAAATCCCGGTGCTCCTCTGCAGCGCTTTGCGGGGCGAGGGGATCGCGGAAGTCTGGCAGGCGGTGCTGGCTTGCCGCAAAGCCTGGGAGAAAAGCGGTGAACTGATCCGCAAACGCCAATTGCAGGCCACCGACTGGATGTGGACCCTGCTGATGAATGACCTCAAGGATCTTTTCCTGCGGGATCCCCAGGTCGAGTCCCTGGTCGGGCCGATCCAGGAAGCGGTCGCCAGTGGCGTCACCACCCCTTCGGCCGCATCCCGGCGCTTGCTGGAGGTTTTCAAGCGCGGTCGCTGAAAGGGCGGATGCGACGGGGAATTTTCTCAGGGCAGGCGCGGTAGCAACCTGCGCCAAAATTTATTAAATGGAGGCACCCTTGACCGGTAAGATCAATCACATCGGCATCGCCGTTAAAAGTCTCGAAGCCAGTCTCCCCTTTTACCGGGATATTCTCGGGATGAAATTCGAAGGGACTGAAGAAGTCGCCGAGCAGAAGGTACGGGTGGCGTTTCTGGCAGTGGGAGAGAGCCGCATTGAACTGCTGGAGCCGACCGCCGAGGATTCCCCGGTGGCCCGCTTTCTGGAAAAGAACGGCGAAGGGATTCACCACCTCGCCTACCAGGTGGAGGACCTCGCCGCGGCCCTCGCCCGCTTGAAAGAGCAGGGGGTGCGCTTGGTCGATGAGGTCCCGCGCCGCGGGGCTCACGGCACGCGCATTGCCTTTTTGCACCCGAAAGCGAGCGGTGGCGTGCTGACCGAACTCTGCGAGGCGGCCCCTCACTGATTTCTGACCCGCTACTCGTCCTTCCCTCACACTTCGGCTTACAATGTCGAGTGATGAAAAAAGGGGAAAGCATTAGTTTTTTTTGGCTTGACAGGGCGTTTTATTTTTATGTACCGTTGTTTTAAATTTTAGAACGTCCCTCTTTTTTGGTCGATTACAGCTGCAACAAGGGGGAACCGGCCAGCGCTTGCAGTCGGCAGGGTCCGGTTTCCCGGAGGTGGTTCATGATGAGACGTTTGGTGCCACTTCTGATGCTCGTTTTGGTCTGCTCGGCCCTGCCGGCGGTTGCCGTCGAAACGGGTGCCCTCGCCCCCGATTTTTCTCTCCAGACGCTGGACGGCCGGACCGTGCGGCTTTCCGAATTCAAGGGTAAACCGATTCTGCTCAAGCTGGCGACGACCTGGTGCCCGACCTGCCGCCAGCAGTCCCAGGAAATACTCGCGGTCGCTGATGACCTCAAGCAGTACCAGGTGGAGGTGGTCGAGGTCTTCATCCAGGATTCCCCCCAGATGGTGGAAGACTACCTCAAGGAACTGCCTTACCCGATCTCCCATGTGGCGCTGCTCGACGACGGTTCGGTCTATAAGGCCTACAGTGTCTTTGTCATCCCGCGCACGATTCTCATCGACCGTGACTTCAAGGTCCGCCGCGATGGCAACCTGATGCCGGCCAGCGAGCTGAAGGCGGCCCTGGCGGCGCTGCCAACCGGCAACTAGCGACAAAATGCTCTCCCCTCTTGACAGGACGCAGGGGTCGCCTAGACTTTCGGGGATGTGAAATTGCGTTTCGTAATTGTTCGCAGGTTGAAGTCGGAGTGAATTGACGTTCCCCGATTCTTTCCTCCCGAAAAAGCGTGGCGCAAAAGCAACAGTACGATGCAGGGGCGACACAGGGTAGCGACAGATATTGTGATTGCTCCTGGTTACAAATTAAAAGACATGTAATTTCGACCAGTTACATCTTAATAAAAGAATGCTGCCGGTCCGGAAGTTGGCACTATAGTTGTAATTATAAAAGGTCGTTTTGAAACAGACCAAAGACTCACTGGTTCAATAACCGACCCGTAATGTAAAGTCACTCAGGGAAAGGAGGTGAACGGATGAGGAAACTGGTCACTCTTGTTTTGATGACAATGCTGGCTCTCTCCCTCACTGCTTGCGCCGGTATGGGCAAAAAGGAGGCGACCCGTGTCAAGTGCCCCGCCTGTGGGTATGAGTTTGAAGTTCCTGCGACCAATTAAAGTATCCTGACTCCTCATTGTCGAGGCCAAAGGCGGCTCCAGCGGGAGCCAATCATCGTTCAACATTTTTATTCAGGAGGCAAACGTGAGCAAGTATCTGAAGAGTTTTCTCGTTGTACTGCTGGCCGTCGCCGTGGCGACTCCGGCGCTGGCCGAATTCAAGGTCGGCGGTTACTATCGTCTGCAGGGCATCGCCACCAACAGCGATGACTCCTCGGTCACCTTCAACGGCCAGGGTGCTGTTGACCCGGCGGCCCAGACCTTCATCGACCAGCGCATCCGCGCCAAGATCGACAACAAGCTCAACGACTATGTGACCCTGACCGTCTACACCGAGATCGACAGCTCCTTCGGCGACGCCGGCAAGGACGGCGGCCCCGGCGGCGACCGTGTCGCTGTTGAAGTCAAGAACGCCTACCTCGACTTCAAGGTCCCCAACAGCATCTTCAGTGTCCGCACCGGTCTGCAGGGCCTCGGTGGCCGTTACCAGGGCCTGATCCTGGCTGACGACTGGTCGGCGATCAACGTCGGCATGAAGTTCTCCGACGCCGTCAACCTCGCCCTGGTCTACTCCAAGCCGAGCGAAGGCGCCAAGAACGTCACCGACGACGTCGACCTTTACAATGCTCAGCTGGACGTCAATGCCGGTGTGGCTAAAATCGGCGCCGACTTCATTTATCTGAACAACAGCTCCGTTGGCGCCGCTGCCGCTGCTGGCGCTGGCGACAGCCATCTCCTTGATGGCACCTTTGCTGGCCCCTACCAGCTCTATATCCTCGGCGCCAAGGCTGATGCCAAGGTTGGCGAGGTCGGTATCAACGGTTTCCTCCTCTATGCCTTTGGCTCCCAGGATGGCAATAATGGAAGTGACCTTTCCGGTCTTGCCGCCACCGTTGCTGCCAAGGCCAAAGTTGGCGAATTTGGGCTCGGCGGCCGCGTCATCTACCTGAGCGGCGACAGCGATAAAAATGACAATGACAGCGAAGCCTGGATTCCCAACCTCGGCGGCAACTACGACTTTACTGGCGAGAACCTGATGATCTTCCTCACCGACGCCTACTACAACAACGGCACCGGTGGCCGCCTTGCAACGGAAGCTGCTACCCTGGATGGCGTTGGTCTCCTCGGCCTCACCGCCCAGGCGAATGCCAACATGGGCCCGGTTTACGCCAAACTCGGTCTCGGCTACTTCATGGCCAACGAGACCGCCGCTGGCCAGGACGACCAGATGGGCTTTGAAGCGGCCCTGCGCGTCGGTACCAAGGTTGCTGAAAAGGTCGACGTCAGCCTCAATGGCGCCTATGCCATGCTCGGCGACTACTGGCAGACCGCTTACGGTCGCAACCTCACCAGCACCCCGGACGACATCTGGAAAACCGTTTTCATGATCAACGTCGGCTACTAAGCTGATAACCGGCAGTACCCGGCCCCGGAGGCTTGCCTCCGGGGCTTTTTTCATGCAGAATACGTTGAGCCGAGAGTGGCCAGGAGAGGTCCTTTCCCCGAACGGGTTTCTCCTGACTACTGCCGGATCCAACCACCCTCCCCAAGGAGTTCCTATGCACCTCCTGCTCAGGAAAAGAAGCATACTTCTTGCTGTCCTCCTCGTCTTCGCCGTCGCACCGTCCCTCTTTGCCGCGGATGTCAGCCAGGTCACCAGGGATCTGGCCCCCCGGGCCGGAGTCGTGGTAATGCCGCTGGGGAGCGAATTCCTCATTGACCTCGATGCCAGCAAGGGGATCCGGGTCGGCGACCTGGTGAGTGTCATGCAGCCCGGGGAAAAGATCATTCATCCGGTTACCAAGGAAGTGATCGGCAGCCTCGACACTGTCAAGGCGGTGCTGCGCGTAACCCGGGTCAAGTCGGGTTATTCCTATGCGACGGCGCTCCCCGGTGGCGGCGCCCTGGTCAAGGGGGATCCGATCCGTTCTTATACCGGGATTCCGGCCACCTTCTGGGACTACACCGGGACGGGAGAGAGTCTCTACACCCAACTCAAGGCCGACCTGCCCGACCTCGAATGGCAGCCCTACGGTTTGGCGCAGCAGCAGAAACCGGAAACCCCGGGCCCGGTTCCGGACCTCAAGGGGGTCGTATTCATCCTCAATGCCCAGGGGCTGGGATTGCGGGACAGCCAGTATCAGCCGATCAATTTTTATCCCAACGCAGAGCTGAGCGGCCGGTCGATGGCTGCGCCCCGTCCCGTCCCTGCCAGCCCTGCACCGCCTGCTGTCACGGCTAACCCGGCGATCATCCAGGCGCCGCCGCCGGCACCCGATGCCGGGGTGATTCAGGCCCGGAAAACGGGAGAGGATGGTATCTGGTACGGCCCGGACATGCCCGGGTTGATGATCGGAGTCGCGGCGGGGAATTTTGACGGGAGTGGCAGTATCCAGGTCGCCACCGCCTTTACCGATAAGGTTCTCCTTGGCCAGTTTAGCAATGGCCAGTACCAGGGCGCTGGATTTCTCGATGTCGGAAAATACAGACTGTTGACCATCGATGCGGTCGACCTGGATAAGGATGGCCGCGACGAGCTGTACCTGACCGCAGCCGAGCGCGACCCCGGGAGTGACGCCGAGACGATCTCCTCCCTGTATGCCGAATTTGTTGATGGCGCCCTGCGCGTCAGGCAGACCGGAATTTCCTATATTCTCGGTGGCATCGACGTGCCGGGGGAGGGCCGTATTCTGGTGGGACAGCGCCCGGGAAAGGCGGATCGCACCTATTCCGGGGCCCTCTACCGTTTTGTTAAGAAGGATGGCAGAGTCGAGCGGGGAGCTGAATTCCCCGCACCGACCGACAAGGCGTCTGCCCAGGGTTTCGCGATTACGAATGCGGCAACCGGGCAGCCCGTCTATGTACTGCTCGATATCAACGAGAAGCTGCAGGTTTATGCGGCCGACGGCAGCCAGTTGTGGGAGAACAGCGATGTTGTCGGTGGCACCGAGTCCTACTACAAGCAGCGAAGCGCCAATCCGCGGGATATGGATCTGGTCTATGAGTACCTGAAGGCGCGGGTCGCGGCGACCCCCGATGGCCTGGTCATGGTCCCCTTCAACGAAGGCTCGACCCGAATCTTCAAGTACCGGGAATTTACCAGCAGTTTCCTGACCGCCTACCGCTGGAATGGCCGCAGTCTGCAGGAAGCATGGCACACGGCACCCCAGGGTGGTTCGCTGACCGGATTTTTTTACGCGGATGTCGACAATGACGGCAAGAACGAAGTGATCACCTCGGTGATTTTCAACCATGGCACGGCCCTCAACCCGGGGACGGCGCGTTCAACGCTCGTCATCTACGAGCTTCCCTGAAACCTGCAGATGGATACCCCAACAGCAAGAGCCCGGCAAACTATTGCCGGGCTCTTGCTGTTGGGGCTATTGAAGCAGAATTAACGGGATTGCAGCAGGCGCATGATCGTTTGCTCCGGGACCTGCCCCTCCCAATGGTTGGAGAGACGACCGAGGCCGCTGGTAGCGAGGAAGAGGCCGACGATCAGAAGCGCGAAAACCCAGGACGGGATCACCTGCCGCCTGGCGAGGCGAAAGGTGAGCGCGCCCCGATCGGGGCAGTTATGGACGCAGCGAAAGCAGGCATAGCACTCCGCCGAGCGGACCACCTTCTTCTCCCGCACCGGTAGCCAGGCCGGACAGCGGGCCGAACAGAGGCCGCAGCGGCTGCAGAGATCTTCCGACCGGTTGATTTTGCCGAGGGAGAGGAGGGAAACCAGACCGAGCAGGGCGCCGTAGGGGCAGAGGTAGCGGCACCAGGCCATCTGCACCAGCAGGCAGAGCAGAGCCAGAGCGAGGAGAACAATGATCAGCAGTTGGGACGGATGGCGGAAGAACTCAAGCATGCGGACATCGACAATGATGTGATAGCCGGAACCGAGAAAGGCACGCAGCTGGGGTAGCGGCATCTGCCCGAAGATCTGCACCAGGAAGAAGCCGAGAATGAGGTATTTAAGACTGCGCAGCGGCAGGTCGAGCCAGAAGGGGGGCGCAAAATTGCGGCCGAAGAGGCGCTGACCAAGGCGCCAGAGACCTTCCGAGAGGGGGAAGACCGGGCAGACCCAGGAGCAGAAGCCGCGCTTCAGTAGCAGCCCGGTCAGCAGGGCGGCGACCAGGATCAGCACCGCCGCCGGGTGGACCGGGAAGAGTTCGCCGCTTTGCAGCCAGTAGCGCAAGCCGGCGAGGCCGCTGATCGGCAGGAAGCCGTCGACCCCGGCCGGGCGCGGGTAGCCGGGACTGGCTCCGGCAGCGAGGCGATCGACCCAGCCGGCAAAGCGCCAGCCGAGCCAGAGGTAGAAGAGGAGAAAACCGGTCTGTACCAGATAGCGTGGTAGTTGCGCCGGCAAAGGACCGGGCGACACGTGACGTTTCATGAACTATCCTCCAGGGAGGGTAACTTCCAGCCAGCGAGGTTAACCCCGGGTGGCTGCTCCTGTCAATGGCCGGCCCCTCCTCCCGGAATTGACATCGGGTCGGGGCGGGGCTTATGGTAGCTGGCAAAATCGATTGCAGGGAGATGACCCGATGAGTGATACCCAATGGGACCTTGGCGCCCTTTATGCCTCAGCGACCGACCCGGCCTGGGCGGCGGACCTGGCGCGGGCAGCCGCCAGCGCCGAGCAATTTCGAAGCGATTTCCGCGGCAAGGTCGCCGGGGCTGATGGCGATTTCTTGGCGGCGGCCCTGGTACGTTACGAAGCTCTGCAACGAGCGATTCTGCAACCCTATGCCTACGCCCAGCTCCTGTTCGCCGCCGACAGCCGGGTACCGGCGCACGGCGCCCTGTTGGCGCGGGCCCGGGAAACCTATGCGACAGTGAGCGAGCGGACCCTCTTTTTTGAGCTGGAAGTCCTGCAGATTCCCGCCGAGAGATTTACTGCCCTGCTGCAGGAGCCGGCGATTGCTCCCTACGGCCACTTCCTCGAGCGGTTGCGAGTCGCCGCCCCCTACACCCTGAGCGAGGAGGTCGAGCAGGTCCTCAAGCGCAAGGATCTCTCCGGCCGCGAAGGGTTCGTGCAGCTCTTCGACGAGCTGAGTGCCAGTCTCGTCTTCCCCTTCCAGATGCCGGGCGAAGAGGGGGTGCGGGAGGTGACCGGGGAGGAGCTCCTCGGTCTCCTCTACCATCCGGAGGGCGGAATCCGCGAGGCGGCCTTTGCCACCTTTCTCGATGGCCATGCGCAGCAGAAACTGGTCCTGAACGCCTGTTTCAACAACATTTTGCTCGATCATGGGCGCGAGGCGGAGCTGCGCGGTTATCCCGACCTGATGACGCCGACTCTGCTCGCCAATGAAACGGAGCCGGAAGTGGTGGCGCGCCTCTCCGAGGTTACCGCGGCCAATTACGGCCTCGCCCGCGACTACTTTGACCTCAAGCGGCAATTGCTCGGTCTGGACCGATTGAAGAATAGTGACCTCTACGCGCCCCTTTCCCGGCAGAGCCGGACCATCCCCTTTGCAGAGGCCAGGGAGTTGGTCCTGGGGGCCTTCGCCCGATTCTCCCCGGAGATGGCCGAGGTGGCCGGACGCTTTTTCACCGAGCAGCGCATCGATGCGCTGCCACGGCCGGGAAAGGGGGGCGGCGCCTTCTGCATGGGGGTTGCGCCGGGGACGCCCGCCTATGTTCTGCTCAACTACACTGGGCGTCCCCGGGACGTCGCCACCCTGGCCCATGAGCTCGGGCACGGCGTACATTATGCGTTGGCCGCAAAGCAGAACCTCTTTCACTACCATGCGCCCCTCCCCTTCGCCGAGACCGCCAGCGTCTTCGGAGAAATGCTGCTGACCCGCCATCTGCTCGAACGGGATGGCGATCGCGACACCCGCATCGCCCTCCTCTGCGCCCAGCTCGAGGACATCATCGCCACCACCTTCCGCCAGGAGGTTCTGACCCGCTTCGAGCTGGCCGCCCACCGGCGTCGCGGCGAGGGGCAGCTGAGCAGTGAGGATTTGTGCACCCTGTGGTGGGAGGAGAATGCCAAACTGTTCGGTGACAGCGTTGAGATGATTCCCTCCTACCGCTGGGGCTGGAGCTACATCAGCCACTTTATCCACGCCCGCTTTTACTGCTACAGCTACGTTTTTGGTGAGCTGCTGGTGCTGGCCCTGTACCGGCGTTACCAGGAGGAGGGGGCGGCTTTTGTCCCCCGTTACCTCGACCTGCTGCGGGCCGGCGGCAGCGCCCCGCCGGCGGAGCTGCTGCGCCCCTTCGGTATCGACCTTGCCGGCCCCGGCTTCTGGCAGCAGGGTTACGACCTGGTCGCAGAACTCCTGGCCGAGCTGAAGGGGCTGGTGGCCGGGAGCTGAATCCGGGCGGCGGAAAATGCAACGGGCCGGTCTCCCAAGGGAGACCGGCCCGTTTGCGTTGGTAGAGGAGAGTCTCAGCCGCCGCCGTAGGAGTGGAGGCCGGAGAGGACGAGGTTGACGCCGAGGTAGCAGAAGATGGTGGCGGCAAAACCGATCACCGACAGCCAGGCGGCGCGCTTGCCGACCCAGCCGCGGGTGAAGCGGGCGTGCAAAAAGGCAGCGTAGATGAACCAGACGATCAGGCTCCAGGTCTCCTTCGGGTCCCAGCTCCAATAGGTCCCCCAGGCGTAGTTGGCCCAGGCTGCGCCGGTGATGATCCCCAGCGACAGGAGCGGAAAGCCGATCATGATCGCCTTGTAGTTGATGTCGTCGAGGACCTTGGCGCTCGGGAAGAGGGCGAGGATGCCCCCGGCCGGCGCATCGCCGCTCCCCCCTTCCTTGCCGACCTTGATCAGGTACATGATCGACACCCCGCAGGCGACCGCGAAGGCGGCGTAGCCGAGAAAGCAGGTGATGACGTGGTAGGTCAGCCAGTTGCTCTGCAGCGCCGGCACCAGCGGGTCGATGGCGTCGTTGAGGCCGAGCTGCGCCCAGGTCATGCCGAGAAAGGCGAAGGGGACGACAAAGGCGCCGATCGCCCGCTGCTTGTACTTCAGGTCGACGAGGATGTAGATCAGCAAGATGGTCCAGGTGAAGAAGACCACCGACTCGTAGAGGTTTGACAACGGTGCCCGGCCGGCGTCGCCGAGCAGGGCGTAGGACTCGTACCAGCGTAGCCCGATCGCCGCGGTCTGCACCGCAAAGCCGAGATAGGCGAGGATGTTGCCGAGCAGGGCGATGGTTTTGTTGTGGGTGACGAGGTAGAGCAGAAACAGAATCATCGCCGAGAAGTAGCCGATGGTGACAAGATTGAAGAGCATTGTACTGGTCATAGCGCTAGGTCCTCCTTAAGGACGTTTAAAAACTACTTGAGTTCGTCGCGAAACTGCTTCTTGAGGTCGTCAAAGAAGATCTCGAAGGCCGGCTGGTTGCGATGGGCGCTGCCGCCGATCTTGACCCCGACCTTGCCGCCGGCGAGGGGGAGCAGGGTGACCCAGATGCGCCGATGGGAGAGGAAGAAGGCGGTCATCGAGCCGAGCACCAGCATCGCGCAGCCGAGCCAGACTACCCACACCCCCGGGTCCTTGGCGACCTGCAGCCCGGTGTAGTAGCGCTGCTCCATGTCGAGCAGGCTGAAGATGTAGTCGCCGCCGCGCTGGGCGTCGAACTCGGGAAACGCCTTGAGGACGACGAAGGAGCGGGCCTCGCCCTGGGGCGGAGTCACTTCGATGCGCGCCGCCGGGCCGAAATCCTGGAACGCCTCGGTCGAGTCGACGACCCGCACGCTGCCGCCGCCGGGCAACATCAGCCGCTGCCCCTGGCGCCCGGCGAGCTCCTTCACCTCGCCGCTGGCGCGGACCTTGACCCGCAGCTTGATGGTCGGCTCGCCGGTCGGCCCGTAGCTCGACTGGTAAAAGGTGATCCCCTTGTAGGTGAGCGGGTCGTTGACGATGATCGGCCGCTGGTCGACCACGGTCTTGCCGCCGTCGATGACCGTCAGCACGCTCTTGAACTCCTTGGGCCGGCCGCCCCCGCCGCCGCCGTAGAAGGAGACCGAAAAGTCGTCGCAGCGCACCTGGAAGCCGAGGTCGATCGGTTCGCTCGCCCCTCGCGCCCAGACCTTGTCGGTGGCGGTCCCTTCGACGATGTTGACGAAGGCCTTGTAGCCCCAGAGCGAGCCGATGATGGCGCCGACAAAGATGATGATGATCGAGAGGTGGGTGACGTAGACCCCGAAGCGGGCCCAGGGCATTTTTTGCGCAAAGAGGTGAACCTCCCCCTCTTCCCCGGCGGTGACCACCGGGGTGGCGAAAGCCTTGCCGAGCAGGGCGGCGGCGCGCTCGCGCAGCGCCTCGATCCCCTCTCCCTTGACCACCACCTCTTCGCTGTTGGGCAGGGTGCGGTAAAAGCTTTCGGCGGGGGCCAGGACCGGTTCGTGGACCGTCTTCCAGACCTTGGGAAAGCGCTTGATCGAGCAGGCGATGAGGTTGAGGGCAAAAATTTCGAGCAGGCCGAGGAACCACCAGGAGTGGTACATGTCGGTGAAGTTGAGCGCGCTCAGCACCCGGTAGGTGGTCTCGCTGTACTCCTGCAGATACTCCTGCGGCGATTTCCCCTGCTGCACCACGGTGCCGATGATCGAGGTGATGGCGAGCAGGATCAGGGTGGCGATGGTCAGCTTCAGGGAACAGAAAAAATCCCAGATGGCGTCAATGATGTTGGTTTTTTTGCTACTCAAGTGATGACACTCCCGAATCGTGGCTTAACGGAAAGAAAGCCGTCACCGAAGGAGTTTCCCGGCGAGGGCAAAACAGTTAACAGGGTCCGGCAACGGGGCCTGGTCCAGGAAAATTCAATTCAGGAGGACAACGGTTTCGAGGAGGGTGAGGGCAGGGTTTTCGATCGGCGCCGTATGGGGGACAAACCCCGGATTGCTGGCGGCAAAGAGGTAGTGACGGCGGCCGTGAAGGGTCGCGGAAAATTGACCGGGACTGTCCGGAAGTTGAGAGTCGGGGCGCGGGTAAGAGGTGAGCAGGCTCTCCGGCCCGAGCGGGAGGTCGCAGCAGGGTGCGCTGCCGGAGTGAACCTGGGGCTGGGTGCGGTCGCTGAAAGTCGCCACCACCCGGTGCAGGGGGGAGACCCGGCAACAATCGAAGGCAAAGAGGTTCGGTTCCTGCCAGGGGGCCGGCCCGGTCGTCAGGCTCGCCCCCACGGCCCAGACCGCGAGGAGCAGGAGGGTCAGGGTTGATTTTTTGAGGACACAATTCAACATGGCACGCCGAAAGGTAGATGGTTTTCTACCTTAGCCGAAGCAGGTGATGCAACGCAAGAGGGTAAATGAAACCCGGACCTGGAGTAACGGTCTCCATTAACCTGGGCAATGAGGTTTGCTACGCCCCCCGAACTGGGCCTGGAGGTCGATGGCCGGTCCTCTGCCATCGTCTGGCCCCATCCCATAAAAGGACGCTTGGCACCCTTGAGGCAGGTTGAGGGATATATCCCCGCGGAGAGGTAGTTTCACGAGAAAAGGGTCGGGCCGGTTCAGGGGGAGGCTGTCCCCGAACCGGCCCGGTGGTGGTCTTGCAGAGTGCGGTAAATCAAGGAGGTAGCAACGGCTCGCCTGCCACAACGAGCCGCAGCTGGAATTGAGTATACGAGCTGCCCTTGGACGTTGCTACGTGGCGATGCGTAAAAACTCAGGGGCGAATGGACGCCTGCCGACTGTGCGAAAGCACAGTCGGGTTTACATGACCGGTTCTCCGGAACAGCCGAAACCACAGTGCCGGCAAAGCGCCTGAAGCTTCTCCTCGCGGGAGCCGCGCCAGTCCGCAAGAAGACGCTCGGCAAGAGTCACGCCGCTGGCGGCGATCTCCTCGATGCCATCGAGAAAGTGCGCCTCATCCTGCCCGTGCCGGGCGGCGGCCGCCTGCCGCTGCAGGGAGCGGCGGGCAATGGCCAGTGCCTCGATGGCAATCTGCTGCAGGCTGCGGCCCTGGTGCTCGGCCTTGAGCCCGCGCCGCCAGGCATCGCGAGTCAGCTGGTCGCGGCCGGCAGCGTCAAGGGCCGAAAAGATGGACCAGATCTCCTCCCGTGCCGAACGGTCGTAGAAGAGCCCCTTGGCGAGGGCGGAAACAGCGAGGGTCAGGCGTGCCGGCAAGGTATCGGCAGAGCGCAGTTCGATCTGGGGACGCAGCCGCGCCTCGGGGAAAAGAGTTGACAGGTGCAGGTCCCAGTCGGCGAGGGTTGCCCGGTGCGGACCGAAGCCCTCGGCGAGGAAGCGGCGAAAGGTAAACCGTTCCCTGGTCAGGTCGAGAAAGCGCTCCTGACGCTGGATGAAATACATCGGAACGTCGAGGGCGTACTCGACATAGGTGTGGTAACCGGCCCCCTCGGTAAAGATCGCCGGTAGCAGCCCGGTCCGGTCGGGATCGGTGCGCGACCAGATTTCGCCGCGGGTGGAGAGCACCCCGCTCGGCCGACCATCGAGCAGGGGCGAATTGGCGAAGAGGGCATAGAAGAGGGGCGCTACGGCGAGGCCAATCCGTAACTTGGTGATGCAATCGGCTTCGTCCTGGTAGTCGAGGTTAACCTGGATCCCGGCGGTCTGCTTCATCATCCGCTGCCCCATGTCGCCAGTCCGGGCCATGTAGGGGGCCATGATGGCGTAGCGGGCCTTGGGAACCCAGGGGATCTGTGCGGTGGGAGTAAAGGGCTGCACGCCAAGGCCAAAAAAGCAGAGCCCGAGGGCCCGGGCCTTGTCGACGACGGCGGCAAGGTGGTTGGCAAAATCACCGTAGCTGCAATGGAGATCTTCACAGAGTCGGCCGGAAAGCTCCAGCTGGCCACCCGGTTCCAGGGTGATCGACGAATGAGGCCCGAAAAGGGCGATGAGATGGCCGTTTTCGCGGATCGGTCGCCAGCCCCCCTCGGCTTCCAGTGTCCCCAGCAACAGTTCGACCCGGCTGTAGTCGGCGGCTTCTCCGGTCTCGCGATCGAGGACCAGTTTTTCGACCTCGGTACCGATTCCCCAGTCGTGGGGAGGTCGCGCTCCCCGTGCGAGAAAAGCGACGAGATCGGCAACGGAGGCAACCGGCGTGTCGAGGTTGGCTTTGGCCAGGGTACTCATGGGCTTGCTGTCTCACGCGCCCCGGAGGCCGGTAGCGAAATGGGCCGCCGGCCCGCTGTCGGAACCGGCGGCGCGCAATGCGATTCAGGACTGCAGGTAGGCCTTGATGCTTGCGGCCAGGGTCGCAAAGATCTTGGCGAACTCCTTCTCGTCGCGTTCCAGCAGGGTTACGCGGAACCCCTGCTCCAGGGTGCAGAATGAAGAGAGCGGGACAACGCAGATGCCGGTCGCGGCGAGCAGGTAATAAACGAAGCGCTTGTCCAGGGAGCAGCCGGGCTGGGCGACCAGTCCTTCGACCAGGTCCCTCACCTCCTTGATCTCGATGGGGAGGGACTGCTTCTGGGTGAGGGCGCCCTCCTTGAAGGCGACCGACATGTAGAAGGCGCCGTTGGTGCGGTTGACCTTGATGCCGGGGACGTTTTTCAGCAGGTCGTAGGCGACGTTGGAGCAGCGCTCGTAGCGGGCCTTGCGCTCTTCGAGGTACTTCGGGTACTCGGGGTGACTGAGCAGGGCGGGGATCGCTTTCTGCGGCAGGGTAGTCGAGCAGACTTCGACCATCTTCGAGTTGAGAATGCTCTGGGTGTACTGCTTGAAGACCGGGTCCTTGTCAGCATTGTAGACCTCGATCCAGCCGCAGCGGGCACCCGGCCACGGGGCTTCCTTGCTGATCCCCTTCATGGCAATGGCCGGCACGTCCTCGATCAGGTCGGAAATCGGCTTGGTTGACTGGCCGTTATAAACGATATTGTGGTAGATCTCGTCGGCAATGATGAAGAGATCGAATTCTTTGGCGATGGCGATCATCTCCCGCAGAATCCGTTCCGGGTAGACCGCGCCGGTCGGATTGTCAGGGTTGATGATCAGGATGCCGGAAATCGCCGGGTTGTACTTGATCGAGAGGCGCAGGTCATCGAGGTCCGGAAACCAGTTGTTGTCGGGGTCAAGCCGGTAAGAGACCGGCTTTTGGCCAGCATGGGCGGCTTCCCCGGAGGAGTGGGTCGAGTAGGTTGGCGAAGGACCGATGACCCGAGCCTCGCGGCGCAGAAAGCCGTAGACCTTCTGGATGGCATCGCCGAGGCCGTTGAAAAAGAGGATGTCGTCAGGGGTGATCTGGGTTTTCCCCCGGGTATTGACAAGGTTTGCGAGGAACTGCCTGGTCTCCAGCACCCCCCGGGTTGGGCAGTAGCCGTAGGAGCAGTCCTTCATCGCCAGGTCGGCGACGATCTTCTTCATCCAGGCCGGGATCTTCTCCCCCTTGGCGACCGGGTCGCCGATGTTCTCCATGTTGGTCTTTATGCCGAGGGCCTTGAGCTTGTCAGCGATATCGACAATCGCCCTGATCTCGTAGGTTAGTTCGCCGGCGCCGATGTGTACGATGTTGTTGCGCATGAAAATTCTCCATCCCGGAATGCTCTGTTTTTTCTTGCCACCAAAGAGAAAGGCCATGGACTCTCTGCCATGGCCTTGATTACTTCATCATGAATCGGGTCAGATTCAGGTTACCAGGTGCCAGACAGGGTTGGTTCCTTGAGAAGCGGCGGCCGCCGCGCTCATAGCTCGAGCTGCATCTGCTGGCTTCGGGTCATTCCGGAAAATCATAACCACCACCTTCTGCTCTTTTGACGAGAAGTCTGGTTAACATACCGGGGCGGGGAATGTCAATCCATTTCCTTGGCAGCAGGGCGAAGGCCGCCGTCAGCTCTGGTCCAAAGCCGGGTCTTCCTCGTCGTCGAACAGGGCGTCGGCGGGGAGGAGGGCCTGCAGCAATCCCTGCAGTGGGGCACTCAGGGCCCGCCATGGTCGGGAGCGGCGGACCCCTGTTGAAAGAGGGTGCATCGCCGTCGGGTTGCGCTCTTCTTCGATTAGCAGCGGGGGGAGCCGGAGGGCGGCGAGCAGTGCGGCACAGTCTTTGTTGTGACCGTTCGGGGATGCGCTTCTCATTTCAATCAGGTGGTGAATCCAGGCTTGCAGCCGTGGCAGCCTGGAAGTGGGAGCCGCCACGATCTGGCGACGCAGAAAAACCTGTTTCAATGCGTCGCAGCGGCCGCGGCGCAGGGCCTTCAAGGCCTCCTTGCTGCAGGTTCTGCGGCGCAGGTCGGCGGCAAGTTCCGCCGAGACGACGAAGCTGGCCGCGGCAACGCGCCGCGAAAAGTTTTCGAGCAGGTCCAGGGTGGTATATCCACCGCGGCCGATGCCGATAAAAACAGCACGACCGATGCCAAGCGTATTGAGCAGGGAGAGCACCAAGGCGGTCCCTTCGGCAGCGGGCAGGGTCGCCCCCCCCTGACCGAGGCCGTCGGGGTTGATGATGATGACCCGACAGCCGCTCCCGGCCAGGGCCTCGAAGTGGGTTTGGCGCAGTTCCTGGTTGGAAGTCTGATCGTGGAGCACGACGACTGCCGGACCCTTGCCGAAGTCCTCGTAATGAAGTTCCGCGTTGGTTTTTTTATAAAGCATGGCATGACCTCGCTGGGAGAAAGGAGACGTTGGAGCGATCAATCAATGCAGTGGATCGCGCCTGGTATTTGGCTTCCTTTTATATATAGCAACGAGCATACCAATGTTTGAAAAATTAGTTATCCCGGAAAAAGAATAGAAAAAACGATAATTTTCCCGTTTGTCAATAAAGGGTCTCGGCAGGCCGACCGCAGATGTTCTTGCAATTTTGCAAAACCAAAAATCGCATTAATTACAATAAATTATTATTTTCGATCCGGGAACGATTGCTAAGTCATCGAAACTAAATATAAAATTTAATAGTCAACTTCCGGTTACCCGGTTTTGCGTAAATGCAAAACAGTTTTTGATTTTCAGGGAAACAGCGTAGAGGGCACCAGCCACCGACCGTGGGTGGGCCAGGTCGTCGGCGGCTGGTGCGCCGTTAAGTGGGGTTTGGCGGGGGGTGGAGAGAAATTACCATGACGCGGTAGAATGGTATGGAGGTGCCGGGTGGAGAAGGGACCGAACAAAGGAGGAGATCGTGAAGCGTTTCATGGCTGGCCTGATCGGTTGCGCTCTGGTACTGATTGGCGGCTGCGTGCCCGTGGGCGTCGTGCCGATCGCCGAAGTGCAGCCACTCCCCTATCGATTCATTCTTGCCTGGTCATCACAGGTCGCCGACCCCTACTATGTCCTTGCCGGACCGAGCGAGTCCTACCGGCGTTTTCCATTCAATGCCTGGGCAGAGTCAGCACTGGAAGAGCAGCTGGCCCTGCGCTCGTCGCGAGAAGGGGCGCCGTTGGTCAAGGTCGCGGTGAAATTGCGGGAGGTGACTACCGACTATCGCCAGGTCGGCGAAGCACCGGTCATGAATGGAATTCTCTTGGCCGGATTCGGTGGTGGGCTGGCGAGCGTTGCCGGTGATTTCGATCAGGACGGGGGGCGCTCCATTCCGGAAGAGATTTACAAGAGCGCACGCCTTGACGGCGAGCTGGAGCTCTACCTGGGCGATCGATTGCTGACCCGGCAACACGTGGCGAGCGCGGTTGAGCAGTTGGTGCGTTGGGAAGATTTTGACGCCTGGAGTTATGATTACGGCAGCGTCCTGCAGGCGCTGATTGCCGACCTTCGCACGCAGGTCGACCAGATCCTGTTGCAAGCCTTACCCGGCACCTGAGTTTTCCAAAAGCCGCGCCGGTGCTGATCAGAACCCGCGGCGTTTTTTGCGGGAAATCTTGCCGACGACCCAGCCGAGGAAAAAGACTCCCCCTCCGGCCAGGAACCACTGGATCATGCCGGTCCGCAGCAGGGTGTTATTCTCCTCACGCAACTGGTCGAGTTCGGCATTGAGCCGGTCCCGCTCCCCCTGCAGTTCTTCCCGTTGCGCGGCAATTGCGACTACATCGCGGGCATCCTGCTGCAGTGCCTCGAACCTGGCACTGACCGCGGTGAGTTGATTGCGGGTGGTGGCCAATTCCTGCTCGGTAGCGGTGAGCTTCGCCTGCAGGTCGGTGACCAGGGTTTCCTGTTGCCGGCGGGCCGCTTCCAGCTCGCTGCTGGTCGCACCCTGAGCTTCTTCGAGGCGTTTCAACTTGCGTTGCAACTGGTCCCGCTCGGCCTGCAGCTGTTCGAGCTGCAGGCTTTTGGGAAGGGCATCGGTCACGTACTGGCTGAGAACGTAACCCTCTTCGCCGTTGGGGCTGCGCACCTTGAGAAACCGCCCGCTTTCCGCGAGAACCTCAAGGGGGGTGTCGGTCCGCACGGTGGTGACGACGGGAGCGTCGGTACTCGGTTCGGTGCGCAGGGTGATTATCAGCTGGTCGCTGACATAGCGCGTCTCCGCCGCTGCCGGAAGGGTGAACAGCATCAGCAGGACGAAAATGAGGGAGATAACCAGGTCGCGTGCCATGAGCATCCTCCGTAGGCATTCAAAAGTAACAATCGGCCTGTCAATTCGTGACCTTAGACCGGGTTGGACGGATAATCAAGGGGAAATTTTCCTTCGTTGGCGTTGACGGCCGCTGCCGGGGTCGCTAGAATCGGTCCAAAACCACGACCGAGGGAACCCATGAATCAGTATGAAGTAACCTACCAGCAAGGGAGTGAAACCCGCTCCGCCCTGGTTGAAGCCTCCGGGCCCGTCGATGCTGAACGCAAATTTCTCGCCAGCCGACCGGCCGGGTCTGTCCAGGTCCTCTGTGTCGTCCGACAATAAGCCCCCCGTTCTTCCCCCCTCTCTCTAAGCGAAGCGACCCCTCCGGCCCCTCTTTGTGCAGAATCCTTATCCCAGCGGGAGATCAGTGCGGCGGGCCTGGAGGCCTCGGTTCGCTGATCCGGCGGACCAGCGCTTCCACCGTTGCCCAGACCTGTTCCAGTCTGCGCCGCCACCAGGGCCGCTCCAGCCAGCTCTGGAGGTCAATCTCCCTGCAGAGGGCAAAGTCGGCGGTGAAGAGCCGCACCAGTTCCCCGATAAGCTCCGGATCCTCCAGCTCCTGATTCGCTTCCAGGTTCCAGCGCAGGTTCCAACGGTCGAGATTGCTTGAGCCAATGCTTGCCCAGTTGTCGCAGAGCTGTACCTTGGCGTGGAGAAAGCGGGGCTGGAATTCGAAGATACGGACCCCGGCCCGCAGCAGGGATTCATAATGGCGGCGCCCGAGATGCCGCACACTCGGATGATCGGTGCGGGGACCGGGGAGGAGGAGGCGAACATCGATCCCGGCCCGGGCGCTGCGCTTGAGCGCCCGGCGCAGTTTCCAGGAGGGGAGAAAGTAGGCGGTGGCGAGCCAGACCCGGCCTTTGGCCCGTCTTACCCTTTTGAGCAGGGAGCGAATGATATCAGACTGCTGAAAGAAGCGGCCATGGGCAGCTACTCTGCCACTGCTGCCACCAGGCAGCGGCATCCCGGCTGTCGCTGGAATGGTCAGCGGTACACCGGTCGTCCGCTCCCAGGTGGTCCCGAAAAGGACGAACCAGTCACCGCCCAGCGGCCCGCGAATTTCCAGCATCAGTTCATGCCAGTAGTCGGTCGGGTGCAGGGCGGGGGAGAAGAGGTCAGTGATCCCGGCCCCCCCGGTGAAGGCGAGTTCACCGTCCACCAGGAGGAGCTTGCGATGGTTGCGTTGCAGGTTCCGGCGCCAACGATTGCGGCGCAGCGGATTGTAGAAGGCAAGCTGAACGCCCGCCTCCAGCAACTGCTGCCGGTGGTGGCGCAGCAGCAGGCGGCTGCCGAAGTCGTCCAGCAAAAGGTAGACCGGGATCCCCCGGGCAGCGGCTGCGGTAAGGGCGGCAATGAAACGCTCGCTGAGTTCCCCTGATTCGAAGAGATAGAATTCAGCCAGAACCGAGAGTCGGGCACGATCAATCGCCTCGAGCATGGCGGGGAAGAAGGCGTCTCCGTCGACGAGGAGGCGGAACTGGTTGCCGCTGCGGCGGGGATAGGTGAACTTGGCCGGGTTCATCGTCGTGGCGGGGGTCAGTCGCTGGCCCTTGACTGCCAGGACTGGTACTCGTAGGGCCACTCCTCCTTCATGGCGAAGACCAGTTCGCGCATCCGCTGGCTGAAGGCGCGAATTTCCTGCTCAACCCGGGGGTCCCGGGCCTGGGTCTGCCAGGCGGTCACCAATCGCTCGCCGAGGAGTCTCGCTTCGTGCTTGAGGCCGGCAGTAAATTGACCGTCGGGAAGGGCACCCATGGTGGCATGGACGGCGCCGACGGGATGAATTCCGGTGATGGTTAAAAAACGTTGCAGGTAGCTGGTGACCGGTTCATCGCCGCCCCCCCCGGAGGTAACGACCGCGGCCCCGTATTTCCCCTTGAAGTCGAGCAGATGGATGACCCCGCAGCAGCGATCGAGAAAAGCCTTGAGCTGGGCGCTGACGTTGAACAGGTAGTTGGGGCTTGCCAGGATCAGGCCATCGGCGGCTGCGATCCGGTCCCGCACCCTGGTGAAATCGTCCTGTTGAAGGCAGTGGCCGATCTTGTGGCAGGCATCGCAGCCATTGCATGGCCCGATCGTGAGCTCCGAGAGATAGATGGTTTCGGCTTTGGCGCCGGCGGCGCTGGCTCCGGCAAGGACTTCCTGCAGCAGTCGGGCGGTATTGCCCCGTGGTCCGTGCGGACTTCCAACGATGGCGACCAGTTGCATGGGACACCCCTCTTCATTTTGTTCGGGACCGGCCTTATGCGGTCGTGTTTACGATAGCCGGAAAATGTCGTCCCGGCAGGGGGGGGGAAGGTTTTGACGGTTGCATTGTAACACGGCGGAACCATTCGTCCGCGCAAACTTCATCCTGCTGCCAATTTAGGCAAATACCGTTGGGGCGTTTCGTCCCCTTGCCCCCCCGGGAGGAACCAGGTTCGCTGGCGCGTTTCCCAGGCAGGCAGGTATCCCAGAATAGCCGCAAAAGCTAGTGGTCAGGCCATTTTACCTCAATTTAACGGGGCTCCTTTTGGGTTGCCGGGCCAGGGAAAATAGTATACCTTGCGAAACGGCACCCACTGGAGGGGGTGCTGGTGGAGCGCTTAGCTCCCCTAATCGTAATTTGTTGCCCTTATGAAATTGCCTAAAATATTACCATTGACAGCTGAAAAAGACGGCATCCCTTCCCCGGAGGGGGGCGCTTGGGGTGCTTTGTGCGATGACAATCCCTTCTCTTCCGGGACCTTGGCCGTTGCAATTGGCCCTGGCACGATCTCTGCGATGGGGTTGGCTCCGTTACCGGTCGGCACGACGATGTGTCCGCCGTTTTCTGCAACGAAGCTCACCAGGCCTTAGCCCTGGCTGAGCTTTTTTCGTTTTCCGCCAGTTTTTTTTGAGGATACCTTCCATGCTCGTCATTTCCTGCGTCAAACAGGTGCCGGACACGACCCAGGTCCAGATCGATCCGGTCACCAATACCCTGGTCCGGGAGGGAATCCCGTTCATCATGAACCCCTACGACACCCATGCCCTGGAGGAGAGCCTGCGCCTCAAGGATCGCTACGGGGTCCGGGCGGTGACTCTGTCGATGGGGCCGCCCAACGCCGAGGCGACCCTGCGCAAGGCCTGCGCAGTTGGCGTCGATGAAGCGATCCTCCTCTCCGATAGGGTCTTTGGCGGTGCCGACACCCTGGCGACGAGCAGGGTGCTGGCGGCGGCGATCTCCCGCCTGGCGGAAGCCGAGGAGGTTGCCCTCGTCATCTGCGGCAAACAGACCATCGACGGCGACACCGCCCAGGTTGGCCCCGGCATCGCCAGTCGACTCGGCTACAGCCAACTGACCCTGGTCGATCGTATCGAACAGCTCGACCTCGCCAACAAGACGGTCCGGGTGCGGCGCAAGCTCGAGGGGCGGCACGAGATCGTCGAGGCGCCGCTGCCGGCGGTATTGACCGTGGTGCGGGAGCTCAACCGGCCCCGCTATCCGACCGTGCCGATGCGCCTGGCCGCCAGGGAGATGGAAATCAAGCTCTGGAGCAACGAGGTGTTGGGCCTCGATGTCAATGGGATCGGGCTCAAGGGGTCACCGACCTGGGTCAGCCGGATCTTCTCCCCCGAGCGGGAGAAGGGGGAAATTATCGGCGATGGAACCGCTGACCCGGTCGGGACGGCGCGCCTGCTGGTGGACAAGCTGCTGGACAAGGATTTGCTGGCGCTCTGAGCCGGCCTCTCCCCAAGGAACGATCATGACCGAAGTGAAAAAAATCAAAAAGCCGCGCGGCAAGGCACGCCTGCTCGACAACAGCTGTATCGCCTGCGGTGAACGCTGCCTCAGTTCCTGCCCGGTCGATGCCATCACCATGAACGAGGCGGGTGAACCGATCATTGATTACGCCAAATGCATCGGCTGCGTCAAGTGTGTCAAGGTCTGCCCGGCCCAGGCGATCGAGATGTTTTTCACTCCCGAAGAGCAGGCGATTCTGGACGAAATTGCCCGCCAGCAAGGGGATAGTCAAGAAGTGCCGGAGGAGGAACTCGATCCGGAAGCGCTGCGCATCCGGGACCTGCTTGCCACCTATCGCGGGGTCTGGGTCTTCATCGAGCAGACCGATGGCGAGCCGGCCAAGGTCTCCTGGGAGCTTCTCTTCACCGGCAAGGCGCTGGCCGATGCCCTGCAGGTCGAACTCTGTGCCGTGGTTATCGGAGATCAGGTGGAGCACCTCTGCGCCGAGGCCTTTGCCTATGGCGCCGACAGGGCTTACCTCCTCGATGCAACCGTCTATCGACATTATCGCACCGAAGCCTACACCCGGGCGCTCTGCCATCTGATCGACCGTCACCGGCCCGAAGTGATCCTGATGGGGGCGACTGGCGTCGGCCGGGATCTGGCCGGAGCGGTGGCGACGGTCGTCAAGACCGGACTCACCGCCGACTGTACCGGCCTGGCCATTGATGACAAGCGCAACCTGATGCAGACCCGTCCGGCCTTTGGCGGCAATATCATGGCGACCATCATGTGCGACAAGTACCGGCCGCAGATGGCGACGGTCCGGCCGCACGTGATGCAGATGCCGGAATACGTCGCCGGCCGCGGCGGCACGATTGTTCGCGATTCCTTTGCTCCTCCGGAGGAGGAGATTCTGGTCAAGGTCCTTGAGGTGATCGAGGATGGCGCCGGGCACGGCAAGGTCGATATCGCCGGCGCCAACATCATCGTCTCCGGCGGCCGCGGCCTGATGGGAAAGGAAAATTTCGCCATGCTGCAGGAACTGGCCGACGAACTCGGCGGTGTGGTCGGCGCCTCGCGCAGCGCCGTCGATGCCGGCTGGATGCCGGGGGACCGCCAGGTCGGCCAGACCGGCAAGACGGTACGCCCGACGGTCTATGTCGCCTGCGGTATCAGTGGCGCCATTCAGCACATGGTCGGCATGCAGGATTCGGATGTGATTATCGCCATTAACCGCGATCCCGAAGCGCCGATCTTCCAGATCGCCCATTACGGCATCGTCGGGGATATATTCCAAATCGTCCCGGCGATCACTGCCCGCATCCGCGAACTGCGCCAGTCCGCGCGCCGCCAGAGTGCCTGACCCCAACCGGAGAGCAGAGCGATGTCTTCCCAGCAAATGATCTTTATCCCGCTGTTTTTGACGGCCCTGGTCGCTTTTGCCTATAGCTGTTACCAGCGTTTTGCCATCCTCGCCATTGCCCAGCCCGAGGATCGTAGCTCCCAGCCGGGAAAGCGTTTCCAGGCAATGCTGCGTTATGCAATCGGTCAGCGGCGCGTGGTCAAACGCCCCTTCGGCATTAACCACCTGCTGATCTTCTGGTCGTTTCTGATCCTGCTGCTGGCCAACGGCGAATTTCTCCTCGCCGGAATTTTCCCGGCCGTGCGCCTTTCCCTGCTTCCCGCCGGCCTCTACCACCCGCTGGTGCTCAGCTTCGAACTGGTCTCGCTGCTGACCCTGGTCTGCGTGGCGCTGGCTGCTGCCCGCCGCCTCTTCTTCGCGCCGGCCTACCTCAGCAGCAGTTACGCCAGTGCCCGCAGCGGGGAAGCCTTTGTCATCCTCGCCTTTATCGCGGCCCTGATGCTGGCCTTCTTTTACCTGCATGCGGCAGAAATCGCCTCAGGTCAGGAGGCGGCCGCGGCCTGGATGCCGGTTTCCGGTGCCCTTGCCGCCACCCTTGGTGGCCTGTCGCCAGCGGGACTCGAAACGGTAGCGACGGTCGCCTGGTGGACGCATGCCCTGGTACTGCTCCTCTTCATGAACCTGCTGCCGCGCAGCAAGCACATGCATATCCTTACCGCTATCCCCAACTGCTTCTTCGGTGCCCTGGAGAAGCCCAATACCCAGCCCCGGGAAGTATTCACGCCGGATGGAGTTTTTGGGGTCGGCAGTGTCGAGCGCTTTACCTGGAAAGACATTCTCGATGGCTATACCTGCACCGAGTGTGGGCGCTGCCAGGATGTCTGTCCCGCCCGGGCCACCGAAAAACCCCTCAACCCGCGCCAGGTGGTCCACGACATAAAGGTCAATTTCCTGCACAATGCCACCCTGTTGCAGAGCGGGGCGAAGCCGCGCCTGCCTCTGATCGGCGATGGGGGGGAAGGGTCGACCAGTGAAGCGGCCCTCTGGTCCTGCACTACCTGCGGCGCCTGCCTGCAGGCGTGCCCGGTCCTTATCGAGCAGATGCCGAAGATCGTCAAGATGCGTCGCCACCTGGTCGAGCAGGAGGCAAAGTTTCCCGAGGAGCTTCTCAACCTCTTCGAGAACATGGAGCAGCGCAGCAACCCCTGGGGGATCGCCCCGAGCGAGCGCACCAAGTGGAGTACCCAGCTCGGCGACCGTTCTTTTGTCCCGGGGGAGACCGAATACCTCTTCTTCGTTGGCTGTGCCGGCGCTTTTGACACCCGCAACAAGCATGTCACCGTAGCCCTCGCCACCCTTCTTGACCAGGCGGGTGTTTCCTGGGGGATTCTCGGCAAGGATGAGCTCTGCTGCGGGGACAGTCTTCGTCGGCTCGGCAACGAGTATGTCTTCGAGCAGATGGCATTGAAAAATGTCGAGCTGCTCAAGGAACGCGGGATGAAAAAGATCATCACCCAGTGTCCGCACTGCTTTTCCACCCTTAAAAACGACTATCGCCAGTACGGGCTGGAACTGGAGGTGCTTCACCACAGCCAGCTTTTGGCCGACCTGGTCGCTTGCGGCCGGTTGCCGGCCGGAAAAGGGCGGTCGCAGGGGAAGCTGCTGTTCCACGATTCCTGCTACCTCGGCCGTCACAATGATGAATATGCGGCGCCGCGCGCCGTGGTCGCGGCGGCTTCCGGCAATGCTCCGGAAGAATTTTCCCGCCAGGGGGAAAACTCCTTCTGTTGCGGCGCCGGCGGTGGGCGGATGTGGATGGAGGAGCATCTCGGCACCCGGATCAACCTCGACCGGGTCCGTGAGGCTCTCGACCAGCAGCCCGAAACCATCTGCGTTGCCTGTCCCTACTGCATGACGATGTTTGAGGATGGCCTCAAGGATGAGGGTGCCGAGACGGTCAAGGTGCGGGATATTGCCGAGGTCCTGGCAGAGGCGATAGCCCCCGGGTAATCAGGTCACCGGTTCCCTGTTTTAATCTCAGGTGGGTCGAATTCCCCGAAGCTTGCTTCGATGAAAGCGATCAATCTAAACTTTTGATACCCCGTAGCTTGCTGCGGGGAGATTCATTGCAGCAGAACAAACGCCCCTCCGGCAGCTCCGGAAGGGCGTTTGTTCTGCTGCGGCAACGGGAGGGCTAGCGGGCGCTCGCCGCGGCGCTCCGTCCCGGCGTGTTGGCGAGGGGAGCCCGCGGCAGCTCCTGCATGTCGGTGAGGACCGCCAGGGCTTCACTGGCGTAGGGGTCGTCGAGGAGACCCTCGGCGAGCTGTTTTTCCTTTTCCTCTGCTGTCAGCACATGGTCCGGCTTGGCTGCCGGCTTTGCCCCGTGCATCGGGGCGACCTCGGTCAGCTTCTTTGCCTCTTCCCGCTCCTTACGGATCGTATCGAGATCGAGGGACTGCCGGGTCCGTTCGCTGCGCTCTTTCGCCAAGGCGGCTTCCCGGGCGATCTCCTGGAATTTTGGATCCTTGGCGGTGCGCTCCTGGCTGCGGACGCGGAGAGTATCGAGTCGTACCCCGGGACTGTTCCAGCGGGTATAACTCACCGGGGCAACGGTATCCCAGGGGAGGGAATATTCCGAGTATTTCTCGCCGGTTTTGAGGTACTGGAGGCGATCCGGCAGGATGATGTCGGGAATCACGCCCCGGTACTGGGTCGAGGCGCCGCTGACCCGGTAGAATTTCTGCACCGTGATCTTCAGGGCACCGAGGGGTTTATAGGCGTCCATGTTGCGCAGGGAGAGGCCCCGATCGAGATCGATCAGCGCCTGCACTGTTCCTTTGCCGTGGGTGTGCTCCCCGCCGATCACCACCGCGCGGCCATAGTCCTGGAGCATGCCGGCAAGAATTTCCGATGCGGAAGCGGAGAACTGGTTGACCAGCACGACCAGGGGGCCGGAATATTCGATGCTCGCATCATCGTCGTTGAGGGGTTCGATGGAACCGTCGCTCCCCCGGACCTGAACTACCGGACCGGTCTTGATAAAGAGGCCGGCAGTATCGACGGCATCGGCCAGGGAGCCGCCGCCGTCATTGCGCAGGTCGAGGATGATGCCGGCAACTCCGGCCGGCTTGAGCCGCTGCAGTTCGGCGCGCACGTCATCGGTGACATTGCGGCCCTTGGCACCATGGCCGGCACCCTGGAAATCCCGGTAGAAGGAAGGAATCTTGAGGTAGCCGAAATTTTCCCCTTCCACAGGACCGGGGATCACGGTCCCCTTGACGAAGGTATCCTCGATCTGGACCACGTCGCGGACAATCGGGATCACCCGCAGATTTCCATCCGGGTTGCGAACCGTCAGACGCACCTCGGTCCCCTTCGGCCCCCGGATCAGGCCGACCGCGTCACGAAGGCGCATGTCGGTAATGTCGACCGGCTCGGCCTCCCCCTCGGCTACCTTGAGGATGATATCTTCGGCCTGCAATTGCCCCTGGCGGAAGGCGGCACTGCCGGCCATGATCGCGACCACCTTGATGTAACCGTCCTCTTCACGCAGGGTGGCGCCGATCCCTTCCAGGGACCCCCGCATGCCAATATCGAAATCTTCCTTCTCGGTAGGGGGGAGATAGTCGGTATGCGGATCATAGGCCCGGGTGACCGAGCTGAAATAACGGTCGAAGTAATCCTGGGAGGTGTCCTGGTGGAGACGCGTGAAAAAGTCGCGATAATTCTTGGCGACCTTCTCACGGGCGACCTTGAGCAGTTCGGGGTCGATGCTGTCCGTCGCGGGCGTTTCCTTGCCGGCCGCCTTGGCTTCGGCAGCGCGATCCTCCACCAGTCCGAGGTAGCGGAGCACGACCTGGTAGGTCAGGGTTTGCCGCCAGCGTTCTTTGAGCGCGGCTTCATTGGCGCAGAAGTCGAGCTTCTCCGGGTCGGTTTCAATGGTCTCCCGGGAGTGCAGATCGAACCTCCCCTCCAGGAGTTCAGCGACCAGTTTTTCAACGACGGCAATGCGCCTCCCGAGGATCTCGGCGGCGAGAGCGGGCAGTACAATCCGCCCCTGCTTGAGCTCATCGTCGATGCGGGTAGCGAAATCCTGGAGTTGATCGACGTCGGACTGGAGCAGGAAGCGCTTCTGGCTGTCGAGTTGCTTCAGATAGAGCGCAAAGGCGGCGCGGGAGAGGTCGTCATCGATCGCCTTGTGACTGTAGTGGTGGAGCGGGAGCTGGTCACGCAGCAGATAGCTGAGAAGCCGCGCCCGATTGTAATTGAACTCGGCGGCGGTCGCAGGTGCCAGGCCAAGGCCGAGGGTGAGTGAAAACGTGATGAGAAGGGCCGCAATGGTTCGCCTTCCCCGGCAGGATCGGCTCATGATGTCTCGTCCGGCGGTAACTGGCGCCGCCCCTTTTGCAGATGGAATAAATACCTTCGCAGCCCGTTGCCACGAGGATACTCGGGGATTCTACCACGATCCGCCCATCCCCGGTCAAGTTTTGCTCGTCCCCTTGTTCCCATGGTTTTAGCACCTTTACAAGTGCCGGTTTCGTGGTAAATTGGAATCAAACCCCAGCACACAGGAGGATGACAGTATGAACGTCTCTGAGCCGCCGGGCCGGGAAGGGTTAAACCGATAACCGTGAAGAACTGATACCCTGACTCACGTCAGGGCATGATTCCCACAGGGAATAGCAAAGCGTTGAAACAGCAAGCAGAAAGCGCCCCGGCAATCGCCGGGGCGCTTTCTGCTTGCTGTTAGCCGTCTGGACCTCACTCTTTCCAGTACTCTTGCAGGCAGTCGGGGCAGAGGCTGTGAGTGAACTCGGACTCGGACCGTTCGGTGATGAATTTTTCGAGGATTTCCCATTCATCGTGGTCGTTGCGAATTTTTTTGCAGGCTGAGCAGATCGGCAACAACCCGCTGAGAACCCGGATTTCCTGAGTCTTGGATGAGATGATTCGCGTTGCCTTGCGCATATAAAAGGTCAATACCCCGAAGACGACCAGCAGAACGGCGGTGACGACCAGGATTGCCGCGACCAGGACATCACGCAGCAATTGTCGATAGGCGGAAACGTCCATGTAGATTTCAAATGCCCCGGCGACAACCCCGGTCGGAGTTCGCAGGGGCATATAGGTTTCGACCATGTCGATCTCATATTTCTTTTCGTCGGCAAGGTCCCAGAGCTCTTCCTTCTTTTCGAGCTTGGAAGAGGCATCGCCGGCGAGGGCCGCCGCCAGGGTCTGGTTCTTGAGGTCGAGTTCACCGATGATGTTGCGATCGTTGCTGTAAACGATGGCCTGGTCGCGGGAAAAGATCTTGATCTTGAGGACATCGAAGTATTTCAGCTTGGCCTCGATATCCTGATCGAGGAGGTGGTAACTGCTGGCCGGGATGATCAGGGTCGGTGCGCCACCTGGTCCGCGGGCAATGTAATCCTTGAGGCTGTCGCCGATAATCGCATTGGAGATGGCAACCGCGTCCCGCTCCGCCTCGGCGATGATGTAGCGATTGAAAATCTGGTAAATGCCAAAGCCGACCAGCAGCAGGATGGCCAGCAGTGAGACCAGCGTCGCCAGGGTGAAGAGCTTGAGCAGGTCCTGGTGCCGTCCCCCTGTGTAAACACGCTCGGTGGCTATGCCGTTGCGCCGCCCCATCCTCGCCCTCCGGTAGGTTTTCCCGCTCTTCCGGGGTTTGTTTGGTTCAGAATGTTTGCGAAAACATGAAATATATCGATATCTTTGTCAACAGAAAAGCTCAGCGGTTCCCTCATTGACCCTCTTCCGGAGAACGTTCTTCGCGATGGAAAAAGTCGTTGATAGCGGTGAATACCTCGGCGCTGGGAGCGGCAATCACCTGGACTTCCGGCAGGGAACGTAAAAAGACACGCCCATACCCCTTCTTGACCACCCGGGCATCGAGTATCAGCACCACCCCGCGGTCGTTGCGGTGCCGGATCAGGCGACCGAACCCCTGTTTGAACTTGATCACCGCCTGGGGGACCGTGAACTCCATGAACGGATCGCCGCCCCGGCCTTCGATCGCTTCGGCCCGGGCCTCAAGGATCGGTTCGGTGGGGACCTTGAAGGGGAGACGGGTGATGATCACCTGTTCCAGGGCACGGCCGGGGACATCGACCCCTTCCCAGAAGGAATCGGTCGCGAAGAGGACGCTGGTCGGATCGGCGACAAAGGCTTTCAGCAGGCGATGGCGGTTCTCTTGTCCCTGGCGCAGGCAGCGAAAACCACGGGCGGCAAGGATCGGCTCCAGCTCGCCATGAACCAGCCGCAACAGGGAGTAGGCGGTAAAGAGGACGAAACTGCGGCCGTCGGCGGCAACCACGGCGCGACCGGCGAGGTCCCGGACCATCTCCGGGTAGCCGGGACGGCCCGGTTCGGGAATGTCGGTGGGAACCGCCAGCAGGGCCTGGCGGGCAAAATCGAAAGGGGAGGCGAGCCGCAGCGTAGTGCGGCGGGCCGGGGGACAGCGGTCAAGGCCGACGCGTTGTTCCAGAAAGCTGAACGAATCACCGACCGCGAGGGTGGCGCTGGTCAGGACCACGGAGCGGAAGCGGTCGTAGAGTCCCCGTTGCAGGCTTGCGGCGACCTCGAGGGGGGCGGCGCACAGCCGGGTTACGGGCGTGCGTCCGCCCCGTGCCGGCAATACTTCCATCCAGACACAATGTCCCGGTCCGGCGGCGACGAAGAGTTCGAGGTCGCTGGCAATCGCCGCCAGGCGCAAAAAGGTTCCCGCGCAGTCGGTGAGAACGGAGGCGAGGCCGTCGGCGACCTTCTCCGGCAGGGCTTCGCACGCCTTGAGCAGATCCATCCCGGCACGGCTCAAAAGTGCCGTTGCCGCCGCCAGTTCGCGCACCCGTCCCACCGTTTCGCCCCAGACCGGCTGCTCCTGGTAGGTGGCAGTGACCCGCTGGCGCAGTTCCTCTTCCCCCCGGTTCGGAAAGGCAGCCGCCAGTTGAGCGCCGATAGTGTCGAGGTCGGCAAGCGCCCGCTCGTAAAGGCCCTGGCGTTCTCCCAGGAGTTGTTCGACACGGCCGTGCAATTCCCGGTAGAGTTCGTCGGCACTGTCGGGGAGTCGCTGCGAAAGCTGGGCGAGGAAGCGAGGGAGCAGTCCTTTCTCCGGCTTGCGCGGGTGGCGCAGCTTGCCGAGGACCCGGGCATAGGAAAAGCGGGTGACCTGGGCGGAAAAGTAGCTGGTGGCAACATCTTCGAGGTGGTGGGCCTCATCGAGGATCACCCGGTCGAAGGGGGGGAGAACCGCCGCCGCGCTGTAGTTGTCGGTCTGCTGGCGTAGCGCTAGGTCGGAGAGGAGCAGCGCGTGGTTGACGACCAGCAGGTCGGCCTGGGCCGCGAGCCGTCGTGCCCGATGGAAAAAACAGGTGGCGTAGTCGGCGCAGCGGACGCGGGCACACTGGTCCGCCTCGCAGCGCACCTCTTCCCAGACCACTTCGTGGGGGACGAAGGTCAGTTCGTCACGGGAGCCATCGCTGCTCTGTGCCGCCCAGTCGACCAGACTGTCGAGAAGGGCATGGTGCTCGGTGTCGAAGAGTTCCGGTTCGCGGTGGGCGGTCGCCAGGCGCCGGCGGCAGAGGTAGTTCCCACGTCCCTTGACGAGGACGGCGCGAAACTCCAGGCCGGTGGCCCGTTGCAGCAGGGGCAGATCCTTGCGGATCAGCTGCTCCTGGAGGTTGATGGTGTTGGTCGAAACGACGACCCGTTCTTCATTGGCGAGGGCCCAGAGCAGCGCCGGCACCAGGTAGGCGAGGCTTTTGCCGGTGCCGGTACCGGCCTCGATAACCGCCAGCTGGTCGTTGTTGAAGGCCTCGCCGACGGCAAAGGCCATGCGCAGTTGTTCCGGACGGTCTTCGTAGCCGGAGAGGGCGCTGGCAATCGAACCCGCAGGGCCTAGCAACTCGGCGATGCGGGCCGGGTCGAGCAGTTGTCGGTTGTGAGGGAGGAAGGCTTCGACCACACGGTAGACCCTGTCCACAGGGTTGTCCACAATGTGGAAACCGACTCCGAGGGCGCCGAGACGCCCGGCTATCTCCAGGTCCGCCCGGGAAGGTGAAAGGTCGCCCGAGGGGTGGTTGTGGATAACCACGTCTCCATGGCGACAGGCCTGCAGGATGGCGGGAACGGCCTCCCTGGAGCCGCGGGCAAGGACTTCAATGGCAATCACTTGCCGGGTTGCATCGGTGTGGCCGAGGAAAAAAACCTCGTTGCCGCCGGCCTCGCGGATCGCCTGACGAAGCTGGTCAATAACCGTGCTGGAGAATGAGTGTTGCATGGGGCTCCCGGGGAAATGGCCCCTCATTATAGGGAAGCCCCGGTGAAAAGGGAAGATGTCGGGAACGGGTTCCGCTCACTCGGCAGGCAGGGAGGAGACAAAAAAAGAGCCGGGGCGGGGCAACCTGTGGAGTGTGTCCACAATTTCCTCCCGCATTGGCCCCGGAGGGGGGGTGGGGCCAGCCCGGCGTCATGAATCTAACAGAGACGCTGGCAAACTGCAACTGGTCTCTGTCTCTTCCACGGGCGAAAAAATGCCCCCGGCCGGAGGCGGGCCGGGGGCGGAAACGTCGCCGTTGCGACGGGGTTGGCTATTCGGGCTTCAGGGCGACATAGCGGGTGCCGTCGCCATGGCGGATCAGCAGCAGTACCGGCTTGTCGCCTCCGGCCTGCAGCTGTTTATTTGCCGCCTCGGGGGAGGTGACCGGCTTGCGGTTGATTTCCAGGATCAAATCGCCCCGCTCGATACCTGCCGAATCGGCCGGCGAGCCATCTTCCACGGCGGATACCAGCACCCCGGTTTCATCCTGGTAGCCGAGGCGGGCGGCAAGCTCCGGAGTCAGTTTTTGCAGGGAGAGCCCGAAGGTAGAGATCTTCGCGACTGCCGTCTCCGCGCTCGTTCCTTCCCCTTCCCGCTTGCCGATGGTGACCGTGACCTGCCGGGGCTGGCCATTGCGCAGGATGTCGAGACGGATCACCGTCCCCGGTGCCGTCATGGCGATGGCATTGCGGAATTCATTGACCTTGCCGACCGGGCGTCCATCGGCTTTAAGGAGGATATCCCCCTGCTTGAGGTCGGCCTTGGCCGCCGGCGAGTCGTCGATGACCTTGGAGATCAGGATGCCGTCGGTCTCCTTGAGCCCGAAGGGCTGGGCCAGATCCTTGGTCAGGTCCTGAATGTAGACCCCGAGCTGGCCCCGGGTGACGGTGCCGGTTTCGACCAGCTGGTCGCGAATCTTGCGCGCCATGTTGATCGGGATGGCAAAGCCGATCCCCATATAGCCGCCGCTGCGGCTGAAAATCGCCGTGTTGATGCCGACCACCCGGCCGTCCAGGTCGACGAGGGGGCCGCCGGAATTGCCGGGGTTGATGGCGGCGTCGGTCTGGATGAAGTTTTCATAGTCGTTGATGCCGATGCCGCTACGCCCCTTGGCGCTGACGATCCCGGCGGTCAGGGTATGGGAGAGCCCAAAGGGGTTGCCGACGGCCAGCACCCAGTCCCCAACTTCCAGTCCGTCCGAATCTCCCAGCGCCAAAACCGGCAGATCCTGTGCGTCGATCTTGATCACCGCGACGTCGGTCGGGGGGTCGGCGCCGATGACCTTGGCCTTGAATTCACGGCCGTCGAGGAGGCGTACCGTGACCTTGTCGGCATCGCCAACGACGTGGTTGTTGGTCATGATCAGGCCGTCCGGGGAGATGATAAAGCCCGAGCCCTGGCCGCGCACCTGGCGCTTCGGCATCTTGCCGGGGGCATGCCCTTCCGGGGGAATGCCAAAGAAACGGCGCATGAAATCGTCGCCGAAGGGACTATTGAAAGGGGTACCGAAATTGGACATCTCCGGTTGGTCGGTGCTCTTTTCCACCTGAATAAAGACCACCGCCGGGGAGACCTGCTTGGCCACGCTGCGAAAGACCTGGCCGGTCTGGCGCAGACTCTCGCGGCCTTCTTCCTGGGCACGGGCCATGCCGGGAAGCGCCATCAGGGCGGCCAGAAAGAGGCCGATCAGAGAGGTGAGGCGTACCGTTGGTCGAGTCGTCATGATCTGCTCCTTGGTTGGGAATGTGGGCGCTGCGGCGGACAGATCAGCCGCGCCCGGTCAATCAGGGTATCGATGTCAAAAGGTTTGTCAAAGGTCGCCGCCGCCCGCATGCGCAGGGCGGCGCTATGGGTCCCGGGGTCGCCGAAGGCGGTCATGCAGATCACCGGCGGGCGCTGCGGCTGGTCGCAGAGACTTTCCAGCACCTCCAGGCCGGTGAGACCAGGCATGCGGATGTCGGTCACCACCAGGTCGATCGGGTCGTCCTGGCCTTCAAGGCTGTCATGGAGCCGTTCAAGCAGGCTGAGGCCGTCGCTGCAACAGGTGACCGCGTAGCCCTCGCGGAAGAAACAGAAGGCGAGCAGTTCGCGCAGAGCCGGGTCATCTTCGGCGATCAGAACATTGGCCGGGCGACCGGCGGGTAGGGATAGGGCACGCATCTGCAATCTCCAGTCGGGTTCAGTCTCGGTTATCGCAAGCGGCGTGCCAGGCTTGAATATTGTAATTTCAGCAGGTTGGGAAAGGCGAGGCGGGGCATTCTGCCCCGATGGGGCATTTTGCCCCGGGGCAGGGAAGGGTCAGGAGCGGTCATTCTCCTGCAGCTTGCGGTAGAGGGTTTTGCGGTCGATGCCGAGGATGGCGGCGGCAAGGGTACGGTTGCCGTCCACCCGGTCGAGAACCTGCTGGAGATAGCGCCGCTCCATCTCGGCCAGGGAGACCAGTTCGTCCGCCGGGAGGGGAGGCGCCACCGGCGCTGGCGGCGTGGAACCCTGGCGCAGGGCTTCGGGGAGGTCTTCCAGGGTCAGGCGCTCGTGGCGGGTCAGGGCGACCGCCCTTTCGATGATATTGCGCAGTTCCCGGACATTGCCCGGCCAGGCGTGTCCCAGCAGTCGGACGGCGGCCGGCTCGGTCAGCCCCTGGACCCCTTTATGAAAGCGCTCCGCGAATTCATCGACGAAGCGTTGCGCAAGGAGCAAAAGGTCGTTGCCACGGGCGCGCAGGGGCGGCAGGTCGATGGTCAATACGTTGAGGCGATAATAGAGGTCCTGGCGAAAGGTGCCGGCCGCGATAGCTTCCTCGAGATTGCGGTGGGTGGCGGCGATGATGCGCACGTCGCAGTCGATCTCGCGGTTGCCACCGACCGGCCTGATCCGGTGTTCTTCGAGGACCCGCAGCAGCTTCGGTTGCAGCGCCAGCGGCAACTCGCCGACTTCGTCGAGCAGCAGAGTACCGCCGGAGGCTTCCAGGAAAAGGCCGCGCCGGGCGTTGCGGGCATCGGTAAAGGCGCCCCGTTCATGGCCGAAAAGTTCGCTTTCGAGCAGTGTCTCCGGCAGCGCCGCGCAATTGATGGCGACGAAGGGGCCGCCTTTGCGGGGGCTCTGTTCATGCAGGGCGCGGGCGACCAGCTCCTTGCCGGTGCCGCTCTCGCCGCGGATCAGCACCGAACTGTCGAGCCCGGCAATGCGGCTGACCAGGTCCCGGACTTCGGCGATGGAGGGGCTTTCGCCGAGGAGGGCGCCGGCGCTGCGCTGGCGGTGGACTTCGTCCTGGAGACGATGCAGGGTCTGCTCCAGCTGCCGATGGCGCACCGCCCGGCGCACGGTGTGGGCGAGGAGGTCGAGATCGACCGGTTTGGTGACGAAATCGTAGGCACCGGCCCGCAAAGCGGCGATGGCCGTATCGAGGCTGCCGAAGGCGGTGAGGATGACGACCGGCAGTCCGGGGACCTGGTCCTGCAGCCGTGCGCAGAGGTCAAGGCCGCCGGTCCCGGGCATGTTGAGATCGGCGAGGACGGCGTCGACCTCGCCAGATTGGAGCAGGGCCAGAGCCTGACTGCCATCGCCGGCGGTGGTGACGGCATGGCCATGGCGGGTCAGAACCTCCCGCAGCAACTCCCGCAGTTCGAGGTCGTCGTCGACAACCAGGACCCGGCCGGTAATCGTTTCAGCCATCAGTTATCTCCGCGTCAGCGGCCGGCGCCGGGGGGAGGAAGACCCTGAAACAGCTCCCCGCACCGGCGCAGCTTTCGACCCCGATCCAGCCGCCATGTTCCTGGACGATGCCGTAAGCGATGGCCAGGCCGAGCCCGGTTCCCTGGCCGACCTCCTTGGTGGTGAAAAAAGGGTCGAAGAGGTGGGGCAGGATTTCGGCCGGAATGCCGCTGCCATCATCTTCCACCTCGATGACGGCCCAGGGCCCGCTGCCGGTGACACTCGCCGCCGCCGGCGGGGCGGCATCGTCGATGGCAAAACGCAGCTCGACCCTGCCGCCAGGGGCAATCGCCTGCAGCGCATTCATCACCAGGTTGGTCAAGACCTGCTGCAACTGCCCGGGGTCGGCGACGACGGCCAGCGGTTCCGCCGGAGGAGTCAGCGTCAACCGGGCCTGCTGCCGGGCCGCGGTCGGTTGCAGCATTTCGATGACCTTGGCGCCCAGGCCTTCGAGTCCAACCCGGACCTTGCGCGGGTTGCCGCGCCGGGCAAAATCGAGGAGCTGGCGCATGATTGCCGCCATGCGCCCGCTCTGTTCGCCAATGATGCGCGCCGAGCGGATCACCTCTTCGGCCGGGAGTTCCCGCGAGCTGATCAGTTTGGCGCGGCCGGAGATGACGTTGAGCGGGGTGCCAAGTTCGTGGGCCATGCCTGCCGAGAGCCGACCGAGGGTGGCGAGCCGTTCGGTGTGGCGAAGTTTTTCCAGGCTCTCCAGGCGGGCGCGGTCACTGTCCCGGGCGTGGGCGAGCTGGCCGCGCATGCGGTCGAGGGCGGCGGCGAGGGTGGCGATCTCGTCGTGACCGCGGACCTCGACGGGCGCTGAAAAGTCGCCGGCAGCCATGCGCTCGGCCTGGGCGGCGAGCCGTTGCACCGGGCGGGTAACCCAGAAGCTGCCGAGGAGGCCGATCAGCAGCAGGCTCGAGACCACCATGGCGGCCAGCAGCAGCGCCGAACGATTCATGCTCTCGCGCACGTAGCCGTGCAGGCCGGCAAGCGATTCGCCGATTTCAATCGCGCCGCGGCGGCCATCCGGAGCGTTCAGCGGCAGATAGGTAAAGAGAAAGTCACGACCGTCGCTGGTTTCAGCGATTACCGTGACCAGTTCACCACGGCGTGCCGCTGCCAGTTGGTCCCCTTCGACCCGGGGATGGAAGCGGGTTTCCGGTGCTCCTTCGAGCCAGACCCAGCGCACCTGCTGGTCGCTGACGACGCCGCCGGCCTGTTGCAGAAATGCCTGGGCGGCGGCCTCGCCTTTACGCTGCCAGACTTCGAGGACCAGGGGGCGCAGTACCTGGCCGACCAGGCGTGCCTCGCGGCTCAGGTTGGAACGGAGGATGGCGGTCTCCCGCTGTACCGACTGGTAGCTGTGAATCGACAGCAGCAGGGCGATGCCAACCAGGATCGCGAGGGCGATTTTCAGGGTGAGACGCATGGCATGACTCCCGGAGGCCGGAGCGGCGGGACTTCATGATGCCGCTGTCGCCGGAGCTTGTCAACCGCGGCTCGCCTCAAGGGTGCAGGTAGCGCCGGATCCCTTCGGCAAAGGGGAGCGGCTGGATGGAAAAGCAGGAACTCCAGGCGGTTGGGTCGCAGACATTGCCTTCGGTGAGCATGGTCAGCTGGCTGCTGGTGATCGGGAAGCCGGGGACCCCTTCGAGCAGGGCAATGACCGGTTTCATCAGCAGCAGGGGCTGGTGCAACTTGACGACCTTTTCCTTCCCCAGGGCCGCTCCCACCAGGTCGAGGATCTCATCGTAGCTGAAATCTTCCGGGCCGCAGCAGTGGTAGATTTCACCGGCGCTCTGCGGCTGTTTTAGGGCGCCGACAAAGCCGGCAGCCACATCTTCGACCGCCACCGGCGACATCCGGTATTGACCGTTGCCGAGGACCGGTACCACCGGCAGGCGGCGAATCAGGGTGGCGAGCATGGTGACAAACTCGTCGCCGGGACCGAAGATCAGTGATGGTCGGAAGATCGTCCAGTCCAGGGTCGAGGTGCGTACCGCCTCTTCCGCCGCCCACTTGGTGCGGTGGTAGGGGGAAGAGGCGTCCGCCTGGGTACCATTGGCGCTCATCTGCAGAAACCGTTTCGTGCCAGCGGCGATGGCGGCGGCCACCATGTTGCTGGTGGCCAGATGGTGGAGTCTCTCGAAGGTCACGCCCCGGGCAGGGCTCTCCCGAATGATGCCAACCAGGTGAATCACCGCCTGGCAGCCGGCCAGCCCTCGCTCCAGCGAGGCGGGATCGAGAACGTCGCCATGGTGGATTTCGACCCCCTGGCGAATCGCCAGCTTGCCTTCCGAACCTTTCCGGACCAGGCAGCGGACGGTATGGCCGGCGGCTGCCAGCTGCCTCACAACCTCACTGCCAACAAAGCCGGTGCCACCGGTGACAAAAACTCGCATACACGCTCCTGTTTGCAGGTTCAGGAATCAGGTTTGATTTCGTCTGCTTTTTTGCCTGGCAAGGTTCTAACCCTTGATGACCGCCAGCGGCCGCAGCCGCGCGACGATATGGCCAATGCCGGCCCGGGCGACGATGTCGACCACCTCGGCGACGTCCTTGTAGGCTTCGGGGATCTCTTCGGCCACAGTCGCGCCTCCCGCGGCGCGGAGCAGTATCCCTTGGGACCCCAGTTCGGCCGGGATGTTGCGACCCCGGGCAAGGCGTTTGGCGGCATGGCGGGAGAGGAGACGGCCGGCGCCGTGGCAGGTCGAGCCGAAGGTCTCCGCCAGTGCTCCCGAGGTGCCGACGAGAACAAAGGAGTAGCGACCCATGTCCCCGGGGATCAGCACCGGCTGGCCGACGCTCCGGTAGGCCGCCGGGGTCTGGGGGTGGCCGGGCGGGAAGGCCCGGGTCGCCCCCTTGCGATGTACGCAGAGGCGTCGCGGTCTGCCGCCGACCTGGTGGGTCTCCCACTTGGCAATATTGTGGCAGACGTCATAGACCACCGAGAGGCGGAGCAGGGCGTCCCCTTTCCCAAGGACCTGGGCGAAGGATTCCCGCACCCAGGCGGTGATCAGCTGGCGGTTGGCGAAGGCGAAGTTGGCCGCGGCCGCCATCGCCGCCAGGTAGTCCCGCCCTTCCGGGCTGGTCAGGGGGGCGCAGCAAAGTTGCCGGTCGGGGAGATCGATCCCGTAGCGGCGGCTGGCGTCGAGCATGGTGCGAATCCAGTCGTCACACACCTGGTAGCCGAGCCCCCGACTGCCGGTGTGAATGGTGACCGTGACTTGGCCGCGAAAGAGGCCGAGGACCTCGGCGGCGGCCGGGTCGAAAATCTCGTCGACACGCTGGATTTCGAGAAAATGGTTGCCGCTGCCAAGGGTGCCGAGCTGAGCACGACCGCGCTCCAGGGCGCGGTCGGAGACGAGATCGGGATCGGCGTCGGGGAGCGCTCCCCCCTCTTCGATCTGCTCAAGGTCGTTTTTATTGCCGAACCCCTTGGCCACCGCCCAGCGGGCCCCCTGGGCCAGGACCCTGCGTTCTTCGGCGACCGTCAGCCGCAGGTCCCGGCGCTGGGAGCCGATACCGCTCGGGACGTTGCGAAAGAGTGCGTCCGCCAGCCCGGAAAGGTGCGGGGTGACCTCCTCGGCGGTGAGGGCGCTGCGCAGCAGGCGGACGCCGCAGTTGATGTCGTAGCCGACCCCGCCGGGAGAGACCACCCCGGAGTCGGCGTCAAAGGCGGCGACTCCGCCGATCGGAAAGCCGTAACCCCAGTGGATGTCGGGCATCGCCAGCGAGGTGCCGACGATTCCCGGCAGGGTGGCGACGTTGCGCACCTGTTCGAGCGCTTCCTCCTGCTGCAGGGCACCAATCATCGCCTCGCTGGCGAAGACGAGGCCTTCGGTCCGCATCGCACCCGTGCGGGGAATGCGCCAGCGGCAGTCATCAATCTGCTCAAGCGTCATGCCCATCGGCCCTCTCCTGCGCGGTTTCAGAGATCGAGGTAGATCCGTGCCCGCCAACCTCCCGGTTGGTTGATGACTTCGAGGCGGTGCCAGGTTGCCGCTTTCACCTCCCGGGAGGGGCGGGGGGAATCGGCGAGGAGGTTGCCGCCGATGCGGGCACGCAGGCAGGTGGCAGTGATCGTCTCGATGCGGAACTGCTCCGGAAAGAGGCCATCGACCTCGCGGTGGAAGAGGATGGCGTTCAGCCAGTTGACCAGCAGTTCTTCAAAATCCCGCCCCGCCACTGTGACCTCCTGCCAGTACTTACATGGCTCCTTTTGAAGGTCGCTTAAAACCGCCCGCAGCCCTTCCGCCGCGGCGGTGAAGAGATCGGCGGTTGTCTCGCCGGCCGCCTCGATCCCGATGTCGGCGGTATGTTCGAGGAGCCGGAAGTACCCCACATCTTCTCCATCGCTGGCTGCGCCCAGGACCATGCCGGTCGGGGCTAGTCCTGAACGGAACGCTCCCAGGTCACCCGGCAAATCGCATGGTCGTCGCTCCAGGAGACCTGCAGGTCGCCATGATGGGCCTTGTGCAGGGCGCGGCCGAGATGTTCGGCCAGCTTCTCCTCCGTCGTTTCGATGATCAAATCCTCCCCTTCCCGCTCCATCCGTATGATTCTCTGCAGCGGGTTTTTCGCCATCGCCCGCCCCTCTTCGTTGCGCAGGATATTGCGAATCTCCTCCTCGTGGTTCCAGAGGTAGGTGCCGCGCAAGGTCACCACCCCTTCCGGGTAGTGCTCGGCGATTTTCTGGCAGGCCGGACAGGTTACTTCGTGAACCTCAGCACTTGCCCGTAGCCGCTCCAGTTCCTGCGGGTCGAGATACCAGCGCTTGTTGCGATAAAATGCTGCGCAGCTCCGGCAAACCGCCGGTTCCTTGAGCCCTTCTCCGGGAAGGTAGGGGTCAGTGCTGGTCTTTACCCGGCCCCGCTTGTCGTTGATACCGAATTTGCGGACATCGCGCGTCATATTGAGCCCCCTTTCTTCAAGTTATCTGTACCGTTTCAGTATAACAGCAAAGACCCCGGTGCGGTCAGGCGAGCCGGTCAGGTCTCTTGCCAGGTGCGGGAAAGAGGTTAAGCTGTACCAATAAAAAGGCGTTGCGAGCCACCTTGAAACGTATACGGGACCCGCTTCGCTATCTGGTATAACGTATACATTATCTGATTAAAATGCCCTTGACACGGTTGGCGGGAGCCGATATTAACAGTGTTATATTTTTCTCCTGGGAATTCCCAGCTGCGGGATTTCCGGGTCCTGTCTGTTATAGTAAAAGCGTTTTAAAAAGTTTTTCTTCATCTCTTGAAAAGGAGGTCAGCTCGATGAAAAGCGAGGAACAGCCGGTCCCGGTTTCGATACCGGAAGAGATTCTGCAGCGGGTGGAGGCGAAAGGGATCAGCCGTCGCGACTTCATCAAGTTCTGCACGGCCACGACGGCCGCCCTGGCTCTGCCGATGAGCCTGCTGCCCAAGGTGGCAGAGGCGGTCGAGGACAAGCGGCTGCCGGTCATCTGGCTCGAATTCCAGAGCTGCAGCGGCGATTCGGAAGCCTTTCTACGGGCCAACCAGCCGACTGCCGGCGACATCATTCTCGATCTGATCTCCCTGGAATATTCGGAAGTGGTGATGGCGGCTGCCGGTCACCAGGCCGAAGCGGCGAAGAAGGCTGCGGTAGAGAAGTACAAGGGAAAATACGTCTGCATCGTCGAGGGGGCGATCCCCACCGCCGACGGTGGCGTCTACTGCACCGTCGGCGGCGAGAGTGCCATCGACTCCCTCAAGTATGTGGTCGGCAACGCCATGGCCACCATCTGCGTCGGCACCTGCGCCTCCAACGGCGGCATCCCCGCTGCCGCCCCCAACCCGACCGGGGCGATTTCGGTGATGGAGGCGCTCCCCGGGGCGGCCATCGTCAACCTGCCGGGCTGCCCGGTCAACGCCGAGAATCTCACCGCCACCCTGGTGCACGTCCTCACCTTCGGCAAGCTGCCGGCGGTCGACAGCCTGCGCCGTCCCAAGTTCGCCTATGGCAAGCGCATCCATGACAACTGCGAGCGCCGCGCCCATTTCGATGCCGGCCAGTACGCCGAGGCCTTCGGCGACCCCGGGCATCGCCAGGGGTGGTGCCTCTACAAGCTCGGCTGCAAGGGGCCGGAGACCTTCCACAACTGTCCGACGGTGCGCTATAACGAGGGGACGAGCTGGCCGGTCATGGCCGGGCACGGCTGCATCGGTTGCAGCGAGCCGCAGTTCTGGGACACCATGAGTCCCTTCTACCGGCGTCTGCCGCAGGTTCCGGGCTTCGGTGTCGAGGCGACCGCCGACAAGATCGGCCTCGGCCTGGCGGCGGCGACCGCCCTGGCTTTTGGTGCCCACGGGGTGGCGAGCGCCTTCCGCAAGGGAGATACCATGGAATCCGACAAGGTGAAAAAGGAGGACTAATTCATGTCGACAAAAATAGCAGTCGATCCGGTGACCCGCATTGAAGGGCACCTGCGGATAGAGGCCCAGATCGAGGGGGGGAAGATCACCAATGCCTGGAGCTCTTCCACCGCTTTCCGCGGCATCGAAACGATTCTGAAAGGGCGTGACCCGCGCGATGCCCATCACTTCACCCAGCGCTTCTGCGGGGTCTGCACCACCGTCCACTCCATGGCGAGCATCCGCTGCGTCGAGGATGCCCTGAAGATCCAGATTCCGGACAATGCCCGGCTGATCCGCAACCTGATCATGGGGATCCAGGCGGTGCAGGATCACGTCATCCACTTTTATCACCTGCACGCCCTCGACTGGGTCGACATCACAAGCGCCCTCAAGGCCGATCCGGCAGCGACCGCCAAGCTTGCCCAGTCGATCTCCAACTGGCCGCTGTCGAGCGTGACCTATTTCAAGGGGGTGCAGGACCGGATTGCCGCCTTCGTCGGCACCGGGCGCCTCGGCCCCTTTCAGAACGCCTACTGGGGGCACAGCGCCTACCGCCTCCCCGCCGAGGCTAACCTGATGGCCGTCGCCCACTACCTGGAGGCGCTGGAGTGGCAGAAGGACATCATCAAGATTCACGCCATCCTCGGCTCCAAGAATCCCCATCCGCAGACCTTCCTGGTCGGGGGCATGGCGATCCCGGTCGATCCCGACAGCCAGAATGCCATCAACGCCGACAAGGTTGCCTACATCGGCAAGCTCTTGAAGAAGGCGCGGATCTTCGTCGAGCAGGTCTACATCCCCGACTTGCTGGCGGTCGCCTCCTTCTACAAGGAATGGGCCGGTATCGGCGGTGGGGTCGGCAACTTCCTCACCTACGGCGATTTCCCCATGGACAACGCGGGGGGAACCGACAATCTCTACTTTCCGCGCGGCGTGATCATGGCCAAGGACCTGGCCAACGTCATGACCATGGACGAGCAGAAGATCACCGAGTATGTCACCCACTCCTGGTACAACTACTCCAAGGGGGACGACAAGGGACTCCATCCCTACGACGGCGAGACCAACCACAAGTACACCGGTCCCAAACCGCCTTACGATTTCCTCGACACCGAGGGGAAATACTCCTGGGTCAAGGCGCCGCGCTACCTCGACCAGCCGATGGAGGTCGGTCCGCTGGCCCGCATGGTGATCGCCTATGCCAAGGGGCACAAGGAGGTCACGGATACGGTCAACTTCGTCCTCGGCAAGCTCGGTGTCGGCCCGGCGGCCCTCTTTTCGACCCTTGGCCGCACCGCGGCCCGCGGCATCGAAACCCTGCTCCTCGCGCAGCAGAACGAAGGCTGGCTCAACCAGCTCGCCGACAACATGGGGCGCGGTATTCTCGAGGTCCACAATGGCGAGAAGTGGGACCCGGCCACCTGGCCGAAGGAGGCGCGCGGCTTCGGCTACCACGAGGCACCGCGCGGCGCCCTCGGCCACTGGATCCGCATCGAGAACGGGGCCATCGCCAATTTCCAGGCGGTTGTACCGTCCACCTGGAACGCCGGCCCCCGGGACCCGATGGGCCAGATGGGACCCTACGAGTCGGCCCTGATCGGCACGCCGATCGCCGATCCGGAGAAGCCGCTGGAGATCCTGCGGACCATCCACAGCTTCGACCCCTGCCTGGCCTGCGCCGTTCACGTCCTCGATGGCAAGGGAACGGAAATCATCCGGGTCAAGGCCCTGTAAAGGAGAACCGCCATGCTCGAAATACGCTACGTATGGGAATGGCCGGTCCGGCTGACCCACTGGGCTAACGTCCTCTCCATTGTCGTGCTGTCGGTGACCGGCTTTTATATCGGCGCCCCCTTCATCCAGGTTTCCGACCCTTCCCAGTACGTGATGGGCTGGATGCGCTTTATTCATTTCTCTTTTGCCTATCTCTTTACGGTCTCGATTCTGGCCCGGCTGATCTGGGCTTTCTTCGCCAATCACCACGCTTCCTGGCGCGCTTTCTTTCCGCTCCTTTTCAAGGAGGGGCGGAGCAACGCCTGGAAAATGTTCCGCTACTACACCTTCAGCGGCCGGCAGATCGCCTACGAGGTCGGGCACAACGCCCTGGCGGCGACGGCCTACTCGGGGGTGATGGTCCTCTTCCTGCTTCAGGTTGCCACCGGCTTCGCCCTCTACGGCCAGTTCGAACCGGGCGGGCTGTGGGCGTCGATCTTCGGCGGCATCAACGCCCTGATCGGGGTGCAATGGCTGCGGCTGATTCACCATCTCATCATGTGGCTGCTGATCGGCTTCGGCATCCATCACGTCTACAGCGCCTGGCTGATGGACGTCAAGGAGCGCAACGGCACCGTGGCGAGTATCTTTGGCGGCTACAAGTTCATCGAGCCGCGGGACCTCGAATGAGCCTGCTGATCCTCGGACTGGGAAACGCGGTGATGAGTGACGACGCCTTCGGTGGCCGGGTGATCGCGGCCCTGCAGCAGCGCTATCGCTTCTCCGAACGGGTAACGATCCTGGACGGTGGTACCCTCGGGCTCGATCTCCTCCCCCACTTCGAGGGGGTCGATAGGCTTCTGATCATCGATGCCCTGGAGATGGGCGCGGCGCCGGGGAGTATCTTCCGCCTGGTCGGCGAGGAGGTGCCGCGGGCCTTTGCCAGCAAGCTTTCGGTCCACCAGATGGGAGTACAGGACCTGCTGGCGGTCTGTGAGCTGCAGGGACATCTTCCCGCCGAGCTGGTGGTCTGGGGAGTGCAGCCCGGATCGATCGAGATGGCAATGGAGCTGACGCCGGCGGTGGCCGCAGCCGTCGAGGGGGTGGTCAGCGCAGTCGTCGGCGAACTGCAGCGCTGGGGCGAGCTGCCGCAGGCGGCAGCCTGAACCGAAACCAGGATAGAGTCGAAAGGGGGCGCCGTTGGCGCCCCCTTTCGACTCCCCCCGGGGATAAATCCCGGGTCGAGGGAGGCCGGGATGAAATTTTACTTCACTCTCGCAGCACTTGCGGCGCTGACCCTGGTTGCCTGTCAGAACAGCACGCCCACCTATCCGGCGCGCCAGCCGCCCCCGGGGCTTCTCGAAGCCCCTGACGCCATTGCCGCTGGCGCCCGGCTCTTTGTCAGCCGCTGCGCCAGCTGCCATGGCAAAACCTCGGAGGGGCGCAGTCCGCGTGCCGACTTTTTCCAGCCGCCAGCCCCCGATTTTTCCGACCCGGTCTACCAGCACAAGGATCCGGCCTATCTCTTCTGGCGGATCGAAGTCGGAAAAAATGCCGAGCCGTTTCGTTCGCAGGGCTCGGTCATGCCGGCCTGGCGCGGACTTTCCGATCGGGAGATCTGGCAACTGGTGGCTTACCTGAAAAAGCGCTCCGTTTAGCCGGAGGGTGGGGGGCGTCGATCTTCCCCCCTTGGCACAGCAGCAACAAGAAGGGCCGGAATAATCCGGCCCTTCTTGTTGCTGCTGGTGCTGGAGCGCGCGGTTATTCGTTCCACCCCTCCGGATGAACATCGCCGATCTGCTCCCAGCGTTCGGGGGAGCGCCAGAGGCTGGAGATGATCAGCTCACGCATGCGCAGGAATTCCTTGGGCAGCTTGTCGAACATCTTGAGGAAGAGTTCCTCGTGGGAGAGGACCTCGGCCTGCCAGACTGCGCGGTCGACGGAGGTCAGGGTCTTGAACTTCTCGCGGCTGATGTCGAGTCCGTCCCAGTCCATGTCCTCAAAGCGCGGCATCCACCCCAGCGGACTCTCCACGGCCCCGGTGCGCCCCTGGATACGTTCGATGATCCATTTCAGGACGCGCATGTTCTCACCGTAGCCGGGCCAGGCAAATTTGCCGTTTTCGTCCTTGAGGAACCAGTTGACGCTGAAGATGCGCGGCGGTTTCTGCACCGAACGGCCGACGTTGAGCCAGTGGCCGAAATAATCGGCCATGTGGTAGCCGCAGAAGGGGAGCATGGCAAAGGGATCGCGGCGGACGTTGCCGGTGGCGCCGACGGCGGCGGCGGTGGTCTCCGAGCCGAGGGTGGCAGCGAGGTAGACGCCGAAGTTCCAGTTGAAGGCCTGGTAGACGAGCGGGATGGTGTCCTTGCGGCGGCCGCCGAAGATCATGGCGCTCAAGGGGACCCCCTTCGGGTTCTCCCAGTCGGGGTCGATCGACGGGCACTGGCTGGCCGGAGAAGTGAAGCGGGCGTTGGGGTGGGCGGCCGGGCGGCCGCAACCGGGGGTCCAGGCATTCCCCTGCCAGTCGGTGAGTCGGGCCGGCGGCTCCTTGGTCATCCCCTCCCACCAGACGTCGCCATCCTCGGTGAGCGCCACGTTGGTGAAGATGGTGTTGGCGGCACAGGAGGCCATGGCGTTGGGGTTGGTGTCGACCGAGGTGCCGGGGGCGACGCCGAAGTAGCCGTACTCGGGGTTGATGGCGTGCAGGGTGCCGTCGGCGGCCGGCTTGATCCAGGCGATGTCGTCGCCAATGGTGGTGACCTTCCACCCCTTTTTCTGGAACGACGGCGGCGGGATCAGCATGGCGAAGTTGGTTTTGCCGCAGGCACTCGGGAAGGCGGCGCCGACGTAGGATTTCTGTCCGTCCGGTGACTCGACGCCGAGGATCAGCATGTGTTCGGCCAGCCACCCCTCATCGTAGCCGATCCGAGAGGCGATGCGCAGGGCCAGGCACTTCTTGCCGAGCAGGGCGTTGCCGCCGTAGCCGCTCCCAAAGGACCAGATCGACCGCTCCTCGGGGAAGTGGACGATATATTTCTCCGGGTTGCAGGGCCAGGGGACATCCTTCTCGCCGGCCGCCAGCGGGGCACCGATAGAGTGGAGGCAGGGGACGAAGTCGCCGTTGCCGAGGACATCGAGGACCGCTTTCCCCATCCTGGTCATGATGCGCATGTTGACGACGACGTAGGGGGAGTCGGAGATTTCCACACCGATCTTGGCGATCGGTGAACCGAGCGGGCCCATGCTGAAGGGGATGACGTACATGGTCCGTCCCTGCATGCACCCCTTGAAGAGGGCGTTGAGCTTCTCCTTCATCTCCTTCGGCGGCATCCAGTTGTTGGTCGGCCCGGCATCGTTCCTGGAGATGCTGCAGATGAAGGTCCGGTCCTCGACCCGGGCGACATCGATCGGATCGGACCAGGCGAGATAGCTGTTGGGCCGCTTTTCCGGATTCAATTTGCGGAAGGTGCCGCTCGCCACCAGTTGCTCGCAAAGGGTGTCGTACTCTTCCTGCGATCCGTCGCACCAGTGGATGCGGGCCGGTTGGCACAGGGACGCGACTTCCTCGACCCATTTGAGCAGCTTGGCATTTTGGGGAACGTCATAACTCATCGGAAGACCTCCTTCGGAAGAACGTTGATCTGACGGGATGCCGGGCGCACCCGCACAGAGTAGCACTATATCTTACTGTGTTTCCGCAGAACTAAATTGGTCTCCCCGAAAGAAGGCTGTGGTGAGAGAGAAAACTGTCCCTGCCGATTGTAAAACGGAAGCGTAAATAATTTTAGCGATATTTTTGAAATATTTTTCTTTTCTATTGAGGATAAATTTGTTAAGACCTTTCGGGGCCAAATCCGTGACCGGCTTCGAGAATTTTGGAATTTTTTCACATATCTGGACGACGCATCCTCCCGCGCCGTCCATGAACATCAACGAGCGGTTGCTCCCCGGCGACCCGACTCCACGCAAACAAGGGTGATGAAGATGATTCAGGCAAAAGACCTTGGGCTGAAGAGCGTTGGCACCATCCACCACAACCTCGGTTTCGACGACCTTTTTGCGCACGAAAAGCGCAACAACGAAGGGCGCGTCGCCGACAACGGCACCATGATGGTCGATACCGGCAAGTTTACCGGCCGTTCCCCCAAGGACAAGTACTTTGTCCACCAGCTCCCCTCCTTTGCGAATATCGCCTGGGGCAAGGTCAACGTCGCCATGGCACCGGAAATCTTCGACGAACTGCATGCCGAGGTCCTCGACTACCTGGCGGGGAAAGACCTCTACGTCACCGATGGCTTTTGTGGTTCCAACGAAAAGACCCGCAAGTCGGTCCGCTTCGTTACCGAATTCGCCTGGCAGGCCCACTTCGTCAAGAACATGTTTATTCGCCCCGGCCAGGAGGAGATGGCCGCCTTCGCCCCCAACTTCACCGTCTACAACGCCAGCAACCTGGTCAACAAGAACTGGGAGAAACACGGGCTTAATTCGGAAGTCTTCGTCGCCTTCAACATCGAAAAGAACGTCGCCATCATCGGTGGCACCTGGTACGGCGGGGAGATGAAGAAGGGGATCTTCACGATGATGAACTACTGGCTGCCGCTGCAGGGAATCCTCTCCATGCACTGCAGCGCCAACGTCGGCAAGGCCGGCGACGTCGCCCTCTTCTTCGGCCTCTCGGGAACCGGCAAGACGACCCTCTCTACCGATGCCGCCCGCAAGCTGATCGGTGATGACGAGCACGGCTGGGACGACGACGGTATCTTCAACTTTGAGGGGGGGTGCTACGCCAAGTGCATCAACCTCTCGGCGGAGAGCGAGCCGGAGATCTACGGTGCCATCCGCCGCAACGCCCTGCTCGAGAATGTCGTCGCCAATGACGACGGCATCATCGACTTCGACGACCGTTCCAAGACCGAAAACACCCGCGTCTCCTACCCGATCGAGCATATCGACAACCACGAGCCGACCCTCAAGGCCGGTCATCCGAAGAACATCATCTTCCTCACCTGCGACGCTTTCGGCGTGCTGCCGCCGGTCTCCAAGCTGACCAAGGAACAGGCGATGTACTACTTCCTCTCCGGCTACACCGCCAAGGTCGCCGGTACCGAGCGCGGCGTCACCGAGCCCCAGGCGACCTTCTCGGCCTGTTTCGGCGAGGCCTTCCTTCCGCTGCACCCGACCGTTTACGCCAAGCTCCTCGGCGAGAAGATGGAAAAGCACGGCGTCAATGCTTACCTGGTCAACACCGGCTGGGCCGGCGGTGGTTACGGGGTCGGCAAGCGCATGAGCATCAAGGCGACCCGCGCCTGCGTCAACGCCATTCTCGATGGTTCCATTGAAAACGCCGAGTTCGACCAGACCCGCTGGTTCCGCCTGAATATCCCCAAGGCTCTGCCCGGGGTTGACAGCAACCTGCTCAACCCCCGCAATGCCTGGGCCGACAAGGAAAGCTTCGATGCCACTGCCAACAAGCTCGCCGGGATGTTCATTCAGAACTTCAAAAAGTACATGAAAGATGGTGACGACTTCGATTTTACCCAGGCCGGCCCGAAGGTCTGAGCCGAGCGCATTCCAGTCACAGCAGATAAAAAGGGCGGTCCAGATGGGCCGCCCTTTTTATCTGGTCGATTTTCAGCGGCGAGGCAGTTGAATCATGCGAGTCAGAGATGGAGAGCTGCCATCACATGTTTTCCTCCCCACGGAAGTTGCGGGTGCTGCCCCCGCTATCAGGCGTCGGCAGGTCACGGAGCGGGAGCCAGGTCAGGAAAGTCCGCAGGGAGAGGGGAAATCCGTTCCATTGCCGGCCGAACCTCTGTTACCCTCAGGTTAGGTTCGTCTTTTTCCGGAGATAGTCCTGCCAGCGAAGGGCCCGTTGCCATGTGTCTGATCCTCTTGGCCTGGAACTGCCACCCCGAGTATCGGCTGGTCCTGGCCGCCAACCGCGATGAATTTCACCGTCGACCGACCGCACCGGCCACCTGGTGGAGCGATCCGCCGGAAATTCTGGCGGGTCGGGACCTGGTCGGCGGCGGGACCTGGTGCGGCGTCGATCGGCGTGGGCGCTGGGCGGCGGTGACCAACTTCCGCGATTTTCGCGACCCGGACCGGCATCGCAGTGATGCGCCTTCCCGGGGGTTGCTGGTGCGGGACTTTCTCTCCTCCGGCAGGGAGCCGAGGGACTGGATCGCGACGCAGGCGCCGATGGCGCAGGACTACCATGCCTTTAACCTCCTTGCCGGCAACCGCGACCAGGTTGCCTGGTTCAGCAGCCGTGGCGGCGCCGCCACGGTTTTAACTCCCGGCATCCACGGCCTGAGCAACGCCCTGCTCAATACCCCCTGGCCGAAGGTAACCAGCGGCAAGGCGGCCCTGGCGAAGCTCGTGCAGGAGAACCGGGTGAACCCAGGGTCGCTCTTCACCCTGCTCGCCGACCGCACCCCGGCGGCCGCTGCCGACCTGCCCGATACCGGGGTCGGTCTGGCCTGGGAACGGCTCCTTTCGTCGCGATTTATCTGCAGCAGCGACTATGGAACCCGCGCCTCGACCCTGCTACTGATCACGGATTCCGGTGCCGTCGAATTTTTCGAGCGCAGTTTCACTGCCGGCGGGGTTTGTCAGGGGGAGGTGCAGGAGCGCTTCCAGATCCGGCCCTGAGCAGCACAAAATGCCCCAAGTCCCCGAGACCAGAAGATAATTGCGGCTGGACATAAGCCGGTGCATCCGGTATCTTGTCCGAAACCCCAGTGCCTGTCGCTGCCGGTTGGCGGCCCCGGACAGGGCACGGAGGTAGCGGCCTGCCCCATTGCGTTATCGGTCCGGCATGCATGCCGGCAGAGAGGTCTTACGTTTGGCAACCAGTCCGGAAAAGAAAGATATCCAGATTCCTGATGAACTTCCCCTCCTCCCGGTGCGGGATGTCGTCATCTTCCCTTACATGATCCTCCCCCTCTTCGTCGGCCGCGAAAAGTCGGTTGCCGCCATCGATGCGGCACTGGCCAGCGATCGCCTGATCTTCCTCGCCACCCAGAAGGACCTCGGCGAGGAGGAGCCGGTTCCGGAGTCGATCTACACCACCGGTACGGTGGCGATGATCATGCGCATGCTCAAGCTCCCCGACGGCCGCCTCAAGGTCCTGATCCAGGGCCTTGCCAAGGGGCGCATCGAGCGCTTCAATGCCACCGAACCCCATTTTACCGTGCAGATCGAACAGCTGAAGGAGACCCCCCAGGACGAGCTCCCCCTCGAAGTCGAGGCGCTGATGCGCACCGTTCGTGACCAGCTCGGCCAGATCGTCAACCTTGGCAAGAACGTCGCACCGGAAGTGATCCTGGTGGTGGAGAATATCGAAGAGCCCGGCAGCCTCGCCGATCTGGTGGCGAGCAATATCGGCCTCAAGGTCGCCGAGGCCCAGGAACTGATCGAAATCCTCGACCCGGTGGAGCGGCTGCTGCGTATCAAGACCCTGCTCGCCAAGGAACTGGAGCTGATGACGGTGCAGAACCGCATCCAGAGCCAGGCCAAGGAGGAGATGGGGAAGAGCCAGCGCGAATATTTCCTGCGCGAGCAGCTGCGGGCGATCCAGGCCGAACTCGGCGAGGCCGATCCCCGTGCCGAAGATGTCGCAGAACTGCGCGGCAAGCTCGAACTGGCGAACCTGCCGGAAGAGACCCTGGTCGAAGCCGAAAAGCAGCTGCGGCGCCTGGAGACGATGCACCCCGAGGCCGCCGAATATTCCCTGGTCCGCACCTACCTCGACTGGCTGGTGGAGCTCCCCTGGAGCCACGCCACCCGGGACAACCTCGACCTGAAGAAGGCGCGCCGGGTTCTCGACGAGGATCACTATGATCTCGAAAAGGTCAAGGACCGCATCCTCGAATTCCTCGCGGTGCGCAAGCTGAAGAAGGATCTGAAAGGACCGGTCCTCTGCTTCGTCGGCCCGCCTGGGGTGGGCAAGACCAGTCTCGGCAAGTCGATCGCCCGCGCCCTGGGCCGCGAGTTCGTGCGCATCTCCCTCGGTGGGGTGCGCGATGAGGCGGAGATTCGCGGCCACCGCCGCACCTATGTCGGCGCCATGCCGGGACGGATCCTGCAGGGGATGAAACAGGCCGGCACCAACAACCCGGTCTTCATGCTCGATGAACTCGACAAAATCGGCGCCGATTTCCGCGGCGATCCCTCGGCGGCCCTCCTCGAACTCCTCGACCCGGAGCAGAACCACGCCTTTTCGGACCACTACATCAATCTTCCCTTCGACCTTTCCCGGGTGCTCTTTGTGGCGACCGCCAATGTCATGGACCCGATCCCCTCGGCCCTCAAGGACCGCCTCGAGGTGATCCGCCTCGCCGGCTACACCGCCGAAGAGAAGGTCTTCATCGCCAACCGCTACCTGGTCCCGCGCCAGCTCGAAGCCAACGGCCTGAAGAAGGGGGCGGTGGTCTTCTCCCGCAACGCCCTGCTGCGCCTGATTACCGGCTATACGGCGGAGGCCGGGCTGCGCAACCTCGAACGGGAAATCGGCAGCATCTGCCGCAAGGTGGCGCGCCGCTTCGCGGAAGGGAAGAAGCAGGCGATCCGGGTCAGCGAGAACACCATCGCCCGCTTTCTCGGCCAGCCCCGCTATCTTCCGGAGGAGGAACGCAGCGAGGACGAGGCGGGGCTCGCTACCGGCCTGGCCTGGACCGAAGTCGGCGGCGAAATCCTTTACGTCGAAGTCAACACCATGAAAGGGAAGGGGACCCTGACCCTGACCGGGCATCTCGGCGAGGTGATGAAGGAGAGCGCCCAGGCCGCCCTCTCCTATGCCCGTACCCATGCCGATGAGCTCGGTATCGATCCGGCGGTTTTCGAAACCCGGGATATCCATGTCCACGTTCCGGCCGGCGCGATTCCCAAGGATGGCCCGAGCGCCGGGGTGACCATGGCGACGGCGCTGATTTCAGCCCTCTCCGGCCGGCGGGTAAGCAAAGATGTGGCGATGACCGGCGAGATCACCCTGCGCGGCAAGGTGCTGCCGATCGGTGGCCTCAAGGAGAAGGTTCTGGCCGCCGCCCAGGCCCACATAAGTACCGTCATCATTCCGCACCGCAACCTCAAGGACCTGGAAGAGATCCCGCGCCCCCTGCGCAGCAAGCTGAACTTCGTCAGCGTGCGGACGATGGACGAGGTCCTGGCCGCGGCGCTGGTCGATCCGGCATGAAGCTGAAGGACCTCGGCGAGTTCGGTTTCATTGATCGCATCCGGAGCGGAGTACGGGACGGGCGCGGGGTGCTGCTGGGGATCGGCGACGACTGCGCGGCCTTGCAGCTCCCGGCCGGGGAGCTGCTGCTGACCAGCAAGGATCTGCTCATCGAGGAGGTGCATTTCCGCCGCGACTGGACCGGCATGGCCGATCTCGGCCGCAAGAGCGTTGCGGTCAATATCAGCGATATCGCGGCCATGGGCGGCACGCCCCACTTCCTCTTGCTTGGGTTGGGTATTCCCACGACCCTCCCCCTGGCCGACCTCGACGACCTGATGGAGGGATTTTGCGCCGCCTGTGACGAATACGGGGTGACCCTTGCCGGCGGCGATACCTGCCGGTCGCCGGGGCCGCTGCTGATCTCGGTCACCGCCGCGGGGAGCATTCCGCCGGGGGAGCTGGTGCGGCGCTCCGGGGCCGCTCCCGGGGATGGCATCTACGTCACCGGAACCCTCGGCGACAGTGCCCTGGCGCTCTTCGACCTGCAGCAGGGGCGACCTCCCGACCCGGAACTGCTGGCGCGGCACCATCGCCCCACGGCGCGCAGTGCCGCGGGGCGCAGCTTCGCCGCGGGCGGACTGGCGACGGCGATGATCGATCTCTCCGACGGTCTGCTCGCGGATCTCGGCCATATCCTGGCGGCGGCGAACGCGGGGGCCCTGCTGGACGCCGCCACTCTGCCGCTATCGGCCGCAACCGAAGCCCGGCTGCGGCAGGCGCCGGAACTTTTTGACCTGGTGCTCGCCGGCGGCGAGGATTATGAACTGCTGCTGACCGTCGCCCCGCACCACGAGGAACGGCTTGCCGAACTGGTGCGCGACTGGTCACTGCCGGTCAGCCGCATCGGCCAGGTTACGCCGCCAGATGGCGGCCTGCTGGTGAAAGACCGGGAGGGTGGCATCCGCCCGATGCAGCCGCGAGGATTCAATCACTTTTCCGGCCAGGGTTAGCAACCCCGGCGCCGGAAGGGCGGGTGCTACGGTCGTTGGACCGATGTTTGCTAGCTTTGAGATTGCCTGGGGGGCCTGTTGCGAGATCCGTCGTCAAATCATGTACCCTTTGTCGGCAGCGAATTCCCCGACGCCGAGTTTGATCGTCTGCGCGAGCTGCTGCTGGCCCGGCGCGGCTTCGACCTTGGTATGTACAAGGACCGCTGTGTCAAGCGCCGGATCGCGGCCAGGGTGCGGGCCTGCGGCTTCAGTGCGGCGCTCCCCTATCTGGCTTGGCTGGAGCATAATGAGAGTGAACTGGACCCGTTGCTGGCGGCCATTACCATCAACGTCTCCCAGTTCTTTCGCAACCCCTCCACCTTCCAGACCCTGCAGCAGGAGGTCCTGCCTGCCCTGGTGAAAAACGCCCGCGCCGCCGGCGAACGCCGGTTGCGGCTCTGGAGTGTCGGCTGTGCCAGTGGCGAAGAGCCTTACTCGCTGGCGCTGCTGGTCGAGGCGCTGCCGGTCCAGGACCTGGAGATCGAAATCTGGGGGAGCGACATCAGCGCTCCGGCCCTGGCCCAGGCGGCGGCCGGCTATTACGACGAGCAGCGCCTCGGTGAGGTGCCGGCGGCAATGCGGGAGCGTTGTTTCGTGGCCGAGGGGCGTGGGCTGCGCCTGCGTGAGGAGATCCGCAAGCGGGTGAAGTTCCAACAGCAGGATATCCTCGGCGAGGGGGCCTACCCCAGGGCCGCCCTGATCCTTTGCCGCAACGTGCTGATCTATTTCTCCCGGGGTGACCAGGAGCGAATCCTGCGGCGCTTCGCTGACGCCCTGGGTGCGGGAGGGTATTTGGTCCTGGGACGGGCGGAAACCCTGCTCGGCGAGATTCGGCAACGCTTTGCCGCCGAATACCCGGAGGAGCGGATCTACCGCTCTCTACCCGCCCCCTGAGCCCCGGCCCCGGTCAATGCCAATGAGAATTGCCTGCCAGTGAAGCTGTCTTGCGAAGGAGTGGATCGATGCGTGTAGAAATCAGCTACAAATTCATCATGGGATTTATCATCGTGGTGGGCTCTATCGTGCTGCTCAACCAGCTCGTCCCCCATCTCGGTATCCCCGAAGCCTGGCAGCAGCTGGTCAGCATCGGCTGCGCGATCCTGGTCGGCCTGCTGCTCGGGTGGGCCTTTTCCAAGGCGTTCACGGCCAACATCCGCCACCTCTCGGAGGCGGCCGAGCGCCTCAGCCTCGGTGACCTCTCCAAGGCGATCCGCCTGCGCGGCAGCGCCTTTCCGGATGAAACCGCCGATCTCGCCGGTTCCCTGAACCGTGTCGTGGAGAGCCTGCGCGACCTGGTCGGCACCATCCGCACCTCCGCCAACAAGGTTGCCGAGGCGGCCCAGGGTCTCTCCGCCACCTCGCAGGAGATGACCGCATCGAGCCATGAAGTCTCCAACACCGTCGAGCAGATCAGCCGCGGGGCGGAAACCCAGGCCGAAATGGTCGAACGTTCCTCGCGCCTGATCCGGGAGATGGCCGTCTCCGTCGAGCTGATCGCCGGGGCGGCGAAGAAGGTGGTCGCCGCCGCCAACGAAACCGCCCGAACCGCCCAGGGGGGGGGCGAGACCGCCCGGGTCACCACCGAAAAGCTGCGTCACATTCTCGTCGAGGTGGAGAACAACGGCCAGCAGATCGTCTCTTTCGGCCTCCAGGTCCAGAAGATCGGCAAGATCGTCGACGTCATCACCGGGGTCGCGCAGAAGACCAACCTGCTGGCTCTCAACGCGACCATCGAAGCGGCGCGGGCCGGCGAGTACGGCCGTGGCTTCGCCGTTGTCGCTGAGGAGATCCGCAAACTGGCCGATTCGACCAGCGAATCGGCCGGCGAGATCACCAGTCTGATCGAAGCGATCCGTGAGCAGGGAGGGCAGGTGCAGGCTTCGATGAAGCAGACCATGGTCGAGATGGACGCCGGCCGAACCGCCCTCGATTCGACGGTGACCGCCTTCGACCAGATTATCGAGACGGCGGCCAATACCCAGACCAAGGCGACCAGCATCGCCGAACTTTCCCAGAAGCAGACGCAAGGGGCCGGCAAGATGGTTGAGGCGATCGACGAGATTTCCAAGGTCGTGGCCGACAACGCTGCGGCGACCGAGGAGGTTTCGGCGGCGACCCAGCAGCAGACCGCCTCCATGGAAGAAATGGCCCACTCGGCCCAGGACCTCTCGGCCCTGGCCGACCAGCTGCTCGACGCGGTACGACGCTTCCAGCTTGGCAGCGAACGGGGCTGAGGCCGCCATGGACCTGACCCTGACCTTTCGTCTCGGTGAAGAGCTCTACGGCCTTGAGGTCGCCGATGTGCAGGAGATCGTCGAGGCCCCCGACTTCGATTACATCCCGCTGGCGCCGGCCGGCTACCTCGGCGCGATCAACTTTCACGGCACGATTTTGCCGGTGCTCGACCTCGCCGGGTATCTCGGTCTGGAAGCCTCGCAACGGGACCGGCGGGTCATCGTGTTGCCGGCCGCGACCTGTCCCCTCGGTCTCGGCGTGACCGCCGTCGGCAGAATCCTGGCGCTGGAGCGGGAAAAAATGCTTCCCTATCTGCAGGACCGGGAACGGGAGGCGTATATCCGCGAAGTCTTCAATCACCAGGGGGATATGATCAACATGCTCGACCTGGCACGCCTGCTGGCGAGCCTGGAAACGCATTGAGGGAAAACGTGGAGGAGATGAACCGATGGGTTTGAGAGTACTGATCGTCGATGATGCCCTGTTCATGCGCAACATGCTCAAGGATATCTTTCTCCGGGCCGGGCACCAGGTCGTCGGCGAAGCGGCCAACGGTGTCGAGGCCGTCGAATGCTACCGCGAGTTGCATCCCGACCTGGTCACGATGGATATCGTCATGCCGTTGAAGAGCGGAATCGAGGCGTTGCAGGAGATCACGGCGGGAGATCCTGCGGCCTGCGTCATCATGTGCAGTGCCCTGGGCCAGGATGCCCTGGTGGTCGAGGCGGTGCAATCGGGGGCGCGGGACTTCATCGTCAAGCCCTTCAAGGAGGAGCGGGTCCTCGATGTGGTTCGACGTGTGGCCGGCCAGGGGTGAAGATTTTTGCGGCGCCCTGTTTGCCGTTTGAAATGATTTCGTAATTCTGGATTCCTACCCATGGATATGTCCAAATACCGCGGAATGTTTCTCAGCGAAACCGCGGAACATCTCAAGAACATGAGCCGCCTGCTGCTCCAGCTCGAAAAGGCGCCGACGGACAAGGAGAGCATCGACTCCCTGTTTCGCGAGGCGCATTCGATCAAGGGGATGGCGGCCTCCATGGGGTACACGGTCACCGCCAGCCTCGCTCACCACCTTGAAGACCTGATGGATTCGATCCGCAAGGGGGGGGGGATCAGCGCCGAGGCGATCGATCGGATGCTGGCGGGCCTCGATCTGCTCGAAGGACTGGTCGAAGATATCACCGCCGAACGGGCGGAGCGGGAGATTGAGAGCTTTCTCGCCGGGGCCGCCGCAACACCTGCCGCTACGCCTCCCACGCCGGTCACCCCTGCTGCTGCCGCTCCTCCGCCGGCGGCAGCGGCGCTGCCGACTCCGACCGACAGTGAAGGGGAGGCCCTGCACATCACCGTTACCCTGGCCGAGGGCGCAGCCGCCCCGGCCGCCCGGGCGATCCTGCTGCTGCGGGAGCTGGCCAACTGCGGTTCCCTGCAGGCGAGTTTACCCAACGCCGATGAATTGAAACGCGGCGGCCCTGTCGGCAAGCTCTCTGCCTGGCTGGTGGCCGACCTGCCGCGCAATGAGATCGAGGCCCGGTTGCGCAGCATGCCTGATGTCGCCGGCGTCGAATTCGGCGCCGACCGGCGCCGGGAGAGCAGTTCCCGCCGGGAGGAAGGCCCGCGCACGGTCCGGGTCCGTACCGAGCTGCTCGATCGCTTCATCAACCTCACCGGCGAGCTGATTACCAATCGTTACATGCTGCAGGGGGCGGCCAGGAACAGCCAGTGGGGAGAGGTCAAGAACGGCATCGGCCAGCTCACCCGTCTCCTCACCGATCTCCACCATCATGTCCTCCAGGTCCGGATGATGCCGGTCGAGAGCATCACCGGGCGGTTGCCGCGCGTGGTTCGCGACCTGGCCCGGAAAACCGGCAAGGAGATCGTGCTGCAGGTCGAGGGGGACGAGGTCGAGCTCGACCGGGCGATCCTCGAGGAGCTCGCCGATCCCCTGGTGCACATGGTGCGCAACGCCGTTGACCATGGCATCGACCGCCAGGGCAAGGTGACGGTACGGGCCTGGCGCGAGAAGGACCTGGTGCTGATCGAGGTCGCCGACGACGGCCGCGGCATGGACCCGGCCCTGATCCGCCGCAAGATCCTGGAGAAGGGACTCCTTTCCCCGGCCCAGGTCAAGAGCTTGCGTGACCGCGACGTCCTGCAGTGGGTTTGTCACCCTGGTTTTTCCACCGCCCCGGTGGTGACCGAGACTTCGGGGCGCGGCGTCGGCATGGACGTCGTCAAGTCGGCGGTGGAGAATCTCGGCGGTCTCCTCGATATCCAGTCCCAGCCCGGCGCGGGAACGCGGATCATCCTCCAGCTGCCGCTCTCGGTCGCCATCATCCAGGTGCTGCTGGTCACCTGCGGCGGCCAGACCCTGGCAATCCCGATCACCCGCGTGGTGCGTACCCTCGAAGTCCCCCGCAACGAGGTGCGCTCTTCAGGCCGGCAACTGGTCATCCGCCTCGACGAGGATGTGGTCCCCCTCCTTTCGTTGCACAAGATCCTCGGTCTGCCGCCGGCTTCTCCCGGCGGCGGCGTGCAAATGGTGATCACCGAGCTGCGCGGGCGCCGCGTCGGCCTGGTGGTCGATCGCCTCGCCGGCCAACGGGAAGTCTTTGTCAAGGCGCTCGAATTTCCCCTCAACCAGATCGCCGGGCTCTCCGGAGCGGCAATACTCGGTGATGGCCATATCGTTTTCCTGCTCGACCCGCAGTCCCTGCTGGAAACCCGTCCCGGTGCCGGTCGCGGCCCGCACCCAGAAGAGGCCAAATGAGCTTTCCCCTGCTGAATGAAAACCAACTCGACGCCCTCCGGGAGATCAGTAATATCGGCATGGGGCATGCGGCGACGGCCCTGTCGCAGCTGATCGGCGAGACGGTTTACCTGCGGGTGCCGCGGGTGACGGTGACCGATATCGGCCAGGTTCCCGAACTCCTCGGTGGTGCGGAGAAGGTGGTTGCCGGCATCACCCTGCGGGTACTCGGGGACGCGCGCGGCAATATCCTGCTGATCTTCCCGCGCGACAGCGCCCAGCGCCTGCTGCAGCGTCTGCTCGGCAGCGAAGCGGAAGGGCTGCTCTTCGACGAACTGGGTGCCTCGACGATGAAGGAGGTCGGCAATATTCTCGCCTCGGCCTATCTCAGCGCAATGGGGAACCTGCTCCACCTGACGCTGATTCCGTCGATTCCGCTGCTCGCCTGCGACATGGCCGGTGCGGTAGTCGACCATGTCCTGATCGAACTCTCGGCGGCCGGCGACCTGGCGCTGATGGTGGAGACCGAGTTCCATGGCGCCAATCCGCAGCAGGAGCTGATCAAGGGGCACTTTTTTCTCCTCCCCGATGCCTCTTCCCTTTCGCTGATTCTCGATGCGGTCGGGGGGTGACCATGACCGAACGGCTCAGCGTCGGCATATCCGAATTCCGCATCGCCGTGCCGCCGGCAAAGCTGGTGACCTACGGGCTCGGCTCCTGCCTGGCGATCGCCCTCTACGACCCCGAGTTCCGCATCGGCGGCCTCGCCCATACCCTGCTGCCGTCGCCACGTCACGCCGCCGACAACGCCCGCCCCGCCAAGTTCGTCGATGCGGCAATCGAGCTGATGATCAACGATCTCCTCGCCCGCGGGGCCGCGCGGGAACGGCTCGGGGCAAAGATCTTCGGCGGCGCCAACATGTTCGAGCCGCTGCTGGGAGACCCGGACAACGCGGTCGGTCCGCGCAATATCCGCAGCGCCCGCGAGACCCTTGCCGTTCTCGGAATCCCGTTGCTGGCCGAGGATGTCGGCGGTAACTTCGGCCGCACCGTCGAGTTCGATATCGCCAGTGGCGAGGTTCGCGTCAAAGCGGTGCGCGGGCGCGAGGGGGAAATAATTTTCTGATTCGCCATCTGTCCAAGGAGATCCACCATGAAACGAACAGTCCTGCTCCTGCCGTTGCTGGTTGCCGTGCTCTTTATCTGTGCCGGAACTGTCCGGGCCGCCGGCCTTTCCGAGGTGATCAACACCCTGGAAAGTCCGTTCCAGGCCAGCGCTCCCGAGGCGACGGCGATCCATGATTTCCAGGGAGACTTTTTCCAGGAATCGAGAATCGCCTCTCTCGAACGGACCCAACGCGGTCGCGGCCGGGTCGCCGTGCGCTTCGTCCAGCGCCAGGGGCATCCCCCCCTGGCCCAATTCCGCTGGGAGTATTTCGAGCCGACCGACCAGGAGATCGTCTCCGATGGCAGGACGATGTGGGTCTATCTGCCGGAGAACCGCCAGGTGATCCAGTCCGACATCGATATCGTCAACCGCACCGATGCCAACGATCCGCTCACCTTCCTCACCGGGCTCGGCAACCTGAGCCGGGATTTCAGCATCGGCTGGGCGTCGGAGAATCGCGACCGGGAAGGGAACTGGGTACTGGAGATGACGCCGCGCCGCGCGTCGCCGCTGATCGCGCGGATGCTGATCGTGGTCGATCGCCGGGCGGTCGATGCCTTTACCCGCAGCGGCAGCACCGGCGGCTATCTGCCGCTCCTTTCCAGCACCGTCTTCGATCCGGGCGGCAACAGCACCCTGATCGAATTCAGCGATATCCGTATCAATCGTGGCCTCGGCGATCTCGATTTCCGCTTCATCATGCCCGCCGGGGTCGACGTGGTGCGTCCCAGCGGTCAGGGGATGGGTTTCTGAGTGACCTTTTGCCAGGCAAAATGGCAGCGCCCCGGGCAGGGACTTCCCTTCCGGGGCGCTTTCATGCTATAAGTCTTCGATTCCGCGGGCCTATCGGCTCGCCTGACGAATTTTTGCAGGAGGTGTGCGATGCCGAGCTTTGACATCGTGTCCAAGGTGGACATGCAGGAAGTGGACAATGCGGTCAACCAGGCGGTCAAGGAGATCACCCAGCGCTACGACTTCAAGGGGACCCACAACGAGGTCACCCTGGAGAAGGATGCCATCCTGATCCTCGCCGCCGACGACTACAAACTGCAGGCGATCATCGATATCCTGAAAGGAAAATTGGTGCGCCGCAACATCTCGCCCAAGAACCTCGATTACGGCAAGAAGGAGGCAGCTTCGGGGGGCGCGGTTCGCCAGCGGATCGGTATTGTCCAGGGGATCGACAAGGAGAAGGCGAAGGAGGTCATCAAGCGGATCAAGGAGACCAAGCTCAAGGTCCAGCCGCAGATCATGGATGACCAGGTGCGGGTCAGCGCCAAGCAGATCGACGACTTGCAGCAGGTGATCCAGACCCTCAAGGGCGAGGACCTCGAGATCGAACTGCAGTTCGTCAACATGAGAAGCTAGAAAACAATTTTGAATTTTGGATTTTGGATTTTGAATTGAATTCAACAGTCACAATTCAAAATCCATAATTTCCGAAATTGGGAGCACCATGAAACGAAAAGTAAGCCTGGTCAGCCTCGGCTGCCCAAAGAACCTGGTCGATGCCGAGGTGATGCTCGGGCATCTGCCGGTCGATCGTTACGAGATCGTCACCGACGAGGCCCAGGCCGACGTGATCATCGTCAACACCTGCGCCTTTATCGGTGACGCCAAGGAAGAATCGGTGGAAACGATCCTCGAAGTCGCCGATTACAAGAAAAACGGCCGCTGCAAGCTGCTGGTCGTCTCCGGCTGCCTCCCCCAGCGTTATCGCGATGAACTCTCGACGGAGTTGCCGGAAGTCGATCTCTTCATCGGCACCAGCGACGCCCCGCGCCTGGTCGAGCTGATCGAGTCGACCCTCCCCGGCGCTACGCCGCGCCAGGAGGTGGGTCTCCCCGAGTATCTCTACGATCACACCACGCCACGGGTCAAGTCCTCCCCCTTCTATTCGACCTACGTCAAGATCGCCGAAGGGTGCCACAACTTCTGCTCCTACTGCGTCATCCCCCAGCTGCGCGGGCCGCTGCGTTCGCGCAGCATCGAATCGGTCGTCGCCGAAGTCCGGCGCCTGGTCGCAGACGGGGTCCGCGAGGTCAACCTCATCGCCCAGGACGTCACCGCCTACGGCCAGGACCGCCACGATGGCGCCCGCCTCGAAACCCTGCTGCAGGAGCTGGTGAAGATCGAGGAGCTGACCTGGCTGCGCCTGCTCTATGCCTATCCCGACGGCATCAGCGACGAACTCCTCGACCTGATGGCCGCCGAAGAGAAGATCTGCAACTATCTCGACATCCCGCTGCAGCATGTCGACGACGAAATCCTCGCGCTGATGAACCGCCGCGTCGACGAGGAGGGAATCCGCCGCCTGCTGCAGCGCATCCGCAGCCGGATCCCCGATGCCACCCTGCGCACCTCCTTCATCGTCGGCTTCCCCGGCGAGAGCGACGCCCAGTTTGCCAAGCTCCTCGCCTTCGTCGAGGAGGGGCACTTCGAACGGGTCGGCGTCTTCCGCTATTCGCGCGAAGAAGGGACCGGCGCCGCCAAACTCCCCGGCCAGGTCCTCGAACGGGTCAAGAAGGCCCGCTACCAGAAGCTGATGAAAGCGCAGAGCCGGGTCTCCTTCCGCAAGAACCGGGCGCTGGTCGGGCGCATCGAGCCGGTCCTGGTCGAAGGGTACAGCGAGGAGACCGAGCTGCTGCTGCGCGGGCGCAGCCTGCGCCAGGCTCCCGACGTCGACGGCCTGGTCTACATCACTGCCGGCGAGGCGGAGATCGGCAGCATCGTGCCGCTCAAGGTAACCGACTCTTCGGAATATGACCTGATCGGCGAAATCGTCGCCGCCGAGCGCTGAACGGCCTCGCTTTCGGCCGCCCCCGGCACCATTCCCGCGAGGTGTTCGTGCCCCCCTCCCGCCTTCTCCATGGCCTACTGTTCCTCCTCTTCTGCGCCACCCTGACCGGCTGCCCGGACCGCTCCGGGCCTGCGGCCGAGGTGCGGCGCAGCCGCATCATCATGGGGACGGTGGTCGAAATAACCGCCTTCGGGGCGGCGCAGCCGGTGCTGGAGCAGGCCGTCGAGCGCGCCTTTGCCGAGATCTCCCGCATCGATGAGTTGATGTCCCCCTACCGTCCGGAGAGCGACGTCGCCCGTCTCTCCGCCGCCACCACGCCGCTGGCGGTAACGGCAGAGACGGCGGCGGTCATCGCCAGCGGCCTGCAGGTCGCAGCAGCGAGCGGCGGCGCCTTCGACATGGGGCTGGGGCGGCTCAAGGCGCTCTGGAATATCGAGGGGGAAACGCCGCGGGTACCAACGCCGGAGGAGCTGGCGGGGGCCCTGGCCGCTACCGGTCCCGGCGACCTGCAACTGGCGGGGCGAACGGTCAGCAAGAGTGCCCCGGACCTGCAAGTCGATCTCGGCGGCATCGCCAAGGGGTACGCCGTCGATCGCGCCGCGGCACTGTTGCAGGCGGCCGGTGTCAGCCACGCCTCGGTCAACGCCGGTGGCGACATGCGCCTGCTCGGCGACCACGGTGATCGCCCCTGGCGCATCGGCATCCAGCATCCGCGCAACGACGAAGCGATCCTCGCCACCCTGGCGCTGGCCGACACCGCGGTGGTCACCTCCGGCGACTATGAGCGTTTCTTCGAGCGCGACGGGGTACGCTATCATCACCTCTTCGATCCCGCCAGCGGCCAACCGGCGCGGCGCTGCCAGGCGGTGACGATTGTCGCCCCGACGGCGATGCTCGCCGATGCCCTGGCGACGGCGGTCTTCGTCCTCGGCCCGCAGCAGGGACTGGAACTCCTTATCCGCTTTCCGGGAGTTGAGGGACTGATCGTCGCCGCCGACGGCACCACCGTCACCAGCCCGGGGCTGGCGGGCAGGGTGACATGGCCCTGAGCGGCGCCTGGCGCCGCACCCGCCCCCTCGATCGCCTGGTGGTGGCGCTGCTCCTTCTCCTCTGCGCTCTGCTGCTGGTCTGGCTGCGCCCCGGTCCGCCGGGGCGACGGCTGCTGGTCGAACGCGACGGCAAGGTGATCTACACTGCCCCCCTCGACCAGGAGCGGAGGGTGGAACTGAACGGCCGCATTGGCATTACCCGGCTCGCGATTCACCAGGGGCGCGTCTGTATCGAGGATTCCCCCTGTCCGCGTAAGGTCTGCATCGGCATGGGACGCATCGAGCGCGCCGGGGAACTTCTGGCCTGCGTTCCTAACGGCCTGCTGGTGCGCATCGACGGCGGCGCTGCCGCGGCGGGGGAGGGCTATGACCTCCTCAGCCGTTGATCCGCTCGAACTCGAGCGCTGGCGGCGCCGGGTTTTTCTCGCCCTCTTCGCCGCCCTCGCCGTCGCCCTGCATACCGTGGAGGCGCTCCTCCCCTCGCCGGCCCCCTGGTTCCGCCTCGGTTTCGCCAATATCCTGACCCTGGTCGCCCTCTTCCTTTACGGCGGCCGCGCCGCCTGGGCGGTGGCGCTGACCCGCATCGGCGTTGGGTCGCTGCTGCTCGGCAATCTCTTCGCCCCCGGCTTCTTCCTCTCCCTCGCCGGCGGCATCGCCGCCACCGCCCTGATGACGGGGAGCCGGGCCCTCTGCGGCCGCCATCTCGGTCCGGTCGGGGTCAGCGCCCTCGGCGCCGCCGGCCATGCCACCGGCCAGCTGCTGGTCGCCTGGCTGCTGCTGGTGCGCACCCCGCAGCTCTGGAGCCTCTACCCCTACTTCCTACTCTTCGCCCTCGGCGCCGGAATCGCCAACGGCATCGCCGCCGATCTCCTCCTCGAAACCCTGCGTCGCCATCCGGTCTTTGGCAGCCGGCGCGACGCCGCCGAGCCGCGATGACCGTCCTGACCTTTCTCCTCCCCTACTGGCGCCACTACCGGCGGCTCCTCTTGGCCGGCCTGCTCTGGCTGGTGCTGACCAACCTGCTGGCGATGACCATCCCCTGGCTCCTCCAGCGCGGTATCGACGGCGCCGCCGCCGGCAACTGGCAGGCGGTGGCGGTCGCCGCCGGGCTGATGGCTGCCGCCGCCCTCGCCCGGGGAACGGCCCGGGTTTTGTCGCGGCTGCGGTTTCTCCACACCGCCCGCTACGTTGAAGTCGACCTGCGCCAGGATCTCCTCTCCCGGCTGCTCGACCAGGGGACCCCCTTTTTCGACCGCCACCGGACCGGCGACCTGCTGTCGCGCTTCACCAACGACCTCGCCAACCTGCGGATGATGGCCGGCTTCGGCCTGTTGACCCTCTGCGACGCGGCGCTCGTCTATCTCTTCTCGCTGGTCATGCTGCTGCGCCTGGCGCCGTGGCTGACCCTGATCGGTCTTCTCCCCTATCCGCTCCTGCTGCTGCTGGTCAAGCGGCTCAGCCGCTCGCTGTTGCAGCGCTCCAGCGAGGTCCAGGAGGGGCTCGGACTGGTCAGCGAAGCGGTGGAGGAGGCGGTCAGTGGCCAGGCGGTGGTGCGTGCCTACAATCTGCGCGATCACCTGGGGCGCGAGTTTGACCGCCGCAACGCCAGCTACCTGGAGCGCAACCTCGCCCTGAGCCGGCTGCGCGCGCTGGTGCTGCCGGTGATGACGGTGATCGGCCCCTTGAGCACCCTGCTCGCATTCTACTTCGGTGGCCGGTTGGTGGTCGGCGGTGAGCTCTCTCTCGGCGAGCTGGTCGCCTTCAACGCCTACCTGGTGCAGCTTGCCTGGCCCACTACCCTGCTCGGCTGGGTGCTGACCCTGCTGCAGCGGGCCCGAGCCAGCAGCGAACGGCTGCAGCCGATCCTCGCCGCCCCCCGCACCGAGGCGGCCGGTGGCGAGCCGCCGCTGGCGGGGGCGCCGTCCCTCAGCGCCCGCCAACTCAGCTTCGCCTATGGCGAGCGCCCGGTTCTGCAGGATCTCGCTTTCGACCTTCCGGCCGGCTCCCTGGTCGGCATTACCGGGCCGACCGGGTCCGGCAAAAGCAGCCTGCTGCGGCTTATCGCCGGGCTCTACCCGACGGCGGCTGGCACCCTCCTGATTGCGGGCCAGGACCTGGCCCGGCTCGATCTGCGCGCCCACCGCCGCCGGCTGGCGATGGTCCCCCAGGAGGGGCGCCTTTTCTCCGGCAGCCTGCGCCAGAACCTGCTCTACGCCGACCCGGCCGGGGACGAGCGGCTCCTTGCCGAGATTGCCGCAACCGTCGCCCTCGACAGCGATCTTACGGAGCTGCCGGCCGGTTTTGCCACGGCGGTCGGGGAGGGGGGGGTCAGCCTTTCCGGCGGGCAGCGGCAGCGGGTAGCCCTGGGCCGGGCACTGGCGCGCGACGGCAACCTCTGGCTCCTCGACGACCCCTTCAGCCACCTCGACGCCGTCACCGCGCGCCGGGTCTGGGCGCGGCTGCGACCAAAGCTGGCGGGGCGGACGGTGGTGCTGGTTTCGAGCCGGGTATCGCTCCTCGCCGGCGTCGAGCAGGTGCTGGTCCTCGACCGGGGGCGCCTGGTGGCGTGCGGCCGCCATGCCGAACTCCTCGCCGCCGACGGTCTCTATGCCCGCCTTTTCCGCCGCGAGCAGCTGCAGGATGCCCTGGAGGTGGCGCCATGACCCCCCACGGGTTCCCCGCCGGGGACGAAATCAGCGGCCGTCATTTCGACTGGCGCCTCTTCCGGCGCTACCTCGGGCTGATGCGACCCTGGCGCGGCAGCGCCCTGTTCGCCCTTTTGCTGCTGCCGCTGATCAGCGCCGCCAAGCTGGCGCAGCCGTGGCTGGTGATGCAGCTGATCGACGACGCCGTTGTCCCCGGCACCCTGAACCGGCTCCCCCACTGGGGCGGACTGCTGCTCGGCGCGGTCCTCCTCGAGAGCCTCCTCCTCTTTGTCCAGGGCTACCTGGTGCAGGCCCTTGGCCAGCGCATCATGGCGGCGCTGCGCGCCGAAGGGTTCCCGCGCCTGCTGCGGCTGCCGGCGGCCTGGTTCGATCACCACCCCTCGGGGCGGCTGGTGACCCGGTTGACCAGTGACGTCGAGAATGTCGGCGAGCTCTTCGGCTCGGGGGTGGTTGCCGCTCTCGGCGATTTGCTGACCCTCGCCCTGACCGTCGCCGCCATGCTCTGGCTCGACCTGCACCTCTCGCTGGTCGCCTTCGCGGTACTGCCGCCACTGCTCGGCATCCTGTTCCTGTTCCGGCGCAGCATGCGCGGCGCCATGCGCCTGGTGCGGGCGCGGCTGGCCGACCTCAACGCCTTCGTCGCCGAACGCATCGCCGGCATCGGCGAGGTGCGCCTCTTCGGCCAGGAGGAGCGCACCCTCAGGGAATTTGCCGGGCTGCAGGAGGTCTACCGCGCCAGCACCCTGCGCGTGATCAGCTGGGACGCCTTCCTCTATGCCGCCGTCGAGGTTCTCGGCGCGCTGGCGATTGCCGCCCTGCTCTGGCGCGGCGGCGGCGAAGTGATCGCCGGCGTCGCCAGTTTCGGTACCCTGGTTGCCTTTCTCGAATATGTGCAGAAATTCTTCGCGCCGTTGCGCGACCTCTCGGCCAAGTATTCGATCGTGCAGGCGAGTAACGCCTCCCTGGAGCGGATCTTCAATCTTGCCGACCAGCCGGCGGAGCTGAGCGGTAGCGCGCTTCCGGGCAATGATGGGGAAATCCGCCTTGAGCGCGTCAGTTTCAGCTACGACGGCGAGACCCCGGCGCTGCAGGAGATCGATCTGGTCATCGCTCCCGGGGAGCGGATCGCCCTGGTTGGCGCCACCGGCAGCGGCAAGACCACCCTCGGCCGTCTCCTGCTCGGTTTTTACCGGCCGCAGCAGGGGACGATCCAGGTTGGCGGGCAGCCTCTCGCCGCGCTCGACCTCGACGCCTGGCGCGAACGCTGCGCCTGGGTCTCCCAGGAACCCTTCCTCTTTGCCGGCAGCCTGCGCGACAACCTCGACCCGACGGGGAGCTGCGACGATCAGGGCCTGCTGCAACTCCTCGGCGACTGCGGCCTGGCGACAACTGTTGCCGAACTCGGTGGCCTTCGGGCCCGCCTCGGCGAGCGCGGCCGTAACCTCTCTTCCGGCGAGCGCCAGCTCCTCTGCCTGGTGCGCGCCCTGGTGCGGCGGCCCCGGCTGCTGATCCTCGACGAGGCGACCAGCCGTCTCGATGCCGGCACCGAGGGGCGGGTGACGACGGCGCTGCGCGCCCTTCCCGCGGAGTGCAGCATGCTGTTGATCGCCCACCGGCTGCGCAGCGCGCGCCAGGCCGGACGCATCGTCGTGCTGCACCGCGGCCGCATCTGCGAGAGTGGCAGTCATAGCGAGCTCCTTGCCCGGGACGGGCATTACGCCAAGCTCTGGCGCCTGCAGGATCTCGGCATCGATGAGGAAAAGGTGGGTGACCCGGTGGGGTTGGAAGGACGCTAGGAGCCTGTCGGACTATGCGGGGCGAAGCGAAAATTCGGATGTTTGAGACCAGATTTCGGCTCGTTTGCGGGCTCATAGCCAGAGCTTTGAGTCAAAAAGGAGCCGAAATCTGGGCCGAACAGCTGGATTTGCAGTCGGCGCATGGATAGTCCGACAGTCTCCTAGAGGCTGGTCCGGGGGACGGGCATCTGCTATACTCGGCGCCAGCCCGCCCGCGGAGACCATATGGAGGTTAGACCGATGCTGCTGCGATCGCTTGCCCTGTTGCTGCTGACCCTGACCCTGGTCGCCTGCGTGCCGTCGGCGCCGCAAGCCCCGCTGCCGGAGCGGCCCGACCTCGACAGCCTGCGCCTGAGTTTTGGCCAACTGCCCGGGGCGGTTCTCAGTACCACCGAGCCGCTGGTGGTGAGTTATCCCGGCGAAATTCTGTTCAGCGCCGGCGCCGTCCTGCCGCTGGCCGGCGGCACCGAACTCCTCGACCCGCTGGCGGCGCAGCTGGCTGCCTACCCGCAGCTCTATTTTTCCGCTAGGGTGCGCGCTGCCGCCGAGCCGGCCGCTTATGCCGTGCAGCTGGCGACCGCCCGGACCGAACTGCTGACTCGCTATTTCCGTCGCCGTGGCCTCGATGCCAGTCGCCTGCAGCTGACTCCGGAGGTGGGCGACGGTCCACCCCTGGAGCTGACGCTGCGCTACGAACCGGCGAGCTCGCCGACCTCCGCGGCCGAAAAACGGTAGGGTTCCTTGCAGAATTCACAGGTGACGGTTACCTCCTCCCCGGCCGCGGCCAGCTCCTGCAGCTCTTCCGGGTCGAGGGTGGCGAGCATGGCGCGCACCTGTTCCCGGCGGCAGGTACAGCGGTAGGCGAGTTCGGTGCGCAGCTGGACCGTGTAGGGAATCCCCGCGAAGAGCCGGGCGACGATCTGTTCCGGTGACTCCCCCCGGGCGAGCAGGGTGCTGACCGGCGGCAGGAGGCGAACGCGCTCCTCGACACGGGCCAGCAGCTCTTCGTCGCAGCCCGGCATCGCCTGGACCAGGAAACCGCCGGCGGCTTTCACCTCCGCTTCCGGGCCCAGGGTGACCCCGAGGCCGACCGAGGAGGGGACCTGCTCGGAATGGGTCAGGTACCAGGCAAGGTCCTCGGCGACTTCACTGGCGACCAGCTGGACCATGCCGCGATACGGTTCGCGCAGGCCGAGATCCTTTACCACCTGCAAAAAACCGGCGCGGCCGATCGCTCCGGCGACGTCAAAGCGGTCTTCTTTCGGCGGCAGACCGGCGACCGGCTCCTTGAGAGTGGCGCGCAGGTTGCCATGGGCATCCGATTCGGCGGAAAGCTGGCGCAGCGGCCCGTTCCCCTCGAGGATCAAAGCCAGGCGCTGCGCTCCCTTGAGGAGGCTGCCGAGGAGGGCGGCGGCGGTCACCACCCGGCCGATGGCGACGGTGGCGGTCGGGTCGGTCTGCTGGCGGTGGCGGGTCTCCTCGGCGAGGTTGGTGGTCAGGGCGGCGACCGCCCGCAGTGAACCGTCGCTGGTCAGGATGCGAATCAGGTGGTCGTTCATGGCTGCTCCTCGAAGGGTGGCAGGGGCGGTACTGGTAAGGTGAACAGGGGTGTGAGCCGGCGGCGTTACCCTAGCCGAAGCGCACCGTCCATTTCAAGCCTACATTTTAACGGAGGGTTCTTATGAAAGTCATTCTCCCGGTGGCCGGCAAGGGGACGCGGCTGCGCCCCCACACCATCAGCAAGGCCAAATCCCTGGTCCAGGTCGCCGGCAAGACCGTCCTCGAGCATATCGTCAGTCGCCTCAGCCAGGCGCCGGTGACCGAGTATATTTTCATCACCGACGAAAACGGCGGCCAGATCGAGGAGTTCATGAAGCGCAGCTTTCCGGCGCTCAACTGCCACTACATCGTGCAGAAGGAGCGTCTCGGTCCCGCCCACGCGGTCGCCCTGGCAGCTCCGCGGATCGCTCCCGGCGATGATGTCCTGGTGGTTTTCAACGACACCATCTTTGTCGCCGACCTCGGCCGGATCCCCCAGCTTTGCAGCGACTGTGACGGTCTGATCTACTCCAAAGAGGTCGAAGATTACCAGCGCTTCGGAGTCAACGTCGTCGCGGGGGAGTTCATCGTCGATATGGTCGAGAAACCGGACACCCCGGTTTCCCGGCTCGCTCAGGTCGGCCTCTACTATCTCAAGGATGGGGCCGGCTTCATGGGCTACCTCGAGCGGACCATCGCCGCCGGCGAGACGGTCAAGGGGGAGTATTACCTCCCCGCCGTCTTCATGCGAATGATCGCCGATGGCCTCAAGTTCCGGGCTCCGGAGATCGACGCCTGGCTCGACTGCGGCAAGCCCGAGACGCTGCTCGAAACCAATCGCTACCTCCTTGAAGGGCGCCATCACTGTCACGGCGAGGTCGTCGATTCGGTGCTGATCGAACCGGTCCATATCGGCTACGGGGTCACGGTTCGCAACAGCATCATCGGGCCTTACGTTTCGGTGGCGACCGGCAGCGTCGTCGAGAACAGCGTGATTTGCGATTCGATCATCAACGCCAACAGCACGGTGCGCTCCCTGGTCCTGGAGGGGAGCATCCTCGGCGATGCGGTGACCCTGGCCGGTTCGCCGCGCCGGATGAACATCGGCGACCACTCCCTGATCGAGATGGAGGGGTAGCGGGCAATAACGAGCGATGAGCGATGAGGCGGCCCCCAGTCACGGAGATTGACCGGGGGCTTTATTGTATGCAGTCACGGTGGAGTTGCGTGAATAAGATTCCTGGCTTTGCCTGATCCGAAGTTTATCCGACCTGATCAGATTTGCTCCGCGCGCAACCAGGCCTGAGCCTGGTCTTGCCCTGGTCTTCTCCCGGCCAGGCCAAACCAAGGCAAAAGCGTTTCTCGCGGATAGGTTCGAATAAAAGCTGATAAAAATCGGATTATGCCTGGGCTAGGAACCCCTCAGGGGATGCCCTATCGAAAAAATCCAAGACGGAGTCCGTTCTTCAGCCTGCTCCCTTGACGGCGAGCGCCAGGGCGGCGTAAATTTTTGCCGCCGCGACGACATCGGCGAAACTGGTCTGTTCGTCGGGGGTGTGGGCGGTCTCCAGTGCACCGGGGCCGAGGATCAGCGGTTTGACGCCGGCCGCAAAGAAGAGGTTGCCGTCCGAATGGGAACGGAAGGCGTCGCGGCGCAGGGTCAGACCGAGCCCCGGGTAGATGCTGGCGAGCGCGTCCCACAGCTGCGGCTGCGGCCCGAGGTCGTAGCCGCGTGAGGCGAAGTCGAAAGCAACCTCAAGGTCGAGTCCGGGGACCAGTTCGCGGGCACTATCGGCCTGGCGACGGATCGTCGCCGCGACCGCTTCCGGGTCCATCGCCGGCGGCAGGTGGAGGTCGATCCAGGCTTCGCAGCGGTCGGGGACGACGAAGCCGGCCCGAGACGAACTCAACTCGCGGATCGAGTAGACCACCCCTGATTCGGTGCGGTCGAAGAGAGGGTCGCGGGCGAGGTGGAGCAGGACCCGCAGCATCGATTCGACGGCGTTGTGCCCCAGTTCCGGCAGTGATGAGTGGATGCGCCGGCCGCTGGTAACGAAGCCCGCCTCGAGGTAGCCGTAGTGGGCCAGGCAGGCGGTGAGGCCGGTCGGCTCGCCGATCACAACCCAGGGAGGACATTCCCCGCCGAGAAAATGGCTGCTGCCGTCGCCGTTCTCCTCCTCGCCGACCACCAGCAGCAGGCCGACCGGCGGCCGCTCTTTTTCGGGGAGGGTCGCCAGCGCCAGCCAGGCCTCGACCATCGCCACGCACCCCCCCTTCATGTCGGCGCTGCCGAGGCCGCGGATGATCCCTTCCTCCGCCACCGCCCCGAACTCCTCCCAGTCCCAGGCCGGCACGGTGTCGACGTGGCCGACCAGCAGCAGCTGTGGCGGTCCGTCGCCCATGGTCGCCAGCAGGTTGAAGCGCTCCTCCTCGACCGTCTGGCGGATCAGCCGGCAGCCGGTCGCGAGCAGGCGTTCCTCGAAGAAGAGCTGGATATCCTCCTCCTTCCCCGAAGGAGAATAGATGTCGAGGGCTTCAATCAGGGTCTGGTGCAGGCGGGTCGCATCGATGGCGGCCCAGACCCGGTCCTGGCAATCGTTCAAGATTTTTTCTCCTTGGCCTTGGTCGTACGGCGCCGTTTGCGGCTCAGGTTAAGGGTCATGTAGACGTGCTCCTGGTCGTTGCCGAACCCCATCTTGCGAAAGAAGCGGATCGCCCCTTCGTTGTCGGCATCGGTGTCGATGAGGATCATCCGCACCCCCTGTTCGCGCATGCGCCGCTTGAGCTCGATGAAGAGGTTCTGGCCGACCTTCCCCTGCTGCCCCTCGCGCCGCACCCCGAGCCAGACCAGGTAGCCGTACTTCCAGGCGCTCTTGGCCTTTTCGACGGTGGTGCCCAGCGCGAAGCCGACGATCCGGTCGTCCCGCTCGGCGACCAGGCAGAGCTCGCTGTCGGAGTTGAAGAGGGTGGTGATCTCGTACTCGTCCCAGGTGCGGTAGAGACTCTGGGAGAATTCGGCAGTGAAGACCGCCTCGCCGATATGGAAGACTTCGGAGAGGTCGTCGATGGTCATCTCGCGGATGACCAGGCGGTCAGCTTCGCCTGGGCCGTCGTTCGTCATGGTTCTCCTCGTTGGGCAAGCGTTGACGTCAAGCTAAACTATATCAGATAGGAGCCCCTTGCCGAGCTTGTCCGGGCGTCGGAATGACGTTATATTGGGAAGCCCCGGCCGCCGCTACCAAAATTTTTTACAGAGGAGTCATCCCTTTGACCTACCAGCAGTTGCTGCCGATCCTGCTGCCGCCCCTGATCGGCGCCTTCATCGGCTATGTGACCAACTATATTGCCATTCGCATGCTCTTCCGGCCGCTGCGCCCCTGGCACCTGTTTGGGCTGCGCGTGCCGCTCACTCCCGGCATCATCCCCGCCAAACGCGGCGAGCTGGCGCAGAAGATGGGCGAGATGGTTGGCAGCCATCTGCTGACCGCCGACGATGTCGGCCGCACCCTGGAAAAGGAGACGTTCCGCCGCGAGCTCAAGGGGGCGGTCGCCGACAAGCTCGGCAGTTTTCTCGATCGCGACCTCGGCCCGGCGGTGGAGCTGATCCCGGCCGAATTCCGCGGCCGCTTCCGCGAGCTGGTCGAGTTGCTGCGCTGGAAGGCGGTGAAGGCGATCTTCGCCTACCTCGAGAGCGCCGAATTCGAAACCGCCCTGCGCGGCTATCTGCAACGCAAGGGGGACGAACTCCTCGCCCGCGACCTCGAGAGCTTCCTCACCCCGGAACGTTCTGCCGGCCTGCGCCGCCATCTTGACGGCAAGATCGGCGAGTTCCTCGGCTCCGAGCAGGTCAGCCGCGGCGTCGCCGCCTTCGTCGATGCCAAGAGCGAGGAGTGGTTCGCCTCGGAAAAGACGCTGCGCGAGCTCCTCCCCGGCGATCTCGTCGAGCTCCTGCTCGGGCAGCTGGAGAAGGAAGTCCCGCCGCTGCTGGAGAAGTTCGGCGGACTCCTCTACGATCCGCTCTTCCGCGAGCGGCTGGTGGTGAAGGGGAAGGAGGCGATCGAGGGATTCCTCGACTCCCTCGGCGGCCTCTCCGGGCTCCTCGCCGGCTTCATCAACCTCGACAAGATCTATGATCGCCTCCCCGAGTTTCTCGACAAGGCGGGGGAGGAGATCGCCCGCTGGCTGCGCGAGGAGCGCACCCAGGCCCAGGTGGCGGCGCTGCTGCGCGAGCGGGTCGATGGTCTCCTCGACCGGCCCCTGGCCAGCTACCTGGAAAAGGTCTCCTACGAGAAGGTCGCCGGGGTGCGGCGCTTCCTCCGTAACCGCGCCGTCGCCCTGGTACAGAGCCGTCGCGCCAGCGAGAGCGCCCTGGCGCTGCTGGAAAAAGGGATCGAACAGGTCAAGGACCGTTCCTTTGGCAGCCTGCTTGGTCGCGCTCTCCCCGACGGCCGGGTCGAGGCGTTGCGAGAGCTGATCGCCGAACGGTTGCTCGAAGCGCTGCGCGCCCCGGCCGCCCGCGAGGCGCTCGCCCGGCTGCTGGCCGAAAAGAGCGAGGAGTGGCTTTTTCGCCATCCCCTCGGCAAGCTCTCGGCGCGGGTACCGGCGGATGTGCGCGAGGAACTGGAGGTCGGCCTCTGCCGGCAGATCGGCGAGATCCTCAAGAAGGAGGTCCCGCCGCTGGTCGAAACCCTCAACGTCGCCCGCATGGTCGAGGAGAAGGTCAACTCCCTCGACATCCTCAAGGTCGAGGGGCTGCTGCTCGGCATTATGGAGGAGCAGTTCAAGTACATCAACCTCTTCGGGGCGCTGCTCGGGGGGATGATCGGCCTGGTCAACGTGCTGGCGCTGCGGTTTTTCTAGGCGGCAAGGTTCCGTGAGCAAGAGGACTGGAAGGAATTTGTTCCCGGATGGTTGTAACCTGAGGTGGTCGAAATCGACCTGCATGCCCTCGCCCCGCCAGAGGAGGCCAGGTTCAAAAAAGGGACGCGCTGCCTGTGATGAGGAGCGCGTCCCTTTTCCCTGGGCCGATACGGATTAAAAATTGGCGACCAGAGAAGCCGCCAGGATGGTATCCGTATGTTTGGTGCCTCCCGTCGTTTCATTGTCGTACTTGATGACATAGCTGGTTTTGATGGAAAACACGCTGTTGAGCGCGGCGGTGAAGGCCGTTTCGGAGTTGAGCAGGTAATTGCTCATCTGTTCCAGGTCGAGAAGGGCCTCTGCGGATTGAGTGAACTTGGTGCGGTCGTTGAAATGGTATTCGTACTGACCGAACAGGCGCCCCCCCCACGTATTGATCGTCGGAACTGTTTGTGAACTTCTCGGTGGTGTAGGTCAGGCCCGATTCGCCGACCAGGAAGTGCTTGGCGCCGGTCAGGAATTTGTAGCCACAACCGGCACCGACGACAGTTCGTGAGTCGATGTCGGCAAAGCTGTCTTTAAGCCAACTGGCATTGGCGTAGTAGTAAAGCCGTTCGGTGTAGGCGTAATCGCCCCGGAGTTCAGTAAAATACGATTCGGCATTGCGCTCGCCATCACTCTTGCCATTGAGAATTTCCACCCGCCACAGACCCGCGATCTGGTCAGTGAATTGGTAGGATACCCGGTTTTTGGCTGACAGGGTGGTGACTTCTGTGTTGCCGCTGGTATCAACGTAGGCCAGTTCTGCCTGATCCTTCCAGGTGCCGGGTGCATCGCCGGCCCAAACCGGTGCGGCGAGACAGACAAAGAGAAGGGAGCAGAGAAAACGGGGTAGTTGGTTCATGGAGTCCTCCTGCCAGGGTTGAAGATTATTAATAAAACGGGGTCCTGTTTAACCTTTTGCCCTGTCCTTGTCAAGCTGTGTCCTTGCGATGCGTCGCCGCCATAAGCAGGGTTTAAGCTGGCTTGACTAGGAAGGAGTTGACCTGTTTTTGCCGTTATGGTACTTTGATATCGAAATATTTAAAATCGAAACAATGATGGGACGCACCATGATGTCCAGGCTAAAAGAATCGCAAAAACAGGCCCTGGCAGTCTACGTCAAGCTGATGCGGGCGACCAACACGACGACGGCCCATATCCACCGCCACCTGCACCACGCCGGTCTGACCCACAGCCAGTTTGCCGTGCTGGAAGCGCTCCGTCATCTCGGGTCGCTCTGCCAGGGGGAGCTGAGCCAGAAGGTGCTCAAGAGCAACGCCAACCTCACCGCGGTCGTCGATGCGCTGGAGGCCAGGAAACTGGTGAACCGGGATCGCAGCGGCAGCGACCGGCGCAAGGTCAAGGTCGAGCTGACCGACGCCGGGAGGAGCCTGATCGAAGATCTCTTCCCGCGCCACGCTGAAGTGGTCGATGCGGAGTTCTCGGTCCTCACCGCCAAAGAACAGGACGAACTCGGGCGCCTGTTGAAGAAACTGGGGCGCAGGGCGTAAATTTTTTTACGGGATTATTTCGATATCGAAACAATCCAAGCCCAAGGAAAGGGAGAGCAACCATGATCACCATCCGTAAGTCGAACGAGCGTGGCAGTCACCAGGAGAGCTGGCTGGATACGAAATATTCCTTCTCCTTTCATAACTACCATGACCCCGAGCACATGGGCTTTCGCGCCCTGCGGGTCATCAACCAGGACCGGGTGGCAGCGGGACGCGGCTTTGGACTGCACCCGCACCAGGACATGGAAATATTCACTCTGGTCCTGAGCGGGGCGCTGGAGCACCGCGACAACCTCGGCAACCGCGAAGTGATCGGCCCCTATCAGCTGCAGAAGATCACCGCCGGCACCGGGGTGCGCCACAGCGAGGTCAACCCCTCGAACAGCGAGGAGGTCCACCTGCTGCAGATCTGGATCCTGCCTGACCGCGAAGGGCTCGAGCCCGGCTATGTCATGAAGGATTTTTCCGGCGCGGCGCAAAACGCCCTGACGCCCCTTCTCAACCCTGAGGGCAGCAACGGCGCGGCCCGCCTCCACCAGGATGCTTCAGTTTTCCTCGGTCGGCTTGACGCCGGGACGACTCTGGACTATGCACTGAAGAGCGGGCGGCACGCCTGGGTACAGGTGATCTTGGGGAGGGGTGAAGTCAACGGGACGAAGCTGAACGAAGGGGATGGCGCGGCACTCAGTAACGAGTCGCAGCTGCGGCTGGCAGCCGAGAACGACGCCGAACTGCTTCTCTTCGATCTGAGCTAATCGGCAAGCAGGTGACGGCCGACCCAGTAGCGGGCGAACTGCAACGCGGTTCGCCCGCAGCGCTTGGTCTTCTCGTGGGACCAGGCGATAGCGGCGCGCTCCAGTTCGGCATTCCAGGAAATGGAAGTGTTGTGCCGTGCCGCCAGCTGTTCGATGCACTGGGCGACCACGGTAAGGTAGTGGTCCTGGGAAAAGGCGTGGAAGGCGACCCAGAGGCCGAAGCGGTCGGAGAGGGAGATCTTCTCTTCGACCCCTTCGCCGTGATGAACCTCGTTGTTGACCATTTTTGCGCCGAGGTTGTCGGTTGGATACTCGGGGAGCAGGTAGCGCCGGTTGCTGGTGACGTAGATCAGGGTATTGGCGGGGGCGGCGTAGACCGAGCCGTCGAGGGCGCTCTTCAGCATCTTGTAGCTCTTCTCTCCGGGTTCGAAGGAAAGGTCGTCGCAGAAGAGGAGGAAACGGTAGGGGAGGCTGCGGATCTGGTGAAAGATGTCGGGCAGGCTTGGCAGGTCATCCTTGTCGACCTGGATGATGCGCAGCCCCTGCGGAGCGTAGGCGTTGAGGATGGCCCTTACCAGCGACGATTTGCCGGTGCCGCGGCTCCCCCAAAGGAGGATGTTGTTGGCTGGCAGCCCCTGCAGGAACTGGCGGGTGTTGGCGCAGACGATCGCCTTCTGCTTGTCGATGCCGAGGAGCTCGTCGAGCCGGATCGGGTCGAGCTCGCCGGCCGGCTCCAGGGTGCCGGCCAGGGAGTGACGGCGCCAGCTCGCCGCCCAGGTGGCCTGCCAGTCGAGGGCCGGTAGCGCCGCCGGCAGGATCTGTTCCACTGCGGCGAGGACCCGGCGCAGCTGGTCGGTCAGTTCGGGGTCGAGGGGCATGGTTGAGCCTCCGCAAGAAATAAAGCCCTCCCGCTGCGCGGGAGGGCTTTACCATACCGTTTTCGTCCCGGGGGAGGCAAGGGCGAATCTTACTTGGCGGTTCCCGCCAAGTACTCGACAGCGGCCTTCAGCTCGGCCATCGAGCAGCCGTTGCACATTCCCATCGGCGGCATGGCGCCGATCCCCTTTTTGGCATTTTCGAGCATGTGGTCCATGCCTTTCTCGAGGTGGGCCTTCCAGGCCGCCTGGTCGCCGAACTTGGGGGCGCCGGCGACGCCGCTGTCGTGGCACATGGCGCACTTGGCAGTATAGACCTCCTTACCGGTGCGGGCGGCGAAGGCGGAGGTGACGGCGAGGGCAAAGAGGAGGACGAAGAGGAGCGCGAGACTCTTTTTCATGGGGGTTTCCTTTCCGGAAGATGGGTTGGTCAGGGCCTGGCCGGTTTCTGCCGAAGGCAAAAGGCGGTACCTGATATCTTAGCGGTTGGCGACGGTTTGGCAAGGAACGAGGTCAAAGAGCGTTCTCAAGGATTGCCCCGCTCCCCCTCGCCAGTGTACTCTGCAGCCATGTTGCAGCGAACCTTCTGTCATCTGCCAGGCATCAGCCCGGGCCTGGAGCAGCAGCTCTGGGCCGCGGGCTTGCATTGCTGGGCCGACCTGGCCGCCGCCGCGCCGATCCCGGGTCTGCGTCGCCAGGCCGCCGTTGCCCTCGAAGAGTCCTGCTCGCGGTTCGGCGCCGGCGATGCCGGCTACTTCGGCCGCTTGCTGCCGGCGCGGGAGCAGTGGCGGCTACTGCCGGAATACCCGGAAGCCACCGCCTACCTCGACATTGAGACCACCGGGCTGGCCCGCGGTGTCGATGTTGTAACCACCATCGCCCTCTGGGATGGCAAAAAAGTGCGCACCTTCGTTCAGGGGGAGAACCTCGATGACTTCCCGGCCGCCGTCGCGCCCTACAAGCTGCTCGTCACCTACAACGGCAAGTGCTTCGATCTCCCCTTCCTCGAGGCTTCCTTCGGCATGCGCTTCGACCAGGCCCATCTCGACCTGCGCTACGTTCTGCACAGCCTCGGCCTGCGTGGCGGACTGAAAGGGTGCGAGCGCCAGCTCGGCATCGGCCGTAACGAGTTGGCCGGGATCGACGGCTATTTTGCTGTTCTGCTCTGGCAGGAGTACTGTCGCAGCGGCGACCACCAGGCACGGGAGACGCTCCTCGCCTACAACGTTGCCGATACCGTCAACCTGGCCACCCTCGCCGTCCATGCCTATAACCGCAAGCTGGCAGCGACCCCCTTCGCCGGCAGCGCCCGGCTGCCGCTGCCGGCGTTGCCGCCCCTCCCCCACCGGGTGGCGGAAGGGACGGTTCTCGCTCTGCGGCGCCGGCTCTGCGGCTGGTGAACTATTCCCGCACGTAGGTATCGATATCGGTCTCGTGGACCATCCCCATGGTGTGGGCATATTCCGACTCGATCACCGCATAGTGGCGGCGGGCGTCCTCGGCGACCTCAAGGAAGACGCCGCGGGCGGTCGGGTCGATGATGCGCGCGGCAGTGAGGCGAAAGGTTTTCTCCAGGTCGGCCTCTTCGCGCAGCGCCAGTTCCCGGGCCCGACGTTCGTGGATATCCTTGTCGAGGGCGCGGTCGAGTTCGACCAGCATCACCGAGTCGGGATGGGGCGGGGCAGCCAGAAAATCCCTGAGATCGCCGAGATCACCCCGGCGGTAATGGGAAAAAAATTTGCCGATATTCTCCTCGACCTCACTGGCGAGGCGGACGAAGACCTTGCGACCGGCCGGGTTTTCCGTGATCTCGGCCGCCTTGCGGTAGAAGTCACGCAGGTTTTTCTTGGCGTGGATGGCCTCCCAGAGCGCTTCCTGCAGGGTATATTCCTGTGGCATCGTCACCTCCCCGAAAAAGAGAACCCAAACCCTTTCCTCAAGCCCCTCGCCGAAAGTATGGCGGAAAAGTGTTCGCTGTCAAAGGGGGTAAAATGAATAACTATTAACATTAAAATTTCTCAACTATATGGAATTTAACGAAAAAATGGTGGAACTTGCAAAGCTGCTGTGGCAAAATCTCTCCAGCATTTATCCTTCCGATTGGCTGGGCCCCGACGGGGCTAAAACCAGAGGTGGAGAATCCCATGCTGCAGAGAATCAAACAGGCGGTTCGCCGCGACAACAAGTCGATCCTGCTCGCCGCCCTCTTCAGCGGCGGCCTTTTTGTCGGCAAGATCCCGGCGGTCGTCGCCGCCCCGAATCTGATCGCCCGGCAGAGTTTCCTTACCCTGCTCCTCTTCTGCGGTCTGTTCGCCACCTTCCGCCTCTTCTCGACGGCGGTCGCCAGCCACGTGAATCTGGAGATGACCGATGGCGAGGAGAGCAATCGCCAGTTGGTGCGGCTCTTCGTTATCTACAAGGAAGTGGTCAAGGTGGTGGTCGGTGTCAGTCTCTCTCTCGGCTGGCTCGCCGGACTCCTCTTTATCTCCGAACACTTCCGCGAGATGTTCCTGCTGGTGCCGGTCCTGCTCGGCGGCGGTCTCACTGCCCTCCTCTCGGCGCTCGCCTACGGCTTCACCAGCTTCGTCGATCACATCCACTACCCGCACTGAACCGTAATACCCATGCTGACTCCTGACCGGCAGCCAAAAACGGCTGCCGGTTTTTTATTCCGGCTATCCCGTCTGGCACCAAGTGACTGCGGGAGGGAGGCAACGCGAAGAGTATTCGCCGGTTTCGCACCTTGAAATGCCGACACTTGCCGACGTAGGATCAACCCATGGATGCCTTAAGGCCGATCATCGAGGACTATCGCCGGCTGCTGGCCGAGGTGGATGGCTGGTTTGCCGGTTGCCAGCAGGCGGTTCCCGGGCAGATTGCCTGCCGGGTCGGCTGCAGCGGATGCTGCCGCGGCCTCTTCGATATCACCCTGCTTGATGCCTTCCTGCTCAAGGAGGCCTTCGACCGGTTGCCCGTGAACCTGCGCCAGCCCGCCCTGACGGCGGCGCAGCGGCGCCTGGTCGAATTGCAACAGCAGTGGCCGGGACTGAATGCCCCCTATCTGCTCAACGGCCTGCCGGACGCCGAGTGGACCGAGATGCCGGAAGGGGACGAAACCCCCTGCCCGCTCCTCGGCGTCGATGGCCGTTGCCTGGTTTACGCCGCCCGGCCGCTGACCTGCCGCCTGCACGGCCTGCCCAACATCGACCTCTCCGGCGAGTCCTTTGCTGACAGCTGTTGTACCCTCAACTACGTCAACGCCGATCCCGTAGCTGATCCTCGATTGCGCTGGTCCTTCCGCGCCGCCTTCGGCCGCGAGATCGAGCTCTTCCGTCGCTTCGCCCGGCAGTTGACCGGTCGTGACTGGGTCGAACTCGACACCTTCATCCCCACCACTCTGCTCATCGATTTCGGCGCGATCGATTGGCGCCAGGTGGAACCGGAAGACCCGCGTTAGCCGGCAAGAGAAGGCAAGACGCAAAAAGGGCCTGCAGTCGCAGGCCCTTTTTGCGTTTCAACGGGAACGGCTGAAATTCAGACGATCTCGACCAGTTCCACCTCGAAGACCAGGTCTTCTCCCGCCAGTGGGTGGTTGGCGTCGAGAGTTACTGATTCGGGGGTGACCGCGGTGACGGTGACGGCAAAGTCCCCCTCGTCGTCGTCGGTCACTTCCAGCACATCGCCGACGGCGGGGTCGAGTTCTTCTGGCAGGTCGGAGCGGGGCACCACCATCACCAGCTCCTCGTCGCGCGGACCGTAGCCGAGGTCGCAGGGGATGTTGACGCTCTTCTTCTCGCCGGCCTGCATGCCGACCAGCGCCTGCTCGAGCCCGGGGATGACCTCCTCATCGCCGATGACGAATTCGAGGGGACCGCTGTCGCAGCCGCACCCTTCGTCCTCGCAAGTGTCTTCGGAACTGTCAACGATGGAGCCGTCGCTGAGACGACCGACGTAGTTGATGCGTACCCGGTCGCCCTGTTTTGCCTGTTTCATGATCGTTATCCTTTCCGAAATCAGATCCTGTCAATGGCCGGACTATACCATTTTCTCGCCGCAACGGGGGGAGAAATTGCCCTGCCGGCAAAATTGCCCCGGCGACGGGATCTTCCTTCCGACCCGCATGAACCGGCCTATGTTGGATTCAAATTCATTCGGCGGCACTTAATGATATTCATCCGTCTTTGCTGGAGTCCCCGCTGCTGGAGATCCCCAGGAGCGCCAGAGAAATCCTGATTATCGCCGCCGGTATTCCATCGCGAATTCGAGGAGCAGGCCGATGGGGAAGGCGAAGAGCAGGGTCAGCAGCGAGCGGGCGAGGGAAAAGCGCCAGCCGAGAAATTCCATCTCCAGGGGGAGCATCGGAATCTTGACCGCCCAGGCGGCGAGGACGATACCGAGAACGGCCCAGCGCGCCCCCTGTTCGCGCACCGTCTTCAATAGCGGGAAGATGACGTAGGATGGCCCGATCAGCAGGGTGCCGAAGAGGGCGGCGAGCAACAGGGCGCGGATTCCTCCCTCGCGGCCGAGAAGGCGGGCAACCCGTTCGCGATCGAGCCAGACCTGGATCAGACCGGCGAGGCCGAAAACGGCGACGATGATCATCGCTACCGAGGCAAAGAGAGCGGCGCTGACCCGGAGCGCCTGCCAGGTGCGCGCGGGATCGACGGTGAGGGCCCAGAGGTAGAGAATGCCAACCGTCATCGGCAGCCAGGGAATGCGGCGTTTGGGTGCCTCCGGCTTCACAGCAGCGCTCCGATCAGCAGGCCGATCGCCAGGGAGGCGGCAAAGCAGAGCGAGTTGCGGACCAGGGCGAAGCGGGGGCCGAAGACTGTCGCCTCAAAGGGAAGGGTGACGATGCCGACCAGCAGCCAGGAGACGATAAAGGCGGCCACCGCCGGCGCCCAGGCCCCGGCCTGGAGCAGCGAGCCGGCGAGGGGAAAGGCGGCGGCCGGCGGGCCGATGGCGATGGCGCCGAGGAGCCCGCCACTGAGGAGCGCGGTGCCGCCCGAGGCGGCGCCGAGCCACTGTTCGATCAACTCCCGGGGGAGGAAGACCTGGAACAGGCCGACCAGACCGAAGACGGCGATCAATAGCGGTACCAGGCTACGCAGCGAGCGACCGGCGGCCTGCAGGCTGCGCAGGGTCTTGTCCCGGTCCCGGCGCAGGGCGAAAAGGTAGGCGCCGCCGATCAGGAGCAGGTAGATGTAGCCGACAGGGTTCATGCGTCATCCTGCACCGGGTCGTACACCCCGGTGCCGGTCATTCGAGGGTTTTGAGGAAGTTGAAGGGGCTGGTTCCGGCCAGGTCGTGCCCCTTGCGCAGGGCATCGAGAACCTGGCGACCGCGGGGCGAAAAGGGGCCGAGGTGGCTGAGGTCGACGATCAGTCGATTGCATTCCAGCGCCTGCAGCGCCGGCAGCTGGCCGAGCAGGGAAAAGTCGGTCTCGGAACTGAGGACCGTGATGCCGGAGCGCTGTTCGACCCGGTAGTGCTCGCCGCGATCGGAAACCACCGGGCTGTCGCCGCGCACCCCCTTGATCGGAATGCGCGAGGTGATCAAGGGGACCGGTGCATAGACCGTTAATGCCAGCTCGAGACCGGTCTCGCGACGGCAAATCTCGGCCAGGTTCTCCTGGTCGTCTTCCAGGTAGAGGGTCGCTTCACAGGCCCCGAGTTCGCGCCAGGCGAGGAGCGCCTGACTGTTGAGGGCGAAGAGCCGGTAGCTCGTCATCAGGCGCAGGTCGCTGTATCCGGCAAAAAGCTCGAAATGGCTGAGGTTGTTGAGACGGAAATCATGGAATCCACGCTGCACCAGGCGCTGTACCGCGTCGCGATAGGAGGGCCACTGGGCATCGAGGATGATCAGTGGCAGATCCCAGACCACCTTGGAGGCCTGCCCGGTCAGGCGGCGGCCGCTGCGGTCGAGTTCCTGCAAGGCGGACGGGGTGAGGGGGATCAGGACCCGGTCGACATCGGGGTCGCCGAGGAGCTGGCCGTCCCGCGGCCCGGAGATGACCACGTCGAGATGGCGCTGGCGGGCGGCCCGCGCCGGGCCGGCCGGCAACAGCCCGGCCAGCGCCGCCTGCCGGGCCGCCTGGCGCAGTACCTGACGCTCCCTGGCGAGGCGCGCGGCGAGCTCTTCATAGAAGTCGCGCCGAATCTCTTTGAGACGGCTCGGCGGGATGACGACGGGCGGTAGCGGGCCGGTGGTGAATCCGTCCAGGCTGAACGGTGCCCCGGCGGTGCGGGTGAAGACCGCTTCGAGAGTGGCAGCGTCGAGGGGGCGATCAAGGGCGGGAAAACTCTCCACCGGGTAGTCGCGCTGCAGGGCAAACCCCGCGCAGTGGGCGCGGATGGCGAGGGTCTGCGGTGTGGGCATGGTGACCGCGAGGGTGACCGGCCGGGTTACCGCCGGGGCCTGTTCGAGGCGCCGCTTGCAGGCCGCTTCGCTAAGGGTGAAGGCCTGCTCGGAGGAGACCTTGAAGACCGTGTCGCCGACCTTGAAGATGTCGCGAAAGGGGGAGGGGACCGTGACCAGGCTCCCCGCGGCGGCGACCATCGCCGGGCGTTTGCCGAGGAGGAGCTCCTTGATGGTAAAAGCGCTGCCGGCGCGGTCGCTCTTCGGTTGTACCCGCAGACGATCGCCGACATGCAGGCGGTCGCGACTCTTGAAGGTCAGGCTGCTCCCCCGCACCTGGGAGACTTCGCCGAGGAAACGACCAGTGGCGCCGGTGAGCGCGGGGGTGGCGATGTCGGTCGGGAGCGTGCCGGGGAGAAAGCCCTTGGTCGGGGCGCGGCCGAAGGAGAGTTTGAGCAGCTCCTTGCCGGCGCGGATCGCCTCCTTGCGCTGGGCCGGGGCGGCGTCAAGGACCTTGCGGTAGGCGCCGACGACGCTGGCGACATACTCGGCGCTCTTCATTCGCCCCTCGATCTTGAAGCTGATGACGCCGGCGCTCGCCAGTTCCGGCAGCAGGTCGATGGCGGAGAGGTCGTTGGTCGAGAAGTAGTAGCCGTCCTGGTTGCGGTAGCGGTAGCGGCGCCGGCAGGGCTGGGCGCAGCGTCCACGGTTGCCGCTCTTGCCGCCGAGAAAGGAGGAAAAGTAGCACTGCCCCGAAAACGAGAAACAGAGCGCGCCATGGATGAAATGCTCCAGCTCCATCGTCGTCTGGCTGCGGATGGCGGCAATTTCCGCCAGGGAGAGCTCGCGGGCGAGGACGGCGCGGGAAAACCCCAACTTTTCCAGCATCCGCACCCCGGCGGCGTTGTGCACCGTCAACTGGGTCGAACTGTGCAGTTCCAACCCGGGGAAGTGCTGCCGCGCCAGGCGCCAGACCGCGAGATCCTGGAGGATCACCGCGTCGATGCCGATCGATTCGAGGGCCGCCAGGGTATCGACCAGCTGGGGCAGTTCGCGCTCCTTGACCAGGGTGTTGAGGGTCACGTAAATCTTGCGTCCCTGGCCGCGGGCGTAGCCGAGCATGCGTTCGAGTTCGTTTAAGGTGACATTCTTCGCCTTGGCACGGGCGGAGAACTCTTTCAGGCCGGTGTAGACGGCATCGGCGCCGGCTTCCATGGCAGCAAAGAAGGCTTCGAGACTGCCGGCGGGCGCCAGGAGTTCGGGTTTGGGCGGGGTCATTGGCAGGTTCGCGTCTGGCAAGGGGAACAAGGGTGACAGCCGCAGCTGTCAGGTTGGGTCAGACATAGCACGGGGCGCCGCAACGGCGCAATGCCAAACCGGCCTTCATCCTGAAGGTGTACCGGAAGGCGCTTAGCCGAGCAGGCCGCGGTCGACAAAACTGACATAACCGCCGCTGCCGATAATGATGTGGTCGAGGACCCTCACCCCCATCAGCGTGCCGGCCTCCTGCAATCGCGTGGTGATCTCGAGATCCTCGCGACTTGGTGTCGGGTCGCCGGAGGGATGGTTGTGAACGAAGAGGACGGCAGCAGCCGACTCCCGCACCACCGGCACAAAGACCTCGCGGGGGTGGACGATGCTCGCCGTCAGGCTCCCCTCGGAGATCTGGACTTCGCGCAGCACCCGGTTCTTGCTATCGAGGAGCAGGGCGAGAAAGACCTCTTTTTTGCGATCGCGCAGGCGTTCGTGATAGTGGCGGAAAACCTCTTCCGAACAGGTGAAGCGATCTCCCGGGGCGAGGGGGGCGCCGGCAAAACGACGGGCCAGCTCAAAAACGGCCACCAGCTCGGCCGCCTTGGCCGGCCCGATTCCCCGGGTCGCACAGAGTTCGACCGGAGTTGCCGAACCGAGCGCTCGCAGGGAGCCGAAACGGGTGAGCAGCTGGCGCGCCTGGTCGACCGCACTCTGGCCCGAAGCGGCATCGCCGGTACGCAGCACCAGACCGAGCAGTTCCGCGTCGGAGAGCCCTTCGGCGCCGCGCGCGAGCAGCTTTTCCCGCGGCCGCTCGGCCTGCGGCCAGTCCTTGATTCTCCGCATTCCCCCCTCCCGGATGAATATTGCGAATTGTCGGCAGCGCAGAGGGGACCGGCCTTGGCCGGTCCCCTCTGCGCTGCCCTTGCCACCGGCGCGCTTATTTCTTGAGCGGGTCACCCCAGAAGGTGCCGAGGACCGACTTGTCCCGCTCGCTGAGAACGGCGCCGCGTTCAATCATCTGCTCTTCGATCCGCTCCAGGTTCTCCCGATTGCGGATCGCCTTGTCAACCCGCTCCCGGGTATGGCAGATGCTGCACTTGCTGTCGATGATCTGCTGGAACTCGTCCATCCCCCGCAGGCGATGGGCGCCGAGGTTTTCGACCGCCCCGGTGGAGCCCCAGCAGAGTGCCGGGCTCATGAAAAGGACGGTAAACAGTAATAAAATCCGCTGCATCTTGGGCTACTCCCGGACGTAGGTGTCGATATCGGTCTCGTGCACCATCCCCATCAGGCGCGCATACTCGGACTCGATAATTTCGTAGTGATCGTGGGTCTCCTGCGCCATCCGCTCGAACACGGTGCGCACCGAAGGGTCGATGATGCGCGAGGCGGTCAGGCGCAGGTTTTTTTCCAGGTCCTGCTCTTCGCGCAGGGCGATCTCCATCGCCTTGCGTTCGCCGACCTGGTCATCGATTGCCTTGGCCAGTTCGTGCAGCATGACCGAGTCGGGTTGCGGCGGACGTGCCATGAATTCATCGAAGCTGCCAAGATCCTGCCCCTGGTAAAGATGAAAGAAATGCCCGGCGTGTTCCCGCTCTTCCTTGGAAAGGAGCTCGAAAACCTTCTTGCCGCGGGGGTTGCTGGTGATGGCCGCTGCCCGCTTGTAGAAGTCCATGACATTCTTTTCTGTCTGAATGGCCAGTTTGATTGCTTCCTGCATGTTGAATTCCTGGGGCATGATGAGCTCTCCTTCGCAATTTTGCATGCTGCCGCTGATGGTTTCAGAGGTGCAGTCCAAGTGCCAAAAGTATGACTGAGGGTGTCAGCTATGTCAAATTGGTAATTGCACGATTGAACGGGAGGGAACCCAGCAGCGGCCCCGGTTTTGCGTTATGCTTAAAGTGCAGGGAAGGCAGGAGACTGCAGGAAGCTGGGAAAGGTGATTATGAAGGTGGCTATAGCCTTGATCGGGAGGGGGTGCGTCGGTTTTTGGCTGATGGTGCTCTGCGCCGGCCCTGGCTGGGGAGGGGACCAGCCGCCGATCGTGAACCTGGAAACGATGGCTGTGCAGCAGCAGCTCACGGCAGCCGGTGGCCCGAACGACCTTGTGGCCGCTACCCCCTGGCATCCGCAGCTGCAGGACTTCTACCAGCGGCGTGGCTACCAGCCGGCATGGCTCGCTGCCGGACAGCCCGGGCGGATGATTGATGAGCTGCGCGAAGTGCTGAACAATGCCGCTGCGGATGGTCTCTGCCCGGAGGATTATCACCTCGACCAGATCGAATCCCTGCTCGCCTTACCCGCGCCCCCGGCCGGCCTGGAGGCGATGACGCGATCGATTCATGCCCGCCTTGACCTGTTGCTGAGTGATGCTTTCCTGCTCTATGCAACGGATCTGGTCGAAGGCCGCGTTGATCCCAACCTGGCCTTTGACGACTGGCATGTACGGTCACGCCGCGTCAATCCGTCCCGGCTGCTGGAGTTTGCCCTGCAACAGGGCCGGGTCAAATCGGTGCTGACCGAGCTGCTCCCCCCCCAGCCTGCCTACTTTGACCTGCGCCGGGTGTTGGCTGACTACCGGAGCCAGTGGCTGGCCGGGGATTGGCCCGTAGTTCCGGGCGGCCCGACCCTGCGTCCGGGGATGGAGGATCCGCGGTTGCCGCTGCTCCGTCAGCGCCTGCAGGCTGGCGGCGATCTCGCCGTCGGGGCCGGCAGCGATGCTTTTTATGATCCGGAGATGGTCGCGGCAGTAAAGCGTTTTCAGTCCCGCCATGGTCTGGGCGCCGACGGCGTGCTCGGAGAGCGGACCCGCGCCGAACTCAACGTGCCGCTTACCACCCGCATCCGCCAGCTCGAACTCAACCTGGAGCGTTGGCGCTGGCTCCCGCATAGCCTGGGCACAAACCACATTCTGGTCAATATCGCTGATTTCCGGTTGACCGTTGTCGAAGACGATCTGCCAGTTCTCAGCATGCCGGTGGTGGTCGGCACCGCCTATCGAAAAACCCCGGTCTTTTCCGGCCGGCTCAGCTATCTCGAACTCTCGCCCTACTGGTACGTTCCCCCCACCATCCTGCGCGAGGACCTTCTCCCCAAGGTCAAGGGAAACCCCGGCCTGCTCACCGCGCGGCATTTTGAAATTGTCGGCTGGGATGGGGTGACGATCATCGATCCGGCCACCATCGACTGGCGACAGGTCAAGGCGGAGAATTTCCCCGGCATGCTGCGCCAGCGACCGGGACCCTGGAACCCGCTGGGCCGGGTCAAGTTCATGTTTCCCAACCCCTACGCCGTCTATCTGCACGATACCGCCGACCCGGGGTTGTTCGGGCGCGAGATCCGTTCCTTCAGCTCCGGCTGCATCCGCATTCAACGGCCATTTGCCCTGGTGAGCTATCTGTTGCGAGGAGACCCGGCAGGGGCCGGCCTCAACCTGAGTCCGGGAGCGCTTCCTGCAGTGCCGCTCCGGGTCGATCTGGCCAACCCTCTCCCGGTTCATATTCTTTACTGGACGGCCTGGGTCGACGGGGAAGGCCGGATCAATTTTCGCGACGATATTTACCGGCGGGATTTCGATCTCAATCTGGCTCTGGAGTCCGCGCGCAGGGCGACCGGGGCCCTGCTGGTAGCGACCCCCGAAGCAGGCGTTGGTCGTGGCGGATGAACGGCCACCCGATCCGTCCCGCAGTGACTGCAGATGAAAAGGCTGCGCCGGTTGGCGCAGCCTTTTGTGCGAGAGGGCGGGATGAATTGGCCGGCAACCTACCAGGAACGGACGCGGCCGGTGTCGATGTGAACGAAGTCGGAATCGGGGTAGTAGCCGACGCCGCCGCGGTGAAGTGATATCGCGGCCTTGCGCAGGGTCTTGAGTTCGACCCCGGGGAGGCGCACGTCGGCGGCCTTCCCCTGCATGTGCAGGCTGTGGCGGGCGACGCCGCTACTGGTGGCCCGCAGCATGGCGTTGGTGGCGGGAGAACGGTAACCGGAGATGACGTGGAAGGGGTCGGTAGCGCCAAGCTTGCGCCGCAGAGCGAAAAAGAGATCGTAAAGTTGCGGCTCGATGCTGGTGACCTCGCCGGTGCGATAATCGCGCAACAGGAAGTTGATTTCGGCGAGTGTTTCGGGGATGAACTCCCCTTCCGCCCAGTAGACGGCCCTGGTGAGGGATTCTCCGGTGTGGATGTTGTAAAGGGAGACGGCCTTCTCCGGGACCAGCGGGGCGGCAAGGCTGGCCAGGGTCCGGCCCGGCAGCAACAGACCGGCAGTCGCCAGAAGCCCGGCCTTGAGCAGGGTGCGACGGCTGATGCCCGGTTCGGGGCATGGCTGGAAGGAGGAAGGGTTCATGCCTTCAAACGGCTCCCTGAGCTGGAATTGCGACTTTGATGGTACAGAGGAGGTCAGCGATCAAGCGATTAAGGGATGAAAAGCAAGAGCTGTACCAGAAAATATGCTCTAAATCAAGCCATTATCCGTTCAAATCAGGTGGACTGCCGCGAATCCGCCACCGGCGGTGCGCAGATTTGTCACCTGCCCCTGGTAGAGACGCGCGGCGACGCCCAGGACCTGGCTGCGGTAAACATAGAGACGGTAATCGGTCTTCAGGGCGATGCCGCTACCGATTTCCGTCAGCGACGGCGGCACCAGTTGCTGGACCAGGGTCTCCGCGGGCGGCAATTCGTCGAAGCGGGTCCGGCTGATCTTGCGGCCGAGCAGCACACCGCGGCTGCCGAAGCGGGAGACCGGTTTGAAGACCAGTTCTTCCCGCTGCTGCCAGGCCTGGGCCGGATCGATGGCGGCGAGCAGGCGGCTCTGCGGGATCATGGCCAGCAACCGGTCCCGAGCGACGGCGGGGAGTGCAAGGTCGGCGAGAGCATCCCGATCCGACCAGAGGATCATGCGCCGTTTGTCGGCGAGCAGCCCATAGATGAAGGGGTTGGGGGTGAGGCAGACCTTGCCGGCCAGGTAAGCGTCGCGCAGTCCGCTCATGGCCGGGCTCTCCAGGTAGAAGTCGCAATGGCGGTTGTAGATCAGGTCGATGGGGCGGCCGGCACTAAAGACACCTTCGGTCCCGGCTACAAGACCGGCGGGATCGGTGATCAGCGCGGGAATCCCCCATTCCGTCTCGAACAGGCGGGCGAAGGACTGCATCTCGGTATAGAGAAACTGGTCGAGGGGGTTTTCGTCGATAATGGCAATCCCCCGCGGGCGTTCCCGCCGGCCGCCGCTGAAGGCCGAAATTTCGGCAGCGAAAGATGCCAGCAGCTGGCGCTTCAAGCGCGGTGGCAGGGTTGCCGTCGCCAGGGGAGTGGCGGGAGCGTGGGCAAGATAGGCCAGAAGACCGCCGCCCGCGTTGGTATTGACCTCGATCAGGCGCGGCCCGGCGGGGGAGAGGTGGAAATCATACCCCATCATCACCGCGTCGTGCCCGGGGTTGAAGCGCGCAGTCTCGGGGAGCTGGGGGAGCACCTGCTGGCGGTAGGCGGGCTGGCGGCTCAGCTGGTCGAGGGTCCGCACCAGCCGGATCATGGCGGCGAGATCCGGTCGTGGCAGCAGGGCAGGGGTTGGGCTAATCGCGTCCCGGTAGTCGGGCATGAGGCTCCTGTCGGCAAGGGGGATGCGCTGCCCATCTTGCCACAGGGACGGGGGCGTTGCCAAGGGGCGGCCAACAGGGGCGGACTGGAAGAGACGCAGCGCTAGATGGTGTAGCCGATGCGGAAAGCACCCCAGTGGCGTCCCGCGACTGTCACCGGCGCCGAGATGTCCCACATCTTCTCCCCGGTATCGCGATGATAGGTTTGAATCAGGATCTCGCCGTTGTTGCGGGCGGCAGCCAGGCCGACCGGGTCGTTAAAGAGCCGTTTGGTCCGGTTGTGAAGGCGGTCCTGCTGGAGGTCGCCGGTCAATGGCTGGGTATAGCGGCTGTTGTGGGTCGGGATATAGCCGTTGCGGTCGGCAAGGACCGCAAAGACGACCTGGGGATCGGCGAGGAAGCTATCCTCCTGGGCACGAATGTTCGCGTCAAGGAACCGGTCGTAACAGGTGTGGTATTTCTGCGGGTTGGTGTCGGGAATCGGCCGATAGTTTTCGTCAAAAAGCTCCTCGGGCGAAAAGAGACCGCGGCGCAGGGCGTCCTCGAGGACAGTCTCCATCATCCGTGCTCCGTTGGCCGCCTTGACCTTCCCCTTCTCTTGCAGACCGGCTTCAAGAGTGTTGCGCAGCTGCTCGGCGAGGGCGGTGAGGTCGCTGATTGCCAGGGACATCTCGTCGGCGCTGGCTGCAACCTGGGTCGCCACATCCCGTACCTCGGTGATGGTCTCGGCCATCTGGTCGCTGGCCGTGGTCTGCTGCTGGGTGGAGAGCTTGATCTCCCGGGCGGCACCAGTGGTCTCCTTGACCATGGCGAGAATCTTTGCCAGTTTTTCGGCAATGCGGGTCACCAGGCGACTCGCCTCATCGACGCTCGTGCTTCCGGCATGGCTCAGCCGGGTCGTCTCCCGGGTGGCCTGCTGGCTGGCCGTGACCAGCGCCTTGATCTGCCCCGTGGCGACGACGGTACGCTGGGCGAGGCGCTTGACTTCGTTGGCGACGATGGTGAAACGCTTGCCGGCTTCGCCGGCTCCGGCCGCCTCGATGGCGGCGTTGAGGGCGAGCAGGTTGGTCTGGTCGGAGATGTCGTCGATCAGATTGACAATGCCGCCGATTTTCTCCGAGTTCTCGGTCAGCTCGAGCATCGCCTCGGCGATCGATTGCACCTGTTCCTTGAGCTCGCGCATGCCGGCGACAGCACTCTCGACCGCTACCATCCCTTCATCGCCGGCCTGCCCCGATTGCACGGCAAACTCTTCGACCCGCAACGCGCTGTCCGCCACCTGACGGGCGGTGGTGGCGATTTCGGCGGCGGTCGTCGTCGCCTCCTGAACGGCAGAGGCCTGCTGGTTGGAGCCGGCCGCCTGCTGCGCGGAAATCGCCATCAGCTGGTTGGCGCTGGAGGAGAGCTGCTGGATCGTTTCCTTGACACCGACCACCAGGTGTCCGCTCTTTTCGACCTCCATTTCCAGGTCCTTGAAGATCACCTGGGTCATGCGGTTGAAGGCCTGGCCGAGCTGGCCGATCTCGTCCCGGGTTTCGATGACGATCTGCTGATCGAGCTGGCCGTTGGCGAGACGCTCGGCGACTTCGGTAAGACGCTTCAGTGGCCGCACAAAATAGGTCAGCACGAACCAGAGGGAAAAAAAGATTATGGCCTGGATTACCCCGACCGCCAGCAGCAGGGTGTTGCGCAGTTGGGTGACCTCCTGCTCCATCCGGGCGATGGAGAAGCCAACGCGAAACGCGCCCCAGTGTTGCCCCTGGACCGTGACCGGGGCGGCGAAGTCCCAGACCAGTTCGCCGGTGTCGCGGTGGTATTCCTGGCGCAACACCTGGTCGCCGTCAGCACCCTGGTAGCGGGCAGCGGCCAGCCCAACCGGATCGGCGAAGATCTGCTTGGTGCGGTTGCCGGCCCGGTCCTGCTCCGGGTCGCCGGTCAGGGCCCGGGAATAGCGGGAGTTGTGAGTGGGAAGGTAGCCGTTGCGATCGACCAGTACCGCAAAGAGAACCGACTCATCCTGTTCGAGGACGGTATCTTCCAGGGGCTGGATGCGTTCGTCGAGGAAGCTGTCGTAGGCGGTGTGGAACTTGGGCAGGGCGCTGCTGGCGAGGGGACCGCTGGTGATCGGCCGGTAGTCGGTGTCGAAAAGTTGTTCGGCGCTGAAGGTGCCGTCGCGCAGGGCCTGTTCCAGCACCACCGACATGCTGCGGGCGCCAAGCACGGTCATCGCCCTGGCGCGCAGGGTCATCTGCTGGCGCAGGGCCTCGCTGCGGTTGGTCACCAGCAAAAAGGTGGCGACCGCCATGATCAGGGAGAGGATGATGAACAGGGCGGTCGCGATCTTGAGCCCGACCAGGCTGGAAATCCAGCGGAATATGCGGTTCATCATTTGCCTCCCGAAGCTGGCGCGTCCCGCTGGCGCCCCGATGAAGGAGGCCTGCTGGTTCCGGAACCGAGCATGTTTTATTCACCAATATAGCGTTTTATTTGAATCACAAAAAGAAAAAAAATGCCCCGGCGATCAAGCCGGGGCAAGAACAGGGAGAGAGGGTGCTACTTCCGCTCGTGAAGGGTCTCCGCGAGCAGTTCGATGGTGTGGACGGCCCGGATCGGGGTGCCGCGCTTGTCGAGGCCACCACGGATCTGCAGCAGGCAGCCGGGGCAATCCATGGCGACGCAGGTGGCGCCGCTCTTTTCGATGTCGGCAAGCTTGTCTTCGAGGATGCGCCGGGCGATATCGGGATGGCTGGAGAAGGAGTAGGAGCCGCCAAAGCCGCAGCAGCGGTCGGCGTGGGCCATTTCCACCAGCTCGCGGCCGGAATCGGTCAGCAGCTGGCGCGGTTCCTTCCAGACACCGGCGCCCCGTTTGAGGTGGCAGGAGTCATGGTAGGTGACCTTTTCAGGGTCGGCGAGACCGCCGAGGGGAGGCCCGGCATCGAGCTTCTCGACGATGAAGCGGGAGACATCCATGGTGATGGCGGCGAGCCGCTCCGCCTTTTCCGCCCAGACCGGGTTGTCCCGGAGGTGGTCGACAAAATCGCGCTGCAGTGCCATGGTGCAGGTCGGGCAGGTGGTCAGGACGAAGTCGGGATCGTCTTCGAGCATGGCGGCGACATTCTGCCGCGCCAGTTCCACCGCGGTCTCCTTGTCCCCCGAATAGAGCGCCGGCACTCCGCAGCAGTTCTGCTTCTCCGGGAAGCTGACGGTAACGCCGAGACGGTTGAGGACGGTCACCAGGTCGCCGCCGAGTTCCGGGTAGACAAAATCATTGAGGCAGCCGGCGAAGAAGGCGACCCGGTAGCGAGGCTTGGCGACCTCCTGCGGAATCCTGGCCCAGAGGTCGCGCAACGGTTTGTCCGCCACTGCCGGCAAACTGCGCCACTCGGTCAGGCCGGAGAAGAAGAGGGGGAGGTGGCGGATGGTGCGCTCGCCGCGGGTGACCGGTTTTTGCAGCAGGCTGGCGGCGCGCAGCAGTGAGTGGAAGAGCCTGCGGTTGCGCAGCACGTTTTTGAAGACGATCGATTTGCCGGCGCCGATCCCCTCTTCCTCGCCGAGGGTCTCCCGCAGGTGGAGGATGATCCCTTCCAGGTCGATGTCGGCCGGACAGACGGCGACACAAGCGCGGCAGCCGATGCAGGCGCGCACCAGTTCGGCCGCATTGTCGAGGCCATGGAAGAAGGCGGTGAGGATGATGCCGATGGCGCTGATGTAAATGTGGCCGAAGACGTGGCCGCCGACGGTCTGGTAGACCGGGCAGACATTTGCGCAGGCGCCGCATTTGATGCAGCGCAGCGCGTCCCGGCAGTGGGGCGATTCGGCCAGAGCGCTGCGACCGTTGTCGAGCAGGACGATGTGCAGCTCCTTGTCGGTTTCGCCGCAGGGGACGGCGCCACGGATCCAGGTGATATAGGAGGTCAGCAGCTGGCCGGTGGCGTTTTTGGGCAGCACCCGGATGACGGTGGCCGCGTCCTCGAGGGTCGGCACCAGCTTTTCGATGCCGACCAGGGCGACGTGGATCTTGGGCAGGGTGGTGGCGAGCCTGGCGTTCCCCTCGTTGGTGACCAGAGCGATGCCGCCGGTCTCGGCGATCGCCACGTTGGCTCCGGAGATCCCCATGTCGGCGTCGAGGTAGCCCTGGCGCAGCTGTTTGCGGGCGACCTGGACCAGGTGCTCGATGTCGTCGGACTCTTTTTCGCCGGTCACCTTGGAAAAGAGTTCGGCGACCTCGTCGCGAAACATGTGAATCGCCGGCATCACCATGTGGCTCGGCCGCTGGCCGGCGAGCTGAATGATCCATTCGCCGAGGTCGGTTTCGAGCGCCTTCACCCCGGTTTCAGCCAGGGCCCGGTTGAGGTGGGTCTCCTCGCTGGCCATGCTCTTGCTCTTGACCGCCAGGCTCACACCGCGCTGGCGGGCGAGGTCGGCAACGTAGGCATTCGCATCGGCGGCGGTCTTGGCGAGAAAGACGGTGGCGCCGGCCGCCTCGGCGTTGCGGGTGAACTCGTCGAGGTAATGCTGGTGATTGCTGCGCACCTCGTCCTTGATCCGGGCGATCTCCTTGCGCAGGGCTTCAAAATCGAGGCCGGCAAAAGCTTTCTCCCGGGAGATGACATAGGCATCGCCGAAGCGGTGCAGCGCGTCCTGCAGTTTCGGTGTCGCCAGGGCCGCGTCGATGCGGGCCTTGTATTGTCTGCTGCGAGCCTTACTCATGTATAGGTTCTCCTCATAGGTCCTACGGGTCCGATACGACCTATCCTCTTTTCTAAAGCTCAAGAACGTCGCTCGACAAACCCGGCACCAGCAGGATGTGCAATTCCCGCGGGCCGTGCACACCGATGGTCAGCACTCGCTCGATATCGGCGGTGCGGCTCGGGCCGGTGATGTAGGCCAGGTAGTTGCGGGGTTGACGTCGATGAAGCTCACGCAGATGCGGTACGGCTGCGAAATCATCCGCGATGATCTTGGCGGGGTCGAGGAGGACGAAATGACGCTCCGGCAGGGTGGTGGCCAGGCGTACTTCCTCCGCAGTGCTTTCCAGGACGACGGTGCCGGTGGCCGCCAGCGCGAAGTTGGCGCCGGTCACGCCGGCGGCAGCGGCCTCTGCCGCCGTGCGTCCGCTTCCCGCCAGTTCCAGGCCCAGTCCCCGCAGCCGACCGGCCAACTGCATCCGCTCACCGGAGGGGAAGTCCGGTACGACGATGGTTCCGGCGGCCTGGGCCGCGATGAACTCCAGGGCCGGGTCGATGGTGTCGAATGCCAGGACCCGGGCCCCGACCGCTTCGGCCGCCGCAGTGAACGTCTTGCTGAGATTCGCCTTCGCCATGGTCTGCCTCGCAATTTGATTTAATGGTCTTACCAATTTACCTTATTACAGCCTCCCCTCCCGGTGCAAGTCAAAAATCGTCCAGGCCAGAACATTGTTTCCTCCAGATGGCAACCCAGCCGCGGGCGCCAGGGGGATTTCAGCGCGCCGGGATCCGGTACTTGGCCATCTTCTTGTAGAGGACGGTGCGGTGAATGCCGAGCAGCCTGGCCGCCTTGGCCTTGTTGTTCCCGGTCACCTCCAGGGCTCGGCGCAGAGCCTGTCGTTCCGCCTCGGCCAGGACTTCACCGAGACCCCAGGGGCCGCTGGCAGAGGGGAGGGGGACGGAACGATTGAGGAAGAAGGGGAGGTCGCAGGCATCGATACGGTCCCCTTCGGTAGTAAAAGCGGTTCGCTCCAGGACGTTGAGCAGCTCGCGGATGTTGCCGGGCCAGGGATAGCTGGTCAGAACCGCTTCGGCTTGGGTGGTCAATTGAAAGCGGGAGCCAGGATCGTTTTCGGCAATGCGGTCGAGCAGGTGGCGGGCCAGGGGGATGATGTCCTCGGGCCGTTCCCGCAGTGGCGGCACCTCGAGGGCGACGACATTGAGCCGGTAAAAGAGATCCTCCCGGAAGCGTTTCTGTTTGACCATTTCCTTCAAATCCCGGTTGGTCGCGGCGATGATCCGGAAATCGCTCTTGATGACCTGGGTGCCGCCGACCCGCTCGAACATCTTCTCCTCCAGGACCCGCAGCAGTTTGGGCTGCAGTTCCAGGGGCATTTCCCCGATTTCATCCAGGAAGAGGGTGCCGCCGTGCGCCAGTTCCAGTTTGCCCGGTTTCCCGCCCGGGTTGGCGCCGGTGAAGGCGCCTTTGGAATAACCGAACAGTTCGGCCTCGAAAAGTTCCCGGGGGATGGCGGCGCAGTTGAGGTGAATTGCCGGTTGCCGGCGCCGGGGGCTCGCCTGGTGAATCGCCTGGGCGAAGAGTTCTTTGCCGGTTCCCGATTCGCCGGTAATCAGGACCGGCAGGTCGGTGGCGGCGGCCTTGCGCGCCTCCTCCTTGAGGGCAACGAGCCGGGGGCTGGCCCCGTGGATATTTTCGAAACCATAGCGGGAGGCGCGCAGGGAGGTCAGCTCCTCTTCGTACAATTTCAACTTCGACTCGAGCATGCTGAGTTTGCTGGCGAGGCGGCCGACATCGCCCACCTGCTGAAACATCAATTGCCCGAAAACGGCGACGACCTTCCCCTCTTCGAAGATGGGGATCCGCTGCACCACCATGTCGCGCCCCTTGGAGGTAAAGAGTTCATTGACCTCGGCCTTGCCGGTTTCGGCGACGATATGCATGCGGCTGCTCTCCAGCACTTCAGTCACGTGCCGGCCGACCATCGCCTCAGGGTCGACACCGAGAAAGCGCGCATAGGGCCGGTTGAAGTAGAGGATGCGCCCCTTCGCGTCGGTGACAATGGCCCCCTTTTCAATATGATCGAAGACCAGCTCGGCCAGTTTCAGCCGCGCCCGAAGTGTCGCCAGCTCCTCCGCGGGCGGGGGGGAGGCTGGGCTCCCGGTCATCATCTTCTCCACGGATTTATTCATCGCCTGCTCCTGGATAGTCGTAGCTATTAACCTACATGTAGCCGTTTGGGGACACCTGGCTCAAACTGCTACGCTGCCGTGGCTTCATGGCGATCGCCGAACTCGCCGCCGATAGCTCTTGCCGCCCGGATTTGCCCTCTCTGGGGAGGGTGCCGCCCGAACAGAAAAAATGAACGACATTTGTTTCCAGTGAGAATACCTCATCGCTGCAGGTGTAGTCAAAGGGAGACACCTGTCGTCACCGAGCAACAAGGAAAAGCCCGGGCGGCGCCGGATGCATCCGCAAAAGCAGTCCCCAACTAATCGAAATTACAGTAATAAGTTTGCCAGTCGATTTCTCACCTGCCAAGTTTAGCAACCATGGCACACCCGTTGCTCTAGGCTGTCAGTATGAGTAAAACATCGTTTTTCAAATTTTTCCGATGTGCAACCCGCCGTTAGCACCCGTTGCAGGTGCGCAGACGCCGTCCCGGAAGACCAGGCATTGGGCGGAAAAAGCGGCATTCACCCGAAGGAGGCAGGACCGACCATGAAACCGATCTTTTCCGATGCGAGGGAAGCCCTGAAGGGGGTGGTTCGCGACAACCAGACGATTGCCGCCGGCGGTTTCGGCCTCTGCGGCATTCCCGAAAACCTTATTCTCGCCCTGCGCGATTCGGGGGTGAAGGGGCTGACCGTGGTCAGCAACAACGCCGGGGTCGACAACTTCGGCCTCGGCCTGTTGCTGCAGACCCGCCAGATCAGGAAGATGATCTCCTCCTACGTCGGCGAGAACGCCCTCTTCGAGAAGCAGTTTCTGAGCGGCGAGCTGGAGCTGGAGCTGACCCCGCAGGGGACCCTGGCCGAGAAACTGCGTGCCGGTGGTGCCGGCATCCCGGCATTTTTCACCCGCACCGGTTATGGCACCGTCCTCGCCGAGGGGAAAACGATCCAGAGCTTCGGCGGCAGGGAGTACGTGCTCGAAGAGAGCATCGTCGCCGACCTCGCGATCATCAAGGCCTGGAAGGCCGACCGGGCGGGGAACCTGGTCTTTCGCTACACGGCGCGAAATTTCAATCCGGCCTGCGCCCGGGCCGGTCGGGTCTGTGTTGCCGAGGTCGAGGAACTGGTCGAGGTCGGCGAGCTCGACCCGCACCAGATCCACCTTCCCGGCAATTACGTCGATCGCATCCTGATCGGCGCCCGCTACGAGAAGCCGATCGAGCAACGCACCCTGGCGGGAAAAACCACAATCAAGGGGTTCACGCCGATTCGCGAGTGGCAGGCCAGGCGCATCAGCCAGGAGTTCAGCGACGGCATGTATGCCAACCTCGGTATCGGCATGCCGACGCTGGTCGCCAACTACATCCCGGAGCAGATCAATATCACCCTCCACGCCGAAAACGGGCTGCTCGGCGTCGGCCCCTTCCCGGTGGAAGGGCAGGAAGATCCCGATTTGATCAACGCCGGCAAGCAGACCGTCACCTGGCTCCCCGGCGCCGCCTTTTTCGACAGCGCCGAGTCCTTCGCCATGGTCCGTGGCGGCCACATCGATCTCTCGGTGCTGGGGGCGATGCAGGTCACCGCGACCGGTGACCTCGCCAACTGGATGATTCCCGGCGCCATGGTCAAGGGCCCGGGGGGAGCGATGGACCTCGTCTCGGGGGTGAAAAAGATCATCGTCATGATGGACCACTGCGCCAAGGATGGTTCTTCCAAGCTGATGACGACCTGCACCCTGCCGTTGACCGGCAAGCAGGTGGTCGACATGGTGGTGACCGATCTGGCGGTCTTCAGCATCGAACGCGGTCGCGGCATGACCCTGCTGGAACTTGCACCGGGAGCGACGCTGGAGATGGTCCGGGAAAAAACCGGCTGCCCCTTCGCCGTCACGAACAATCTCAAACAGTGGTAAGGAGAAGAGTCATGCCTGGAAAGATTGCCCTTGTGACCGGCGCCGCCAGCGGCATCGGCCTGGCGGTGGCCGAGTCGCTGGCCGCAGCTGACAACCTGGTCGTTCTGGCCGATATCAATGAGGAAAAAGGGGTGGCCGCGGCGGAAAAGCTCGGCGGACTCTTTGTCAGGACCGACCTTTCGCGGCGGGAGGACTGTAAAAAACTGGTCGAGGCGGCAATGGAGAGGTTCGGCCGTGTCGATATTGTGATCAGCAATGCCGGCATCCAGCACGTTTCACCGGTCGAAGATTTCCCTGAAGAGAAGTGGGATTTCATGATCGCCCTGATGCTCACCGCCCCTTTTCTGCTCACCCGCTATGCCTGGCCGTCGATGAAAAAGAACGGCTGGGGTCGGATCATCCATATCAATTCGGTGCACGGCCTGGTCGCCTCCCCCTTCAAGAGTGCCTACATTGCGGCCAAGCACGGCGTCTCGGGGCTGACCAAGACGACCGCGCTGGAGGGGGGGGCCTTTGGCATCACCGTCAATTCCATCTGCCCCGCCTACGTCCGAACTCCGCTGGTCGACAACCAGATCGCCGACCAGGCCAGGGTCCACAACCTCTCGCCGGAGCAGGTGGTCGAAACCATCATGCTGAAGAATGCCGCGATCAAGCGCCTGATCGAGCCCTCCGAAATCGGCGATCTGGTCCTATATCTCTGCTCCGAGAAGGCAGCCTGTTTCACCGGTTCGATGATCACCATGGACTGTGGCTGGACGGCGACCTAGCGATCCCCGGCCGGCAACCTCGATTTTTCCGCCGGCGGCGGGGCAAAGTCCTGAAAATAGCGGCCCGGAGGCTGATTGCCTAGGCCGCCGCAGGAAGGCGGGGGACAAAAAATTAAAAACGACGTTTGTTTTTCCTTGACGCCGAAAAGGACAGGCGGTAATTTTAACGCCATGGTCTTACCAATTTTAGGTTTGTCCTTTAGTTGAATTGGCCAGAAAGGCCGGGAACGATGCCGAAAGGGCAGGGTGGCCTTAGAGCTGCCGGTAGCCTTAACCCCAAGCACGATGAGGAGGAAAAATCATGAAAAAGATCAGGTTGTTGATCGGCTTGACGCTGGCGTTGACGCTGGCCTTCGCTCCGCAGGCGTTTTCAGCGGAAAAGCGTGAGAAGTTCGGCGCCGACAAGCGGCATGAGGAAGTGAAGAAAGAGCTGCGCACCATCAAGACGAGCAAGGAAGAGTTCCGCTGGAAAATGGTCATGCCCTGGAGCAAGGGGCTGCTTTTCTACGACATGGCCCAGCATTTTGCCGACTCGGTCAAGCTCGCCTCCGGCGGGCGCCTCGATATCAAACTCTTCTCGGCCGGGGAACTGGTAGGTGCCATGGAGAGTTTTGATGCCGTCTCCAAGGGGTCGGCCGAAATCGGTCACGACTGGCCCGGCTACTGGAAAGGGAAGAATGAGAACTTTGTCTCCTTCGCTTCCGTCCCCTTCGGCCTCGATACCGAGGGCTACAACATCTGGCTTTATGAGCGTGGCGGTCTCGAACAGATGCAGGAGCTCTACGGCCGTTACAACCTCTACGCCCTGCCGGGTGGCAACGGCGGCCAGGAAATGGGCTTCTTCTCCAACAAGAAAGCTAGCAAGATGGCTGACTTCAAGGGGATGCGCGTCCGCACCCCGGGGTGGTACATGGATATCATGAACTCTCTCGGCGCGTCGGTTACCCCGCTGCCGGGCGGTGAGGTCTACCTCGCCCTGGAGCGAGGGGTCATCGATGCCGCCGAATTCTCCACCCCGGCAATCAACTACCCGATGGGATTTGACGAGATCACCAAGTACGTCATCGAACCGGGCGTGCATCAGCCCTCGGTACAGTGCGCCTTTTTCATCAACAAGGACGCCTACAATAAGCTGCCCGATGACCTGAAGTGGATTATCGATATCGCGGCCAAGGAGACCCAGCTCTGGTCGAGCGCCTGGCAGGAGAACCTCAATATCGATGCGATCAAGCTGTTCAAGCAGAAGGTTGAATTCGTCAAGATGGATGACGCCGCCATCACCTCCTTCGCCAAGCGCACCAAGGAATATCTGGACGAGCTCAAAGGGAAGTACCCCGACGTCAAGAAAACCCTCGACTCTCAGGAGCAGTTCAAGAAGGATTTTGCCGACTGGCGCGAGATCCGCAGCGGCCTGACCCCCTGGCCGATCGACGACTATATCAACGGAAAACGGACCCAGTAATTGCCGGCATCGGCGGGGGCCGACCCGACCCCCGCCGACCTTCCCTGCGGGCCCCTCCCGCGATTTGGAAAGAGGCAGCATATGCAGAGTATTTCCCGGGCCATTGATGCCCTGAACGAAAAGGTCGGCGCCTACAGCGCCTACCTTATTTTGCCCCTGGTCGGTGTCGTCGTTTACGAAGTTTTCATGCGCTATGTCTTCGATGCGCCGACCTCCTGGGCCTTCGAGATGACCACCTTCATTTACGGCGTTCACTTCATGCTGGCGCTGGCCTATGCCCACAAGTATGACGGTCACGTCGCGATCGATGTCTTCGAGGCGCGGATGTCCCAGCGGCCCCGCACCCTGCTGCGCATCGTTTCCAACCTGGTGATCTTTATCCCCACCATTGGCCTGTTGGCGATCTGGTCGGTCAAGTATGCGGCGACCTCCTGGAGCCAGTGGGAGAACGCTTCCTCCTCCTGGGCGCCGGCGATCTATCCCTACAAGACACTGATGGCCATCGGTTTTATTCTTTGGTTCCTGCAGGGGGTCGCCAAGCTCCTCCAGGATTTTCGTTCCCTGCGCACATCCGACTAACGGCCTCCCCCGGAGAATCGCTATTATGAGTCCCGAAATTCTGACCATCCTCATGTTTGGCACCCTGGTGCTGGCCATTGCGCTGGGTCACCCCCTGGCGGTGACGCTGGCCGGAGTTGCCACCCTCTACGGACTGATCGATAACGGGTTCAACGTCCCGGCCCTCTTCGACCTGTTCGTCAATAACGCCTGGGGGATTTTTCTCAATTACACCCTGGTGGCGGTCCCCCTCTTCATCTTCATGGCGCAGATTCTCGATCGATCCAAGGTCTCGGAAGGATTGTTCGATGCCCTCTATATCGTGCTCGGTGGGTTGCGCGGCGGTCTCGGCCTGGCGGTGATCGTGGTGTCGACGGTCTTTGCCGCCACCACCGGCATCATCGGCGCCTCGGTGGTCGCCATGGGGCTGATGGCCGGCCCCGCCCTGCTGCGGCGCGGCTACGACCGCGGCATGTCCGCCGGCATCATCTGTTCTTCGGGGACCCTGGGGATCCTGATTCCACCGAGCATCATGCTGGTGGTCTATGGCGGTCTGACCGGTCTCAAGGAGACTTCGGTCGGCAATCTCTTCGCCGCGGCGATTATTCCCGGCCTGGTGATTTCCGGCCTCTATATGCTCTATGTCGGCGTGCGCTGCGCCATCAACCCCAAGCTCGGCCCGCCGATCCCCCTCGAAGAACGGACCCACACCGCCGCCCAGAAGTTCACCATGACCATGAAGAGCTTCGTCCCCCCCTTCAGTCTGATCCTGACCGTGATGGGGACGATCCTCGCCGGAGTCGCCACGCCGACCGAGGCGGCGGCCCTCGGCTGTGTCGGCGCCATGGTCCTGGCCCTTTGCAACCGCAAGCTGAACTGGGAGGTTCTGACCCAGGCCTCGATCTCCACCGCCCGCACCACGGCGATGATCATGGCGCTCTTTATCGGCGGCAAGCTCTTCAGCGTGGTCTTCCTCAGTATGGGCGGTGGCGACGTGGTGGCCGATGCCCTGCTCGGCATGGACGTCAGCCCCTATGTGGTTCTGGCGATCATGATGGCGGTCGTCTTTTTCCTCGGCATGTTCATCGACTGGGCGGCAATTCTGCTGGTGGTGGTGCCGATCTTCACCCCGATCGCCATGGATCTCAATTTCAACCCGCTCTGGTTCGCCATGCTGGTCTGTGTCAATTTGCAAACCTCCTTTTTGACACCTCCCTTCGGGTATGCTTTGTTTTACTTCAAAGGGGTGGCCCCTCCTGAGTACACGATGAGCGATATCTACAAGGGGATCATCCCCTTCGTCGTTATCCAGTTGGTGGGCCTGGCCATCATGATCACCTTCCCGGAGATCATCACCTGGCTCCCTTCGATCTTTTTTGGCGGTAACTGACCGGTTCGTCAGTGGCGTCATCACTCATCTGCAAGGGAGGAGAGCATGTTGCCGAAGATTTCCACCATCGTTTATGCAACCGGCCTGGGCCCCGGGGCCCCCTACGTTTTTCGCTATGCGCTGAGCGTGGCGAGCCAGTATGACGCCAGGATTATCGCAGTCAATGCCCTCGAACCCCTTTCCAGCTTCGGCCAGAGCCTGGTCGAGCAGTATATCTCCCGGGAGCAGGCCGAGCAGATGCACCGACAGGCGCGCCAGTCGGTCAAGGAGCGGCTCAGGGAACGGATCGAGCGCCTTTGTGCCATGGAGTGTGAATCCCGTCCCGAATGCCGCAAGCTGGTAAGTGAGATCCTGATTCTTGAGGGGCAGCCGGCCCAGGTCGTGCTCGACGCAGCCCGGGAGTGCAACGCCGACCTTATCATCATGGGCTCCCATCGCCATACGGTTCTCGGTGACGCGATGCTCGGCACCACGACGCACAAGGTCCTGCACAGTTCGACGCGACCGGTGCTGGTGGTGCGGATTCCCGAGGGGTACCGGGAAGAGGGGTTCTGATCCCCGACAGCGAAAATGGTCAACCAGCGACAGGTGAAAAATGATCTCCAAAACCGCCATTGAACATCTGCAGCAAAGGCTGGGGACAGCAAACGTCGCCTTTGAGAAAGAGGACCTGCTGGTCCTCGGCTACGATTCGACCCCCGGCGTCCATCATCTTCCCGAGGTGGCGGTCTACCCGACCAGCAGCGAAGGGGTGCTGGCGGCGATGGAGATCGCCCGCAGCGAAGGGCTCCCCATCGTGCCGCGCGGCAGCGGCACCGGACTCTCCGGCGGCAGCGTGCCGGTCAAGGGGGGGATGGTGATCTGCCTGAACCGGATGAACCGCATCCTCGAGATCGACGAGGAGAATCTCGCCGCCACCTGCGAAGCCGGAGTGATCACCCTCGACCTCTTCAACGCGACCGCCGCCAAGGGGCTCTTCTACCCCCCTGATCCGGGGTCGCAGAAGATTTCCACCCTCGGCGGCAACGTCATGGAGGATGCCGGCGGCCTGCGTGGCCTCAAGTACGGGGTCACCCGCGACTACGTCATGGCCCTGCAGTGCGTCCTCCCCGACGGCAGTCTGCTCACCACCGGCGGCAAGAGTGTCAAGGATGTCGCCGGCTACTCTTTCAAGGATCTGCTGGTCGGCAGCGAGGGGACCCTCGGCATTATCACCGCGGTGACCGTCAAGCTGATCCCGCCACCGCAGGCCAGGCGCACCTTTCTCGCCTACTTCGACGATATCCGCACTGCCGGCGAAGCGGTATCGAAGATCATCGCCGCCAAGATCATCCCCTCGACCATGGAGATCATGGACCGGGCGACCATCAACTGTGTCGAGGATTACGTCAGGATCGGTCTGCCGCGCCAGATGGCGGCGCTGCTGTTGATCGAAGTCGATGGCCACCCCGCCCAGGTCGAGGAGGAGGCAGCGGGCGTCGAGAAGATCCTCAAGGCGGTGAAGGCGGCAGAGATCCATGTCGCCAAGGACGCTGAAGAAGCCGGCCAGCTGGCGGCGGCGCGGCGCACCGCCCTGTCGGCCCTCGCCCGGGTCTCGCCGACGACCCTGCTCGAAGATGCCACCGTGCCGCGCTCGATGCTCGCCGAGACCTTTGCCGAGATCGAACGGTTGACCGCGAAGTACCAGCTCAAGGTCGGCACCTTTGGTCATGCCGGCGACGGCAACCTCCATCCGACGGTCCTCTGTGACGAGCGCAACCAGGAGGAGATGGCGCGCGCCCACGCTTTCTATGACGACCTCTACACCCAGGTCCTCGCCTGGGGGGGGACTGTTTCCGGTGAGCACGGTATCGGCCTGGCGAAGAAGGAATATCTCGCCCGCCAGATCGGCGCCGGCGGGGTGAAGGTGATGCGGCGCATCAAGGATGCCTTCGATCCCGCGGGGATTCTCAACCCCGGCAAGATTTTCGACGAGCACGACCCCTGCACCCAGACCCATGTCGAGGAGGGGTTCCGTGTATCGCACTAAGGAGAAGCTCGGCAACTTCACTGCCGAGGACGCGCCGCAGTACGAGGATGTGCTGCAGTGCATGCGCTGCGGTTTCTGTCTGCCGACCTGCCCGACTTTCGCCCTCACCGGTCGCGAGCGTTCCAGCCCCCGCGGGCGCGTTGCCCTGGCCCGGGCGGTGGCGGAGCAGAAGCTCGAATTTACCGAAGCAGTCAAGGAGGAGGCGTTTTTCTGCCTCGACTGCCGTGCCTGCACCACTGCCTGCCCCTCCGGGGTACGCGCCGGCGAGGTGATGGAGGTCTGCCGCAGCCAGTCCCACCAACAGCTCCCGCCGCCGCATCTTGGCAAGAGCTTTCGCGCCTTTATCCTGCAGCGCATGCTCCCCGATCCCGACCTGCTGGAGAAGTCGATGCTGCCGGCCCGACTCTACCAGCGCCTCGGCATCCAGTGGCTGGTGCGGCATTCGAAGGCCCTGAAGCTCGGCCCGGCCTGGATGGAGAAGGTCGAGGGGATGCTGCCCCAGCTGGCGGCGCCGCTGCGCCCGCAGCTGCCGGAATTGATCCCGGCGCGGGGGGAAAAACGCGGCAAGGTCGGCTTCTTCCTCGGCTGCGTCATGACCCTGCTGTATCCCGGCGTTTCCCGCCAGTCGGTGCGGGTGCTGGCGCACCAGGGGTTCGACGTCCTCACGCCGCAGGCGACCAGGTGCTGCGGAGCGCCCCACCTCTCCGAGGGGGACCGGCAGACCGCTCGGGAGCTGGCGCTCTTCAATCTCGAACTCTTCCTGCGCCAGGATGTCGATTACATCGTCACCGACTGCGCCGGTTGCGGCGCCTCACTCAAGGAGTACGAGGAGATTCTGGAAGGGCTGGCCGAGCACGACCGCCTGGCGGCCTTCCGCGCCAAGATCCGCGATGTCAGCGAATTCCTCGCCGAGGTCGGGCTGCGCACCGCGGGACTTACGGCCGTCGCAAAAACCGTCACCTACCACGAGCCCTGCCACCTCTGCCATGCCCAGGGGATCTCACGCCAGCCGCGGGAGCTGCTCCGGCGGATCCCCGGGGTCGAGCTGCGCGAGATGGCAGAGGCGAGCTGGTGCTGCGGCTCGGCCGCCACCTGGGGATTGAAGTTCTCCGCCGCCAGTCAGCAGGTACTCGATCGCAAACTGAACAACGTCAGCCAGACCGGCGCCGACATCCTGGTTACGGCCAACCCCGGTTGCCAGCTGCAGCTCGCCTGGGGTGTCCGGCAGGCCGGTCTCAAGCAGGAGGTCCTGCATCTGATGGAGCTGCTCGGAGCGGCAACGCCGGAGTGAGCCAATCATGCCGCCAGCAAAGCAAAAGCCCCGTCAAATCGACGGGGCTTTTGCTTTGCGCGAAGTAGCGTTCGAACCCCGGGCCTCTCCGGTTACCCGGTCCCGATGCTACGAAAGGTTTCCCGAAGGACGGCGAGCCGAAACGGTTTTTGCAGAAAACCGGTCAGGCCCTTGCCGACGAAGCGCAGGGCGACCTCCTGCTCATTATAGCCGCTGGTGATGATGACCTTGAGCTGCGGGTCGAGGCGGCGCAGCTCGCGAAAGGCCTCCTCCCCGCCCATATGCGGCATGGTCAGGTCCATCAGCACCAGGACGATCTCCTCCCGGTGAGCTTTAAACAGCTCCAGGGCTTCCCGGCCATCGGCGGCAGTGATGACCTCATAGCCGAGTTCCTGCAGCATCATCTTGCCGACCGCCCGCACGGTCTCTTCATCATCGACCAGCAGGACCTGCCCAGACCCCTGCCATTCCTCGGCGGGACTATCCTCCTGCCCGGTCTCCGGCGGCAGGGCGCAGGCCGGCAACAGGACCTTGAAGGTGGTCCCCTGCCCCGGTTCGCTGTAGACCTTGATCGCCCCTTTGTGCCCCCGGACAATGCCGAGGACCGCGGCCATCCCCAGCCCGCGACCGGTGAACTTGGTGCTGAAAAAAGGATCGAAGATGCGCTGGATTGTCTCCTGGTCCATGCCGCAACCGGTGTCGGCGATTTCGAAGAAGACATAGAGTCCGGGCGCAAGCCCCTCGTCGAGCCAGGTATCGCGCAGGTAGCCATGGTCGCAATCTATGGCGCCGGTCGATATGGCGATGACGCCACTGCGGTCACCGATTGCCTCGGAGGCGTTGATGACCAGATTCATGATCACCTGGCGCAACTGGGTCGCATCGCCTTCCACCGCCGGCAGCTGCTGGCTGAAATCGAAGCGAAGCACCGCCTTTTTGGTGATGGAGACCTCCAGCATGTGCATCATGGTTTCGATGAGGCGATTGAGGTCGATCGATTCAACCACGAACTTGCCGCGCCCTGAATAGGCGAGCATCTGGCCGGCCAGGTCGGCCGCCTTGCCGGCCGCTTCGCCGATCTGCTTCAGATTGTTGACCGCCGGAGATTCTGCGGGGAGCCGCATCAGTGCCAGGTCGGCATTGCCGATCACCGTCATCAGAATGTTGTTGAAGTCATGGGCGATGCCGCCGGCGAGAACGCCGAGGCTTTCCAGCTTCTGCACATGCAGCATCTGCTCTTCGATACGACGGTTCTCATCGACCAGGCGTTTCTCCTCGGAAATGTCCTGGCTGATGACGAGCAGATGGGGGTGCCCCTCCACCAGAAAACGGGAGAAAAAGTAGCGGGCGTCCATCGTCTTGCCAAAGGAGGTTGTCAAATTTGTTTCCCGCTGGCGCGGCACGCCGTCGCCGAGAACTGCCTCTGCTTTCCCGCTCAGTCCGGTCTCATGCCACGACTGGAGTTCCCGAAAATTCTGGGCAAGGAGGGCCTTCTCGGATCCGCCGGAGATGGCCGCCGCCACCGGGTTGACGCGGAGGCAGGCGCCGGTTACTCCGTCGAAGACGCGGATGCCCAACGGCGACCGATTGAGGAGGGTCTCGACGAAAAGCAGCGCCTGGCGGCGTTCTTCTTCCGCCTGTTTGAGGGCGGAGATGTCCTTGAAGATGGCGACCAGGCCAATCTCCCGGTTGACGGTCGGATCGGGTGTCGAACAGGAGAGGAGCACCGGTACGGTTGTCCCGGCGGAAACACGCAGCCGGGTTTCCCGATTTTGCAGGGTGCCGCGGCGCTGGATCTCGGCCAGCAGCAGCTCCCCTTCCGCTGTCGAGGCGCCGAGAAAGGTGGTAATCGGCACCCCCACCAAGGCACTTCGGTCCCGCCCCAGCAGGTGGCGGGCGGCCGCGTTCACTTCCAGGAGGGCGAATTGGTGATCGAGGATGACCAGGGGGTCGATGATGGTCTGCAGGATGTTCTGCCGTGAATCCCGCGCCGCCAGTGCCTGCCGGATGCTGCTCGACATCTGGTTGAGGGAGGTGGCGAGGGATTCAAGCTCATCTCCCGAGTGAATCTCCAGGTTACGGTCGAGGGTGCCGGCGGCCATCACGGCGGTATGGTCGATGACCTTGCTCAGGTTGCGGGCCAGGGGCCGGGCAATGGCGTGGGCCAGCAGCAGCCCGAGGGCGAGCGCCAGCAGCAGGGTGGCGAGGGTATAGCCCGCCAGGCTCAGCGAGGGAGAAATGAATTCAACATAAGGGAGAACTGCCAGAACCGACCACCCGGTACTCGGGACGCTGGCATGCGCCACCAGCGCGCCAGCGCCGGCAAGCTGCACCAGGCCGGCGGCGGAGTGGGCGGGGGCATCCTCTCCCAGCAGGGCGAGGAGTGCGGCATCCCCCTGCAGCGGGCGGAACGGTTGCTGCGGATCGTGGGGAAAGAGAACCCTGCCGCGGTCATCGACCAGAATGCCGTGCCCGCTGCGACCTGGGGCGAGGTCGTGGAGATCGGCGCTAAGGTCGGCAAGGGGAATTTCTCCCTTCAGGACCCCCTCGAACTCGTCGCCGAAGTAATTGAAGTGGGCAATCGCGAGGGTGAGGCAGGGCTGGTTGAGCTCGGGGCTGATTCCGATATTGCCGATGACCACTTCGTTCTTGTGTGCCAGCGCTGCAGCGAACCAGGGCTCCCCGGCAAGATTCAGCAGCTGGTCATTCTTGCGGCCGTGAACTACCTTGACCTCCTCCTGCCCCTGCTGGTCGAGATAACTCAGCACCGGCAGCGGGCGGGCGAATTTTGCCAAATGGCTGGAGAGGGCCAGTTCCCGGAAGTTGTGAACGAAGTCGAGAGTTTCCACCCGGGCCAGGGTCGCCATGCGATCCTGGAGTTTGGCTTCGATGCGATGACTGAAATCGGCCGCCAGGATGACCAGCTTTTCCTTCTGGTTGCTGTCAATCGATCTTCGGATCAGGCCGTAACACATGGCGGCCAGCACCAGCAGGCTGACCAGAACCGGCAAGGCATAGGCGAGGAATATCTTCTTTCGAAGGGTCTGGCCCATGAGGATCGGTGTCCTTGGTGGAGGGGTGGGCTTCCGGGATCGAATCATTCTCCGGCCGTCTGGTGCCCCTTGCCGACTTTGGCGGGGATCAGGCCCTTGCTGCGAATCAGGCGCTGCCCTTCCGGGCTGAAGAGGAACTCGACGAAGGGCCGGGCCACAGCGGGGAGCTGCCCTTTCCACACCAGCCCCAGGGGGATGACCAGGGGATAGCTCCCGTTCTGCACGTTGACCACCGTCGGCGCCTGGCCATCGAGCGCCAGTACCCTAAGGGAAAAATCGGTAAGCGCCGCCAGCGGGGCATAAGCGATGGTGTAAGGGTGGCGTTGCAGGACTCCCACCGTTTTCGGAGTGGAATAGACCGTTTCCCCGGCCGGCTCGGCGATCGCCGCGAAGGCGGGGAGATGGGCATTGATGGCGCTGCGGGAGGAGTCGCCCGGTTCCCGGTTGGCGACATAGATGACATGATCGGGGCAGGTTCCGAGCTGATTCCAGTTGCGGATGGCGCCTGAAAAGATGCCGACTACCTGATCACTGCTCAGGTTTTCCACGCAGGGCTTTTCGAGGTGGGCAGCAAAGACGATGGGTGAGTAGGCAAAGGGGAGGTAGTCAAGGCCGGCCTGGCGCTCGCTCTCTTTCAGGGGGCGGGCGGTTCGGGCGAGCAGGGCATTGCCGGCGATAAGGTTCTTTATTCCCCCCGAGCTGCCGATGCTCTCCGGGATTTCGATTTTGGCGCCGGGGTGGGACGCTTCAAAGGCGCGGGCGAGTTCCTGCAGGAGTTCCTGACTGTCTCCGGTCCCCGGGATGACCAGGCTCCCATCTGCCTGGACTGGTGCCGCTGCCGCCACCAGCATCAAAATCAGCAGATTGGCGAGACACCTGACCATAAACACTCCTGTTTGGCACCATCGAAAGTGAAAGCGCGGTTTTCGGCCACCGCGGTCGGAAAAGGCGGTGACGGGAGCCGGATGTTAGTGGTCAGTATAACCGCACAGGTCGGAGGCGTCGAGGGTCAAGTGCCGTGGGTGCCGACAAAAGTCAGCGGCGCACCTCCCCTGACGGCGGGAGGGGAGCCGTCAGGGCCACCCCGGTCGTCGGCGTGAAGTTGAGGGTGGCGACAAATGGGTCGAGGTTACGTTGGCACCGTAGGTCTCAAGACCTCCCCACGAGGTCCAGAGTTCCCCCGCCGGGCCTTGTCGGTTGGTTCCCCGCCTGTCTGCCAACCAGGGTTCGACCTGGTCTTGAAATATTTAACGTTAATTTGATGTCCTCTCCCGACTCCGGCCTGGCTGCGCACGTCGTTTCAGGACCAGGCCGACGATGGCAGCCAGGGCCAGGGTCAGGACGCCGCCGACCAGCCCGGAGAGACTGGTGCCGGCATCGACGGCCGGCCAGGCTTCCGCCCCGGTCGTTGCAACTTCCGGCTCCGGCCCGGCCGAAGTTGTCCGAAAACCGTAATCAGGCAAAAAGGCGAGGCTCTCCTGCAGGCCGGCGAGCCAGCCATGAACGCCGTGCTCGGGAGCGTCCAGTTCTTCGCGGCCGGTCACCCCCTGGATCGCCCACTCCAGGCCGTCAGGATGGGCCGAGGCGAACCAGGAGAGGGCGCCGCCGGTGACGACCGCCGTGGCGAGCAGGCCGACCAGGACCTTGCGGATCGGGAGGGTGCCAAAGGGGCGGGCTTCCGCGGTGAGTTCGAGAATCTCCGGGCGGGATTTCCAGACGAAGAGGACGACGGTTGCGGTCACCAGTCCCTCGACGAGGCCGATGGCGAGATGCACCGGCTGCATCAGGAGTACGAAAGTAGTAAAGGGAAGCGAGGAAATCCCGGAGGCGACGGTCTCCAAGACGACGTTGAGGGCCCCCAGTTGCAATCCGACCAGGGCGGCCACAACCGCTCCGAGAAGAATCCGTTTTTCTCCGGGGTTGTCCCCGACAATTTTTTTATAGATCAGGGGGTAGGCGACGAAACAGGGGAAGAAGCCGAGGTTGAAAATGTTGCAGCCGAGCGCCAGCAGACCACCGTCGGCAAAGAAGAAGGCCTGGACGGTGAGGACTGAGGCCATGGTCAGAAAGGCGGCATAGGGGCCGAGGAGGATGGCGAGGATCATGCCGCCGCCGAGGTGGCCGCTTGACCCGGTGGCGGGAATGGTGAAGTTGATCATCTGGGCGGCGAAGATGAAGGCTCCCAGGACCCCCATCAGGGGGACCTTGCGGTCGTCCAGGTCCTGCTTGACCTTGCGGGAGCAATAGGCGATGGTGCCGGACGTGGCGGCCCACAGCGTGCCGCCAACGGCGGGAGAGAGCAGGGCGTCTGCCATGTGCATAGGATATCCTCCTTAAGACCCGCAGGTAGCAGAAATAAAAAAATCGTAGCACCCGCGGTCAAAATAAAAGTCCCGCTTTTCGAAACCGGTCGGGAAGAATCTATAGCAGGAGGTGTGCCAGGATTTTCGAAGGGAAAAGGGCGGTTCGGTACAGGTGGTGACGAAAAGTTAACGCGGAAGCGATTGTGGCAGGAAAAGTGCGACGGATTACCGTCGCACTACCTTGGCATTCGTGCTATCGGTGGCTGCTTTCCCGGTGGGGAGCGCCGGTGCCGGGAGAGGCTGCACCGCTCTGGTGGAAAATCCAGGAAACCCGGTTCAGGAGGTGGGGGTTACCAAAAACTGGGCGAGCTTTTCTTCGACCATAGTCAGATGGACCAGCATCTTCTGACGCGCCCGTTCCGGCTCGCGGGCGGCGATGCCATCGAGGATTTCCCGGTGCTGGGTAAGGAGCAGTTCGAGGTAACCGGATTTCCGGTAGAATTCGGTCAGGGCGACCTGGATGGTGGTGTGAAAGAGGGTATGGATGGTATCGAGGACGTGGACCTGGACGGTATTGTGGGTAGCCGCGGTGATCGCGTAGTGAAAGCGGGCGTCAACGTCGGCATCCCAGCCACCGTTGGCCGCCTGCTCTTCCATGGTCCGGTAGATGCTGCGCAGCTGTTCGATCTCGCCCTCCTCGGCGCGCTGGGCAGCCAGGTAGGCCGACCAGCTTTCCAGGCCCATGCGGACCTCGGCGAGGGCGTGCAAAAGGCGCGGGTCCTTCTGCTCCATGAGGCGGGCAAGGGGGTTGGTGAGGGTCGTTTCGGTCAGAGTGCGGACAAAGGTCCCCCCCCCCTGGCGGGATTCAATGAACCCCATGGCTTCGAGCACCATCAACGCTTCACGCACCGAGGGGCGGCTGACCCCCAGCAGGGTCGCCAGCTCCCGCTCCGAGGGAATGCGCTCCCCGGGACCGAGATCACCGCGGGCAATCAGTTGCTTGATCTGGTCGACAATCTCTTCGGAAATCTTCTTCGGGCGGATCGGCTCAAATACAATGGTCATACCTTTGCTCCATTCCTCGGCTTGGTATGACCATTGTATAGAAGAATTTCTTCCCCCGCAAGAAATCTGATGGCTATTTTCAGGAGGGCAGGTCCTTGCTCAAAGGCCGCCCTTGTTTCCCTTGAAGCGCTTGAGCCAGGTCTGGAATTCCTCCTCCTCGTGCTCCAGTTCGAAGGCGTTGATCAGGCCGCGGCGCAGGGCGACGGAGACCGCTCGGTTGCGCAGGTTGAAGGCATCGCCGGCCTTCTCGCTGTGAAACTGTTCCTGGTCGAGGCCGAGCTTGCTGTAGAGGGAGTTGAGGCGACTTTGTACGCCACGGCGGGAGAGGTAGCGACGCTGGGCAATCAGGTTGTCGGTGAGCCCGAGGGAGATATCGACCAGCGCCTCGAACTCGATATCGGAGAGGGCGGTCTGGCTGTGCCCGGCTATCCCCTGGACCTTGCGTACCTCGGGGTCGATCCAGCACTGGTCGTCAAGCAGCACGGTGCGAATCGCCGAGGCAATCCGTTCCCGGGTGTTCGACTTGAGAATATAGCCATAGACGGTCTCGGCGGGAACGATGCGGGCGAGGGCGCGCACGTACATCTCATCCTTGAACTGGCTCCAGAAAACGATGCGTGCACCCGGTTTCTGTTGCCAGAGAGCCCGGGCAAACTCGATGCCGTTGAGCTCCGGCAGCTGGATGTCGCTGATGATCAGGGGCTGTTCCTGCTTGACGGCGATCTCCAGTGCCACCATGCCGTTCGGCGCGCGGTCGATCTGGGTCGACTCGCTCCATTCCGCCAAAAGCTGGTCAAGAAACTCGAAATCCTTGGGGTTGTCTTCTGCAATCAGGATCTTCAACGATTCCATCTCTCACCTCGGTTCGGGGTCCGGGGGGACCGCCAATGTCAATTCAAAACGGGTCCCGCTCGAAAAGCGTGATGGCTGCCAGCTGATGTTGGCGCCAATGGTCTTGGCACGTTCACGGATATTGTTAAGGCCGCGGTGCCCGGCAGCCAGGGGGGCCGCAGGGTCGAAGCCGCGTCCGTTGTCCTCCACCGAGAGAACCAGTACCCCGTCGCGCCGGTCAAGGCCGACCTCGTAGCGGGTCGCGCCGGCATGACGGATGACGTTGTGAATCGCTTCCAGGGCGACCCGGTAGAGGGTCAGCCGGGCAGTGCGGGAGAATTCGGCGGAATCGACCCGGGGCGAGATGTAGAGGTGGTACTCGGGGAGCTCGGGCCCGCCCAGGTGTCGTTCGAGGTGGGACTGGAGGGCAGCGCCCAAGCCCAGGATGTCGAGGGTCTGCGGGTGGAGGTTGTCCATGACCTCGCGCAGGTTGGCGATGGCGCGCTGCAGATCCTCCTCGAGAGCCGTCACCTCCCCGGCCTCCTCTTGCCGTCCCTTCATGGCCTGAATGCCGCGCAGAACCGAGGAAAGGTCGGAAAGGGTCTGGTCGTGGATGTCCATCGCGATGCGCCGTCGTTCCTCCTCCGCTCCCTCCAGCAGTTTTTCGGTGCCGACGACCCGGATCAGCCGTTCGGTCATGCGGTTGATCGAGACGGCAAGCTCATCCAGCTCGTCGTGGGTCTCTGCCGGTGCCACGGGGGGGGTGAGGTCGCCGCGGGCGATGCGGCCGGCGCTGTCGGAGAGGAACTGGATGCGGTGTAAAATCCGCCGGGCGAGAGCCAGCGAGAGGAAAATGCCGACCAGGATGGCGGTACCGAGAACAATGATGGAGACGAAGGTGGTGCGCGCCACCATTTCGTCCATGTCCTGGTTGTGGACATCGCGCAGATTGTCCCGGCCGCGGCGGATCGCCTCGGAGAGCTGGGCGATCTCCGGCCGCAGGCGCGAAATGCTGCTGGTGATTCGGTCGAAGTCGAAGCCCTGCTCCGGGTTGAGATCGGCAACCGTCTGGCGCAGGGTCAAAACCTTCGATTCTTTCAGGGCTTCCTGCTCAAGGATCCGCTCGACCGCGCTTTGCAGATGGAAAAAGAGCTCCTCCATCTCCTCCAGGGAATGCATGTCGATAGCCGGTTCATCGCGCAGTCGTTGGGCCATAGCCGCCATGCGTTGGGTCGCCAGGTCGGCTTCGGCCAGAGCGATGAAGACGGTGGCAAGGCGCCGGGCCTCCTGGCGCTTGACCGAAAGATCCCAGTAGTTGAACTGGAGAAAGCCGAGCAGCAGGGTCATCAGCAGCAGGACGCTGGCGGGAGCCAGGATAATCTGATATTTCAGGGCCAGGCGCATAGCGACATAACTACCACAGGCAAGTAGGAAATACACTGTGCTTTAGCACAGCCGGATGCTGGAGAGTGGGGCGCTAAATTGTGCGGAAATCGGCCTTGGATTGAAAATTCAGCGGCGTATATTTCGAGTCAGGGCGCCATCCGGTTGTGGCAGGCTGGACGCGCCCCCTTCCTACCTCCCCGTGAAAGCAGGAACCCGCGTCCGGATTGCCTCCCCGGACGCGGGTTCCTGCGTTTGGTCCCGGCAGCCCGGAGCGTGTTGCCACCGGATCTCAGCCCTGGTCGGAATTCGAACCGCGGCCGCCATCGAGCGGCAGCCTGACCCGGAAGGTGCTGCCGGCGCCGGGTACCGAAGTCACCTCGATTTTCCCCTGGTGGGCTTCAACGACCGATTTGGCAATCGCCAGGCCAAGCCCGGAGCCGCCATCCTTGCGATTGCGGGCCTGGTCGATGCGGTAGAAGCGGTCGAAGATCGAGGGGAGATGCTCGGCGGCAATGCCGATGCCGGTATCCTTGACACTGACCACCGCCTCGGCTCCTTCCACACTGAGGATGACTTCGATCCGCCCCCCCGCCGGAGTATATTTGACCGCATTGGCGATCAGGTTGAGAAAGACCTGGCGCAGGCGCAGTTCATCGCCAACCAGGTAGATTTCTTCGGTGACTTCCGGGTTGAGGAGAATCTCCACCCCGTTCGCCTCGCCGAGGACCCTGGTCTGCAAATAGAGGTGCTGCAGGGTGTCGCTGAGGCTGAAGCGGTGCAGGTCGGGGGGCAACTCCCCGGCATCGCTCTTGGCCAGGGTGAGCAGGTCTTCGATCATCCGTCCCATGCGGTCGATCTCTTCGAGGTTGGAAATGAGGATATCGTGGAATTCTTCGGGGGTCTTGGCCCAGCGCAGGGCCACCTCGGTCTCCCCCTTGAGAATGGTCAGGGGAGTGCGCAGTTCATGGGAGGCATCGGCGGAGAATTGACGGGTCTTGCGAAAGGCCTCCTCAAGCCGAGCGAGCATGGCGTTGAAGGTTTCGGCGAGACGGGTAATTTCATCGCCATTTTTGTTCACCGGCAGCTGTTCACTGAGGTTGCGGGCATTGATGTTCTGGGCTGCGCGGGTAATGCGGCTGACCGGCGCCAGGGCCCGGCTGGCGAGAAACCAGCCGCCAATGGAAAGGCCCAGCAGGGCCAGCGGGCTGAAGATCAGCAGCAGCAGACGTAAATCATCCAGCGAGTGACGAACCGGATCGAGGCTTTCCGCCACCTGGATCAGTTGCGGCGGCTCTCCCTCGCGGCGGCCGGGATGGGTCAGGAGGCGCAGTTCCAGTGGCAGAGCATCGGTGTGCACCGTCTCATAACTGTCCCGCCCCTGACGAAAAAGGAGGAGGGTGGTTTTGCCGATCGGCAGCGGGACCCCGGTGAGGTTGCCGGAAGAGCAGAGCATGGTGCCGTTATCGTTCTGGATCTGGACAAAGCCCGCCCAGCTGTGGCGGCGGACGAAGTTTTCCAGGGCCAGGCAGTCAACCTGGCTGTTGCCATCGGCGGCCTCCTGGTTGAGAAAACCGACCACGTCCTCGGCCACGTTGAGCAGGCGTTCGTCCACGTGCCCCAACAGGCTGCGGGAAAGGTAGTAATACCAGAAAAGGCCGCTGGCCAGCAAAACGACGGCCAGCGACAAGGCATACCAAAGGGTAAGGCGAAAGCGGATCGTGCGTAAAAACAAGAGTTCAGTCCTGTTCGGGTAAATAGGAAACGACAGCCAGGGTCCTATTCCTCTTCCTTGAGAACATAGCCGACGCCGCGGACCGTATGGATCAGGCGCTTGTCGAAGTCCTTGTCGATCTTCTTGCGCAGGTAATTGACGTAAACATCGATAATGTTGGTGAATGAATCAAAGGTGTAGTCCCAGACATGTTCGGCGATCATGGTGCGGGTCAGTACCTGGTTCGGGTTGCGCATCAGGTATTCGAGCAGGGCGTACTCCTTGGCAGTGAGTTCGACCTCCCGGCTGCCGCGCCAGACCTTGTGCGCCACCGGGTCGAGACGCAGGTCGGCGAAATGGATCTCGGCGCCGCGGTCCTTGGAGCCCCGACGGACCAGCGCCCGGACCCGGGCCAGCAGTTCGGCGAAGGCAAAGGGCTTGGTCAGGTAGTCGTCGCTTCCCGAATCGAGGCCGGAGACGATGTCGTCGACGGTATCCTTGGCGGTCAGGCAGAGGACCGGGGTGTGGATCCCCTTCTGCCGCAGTTCCCGGATGACGGTAAGGCCGTCCATCTTTGGCAGCATCAGGTCCATCAGGATCAGGTCATAGGGCTTGGCCGTTCCCATTGCCAACCCTTCTTCGCCGTCCGCCGCCAGGTCGACGGTGTACTTCTCCTCTTCCAGACCACGCTTGATGAAGCTGGCGACCTTCTTTTCATCTTCCACGACCAGAATGTGCATTTCCAATCTCCTTTGTCCGTTTGGTTGCGAGTGTCTGAGAGCAGAAGTCCCGCCCGCCGGCGCCGGCCGCCGGGCTATATCAGGTTGAGTTTGACCAGTACTTCGTTGGCGGTCTCTTCCACCGCCTTGCCGGTGACGTCGATGACGACCCAGGGGTTGCGGCGGAAGATGCTGCGCGCATAGCGCAGTTCCTCTTCGACATGTTCGTAGTCCGCATAGGCGGTACGCGGGTCCTGACCGAGGTTGCGCAGTCGGGCAGCACGAAGTTCAACCAGCCGCTGGGGATCGAGGACCAGGCCGGCGACCCGCTTCGGGTCGACTTCGGCCAGTTCCGCCGGCGGCGCGATCCCCTTGACCAGCGGCACGTTGGCGACACGGTAGCCGCGGTGCGCCAGGTACATCGAAAGGGGGGTCTTGCTGGTGCGGGAGATCCCGACCAGCACGATGTCCGCCTTGGGCAGGTTGCGGGTCTCCTGACCGTCATCATGCTTGACGGTGAACTCGACGGCCTCAACCCGGCGGAAATAGGCCTCGTCGACACCGTGCAGCAGCCCCGGGGTCTCCCCCGCCTCGCGGCCGAAAAACTCCGACAACCGCATCAGCAGCGGTGTCAGCAAATCGAGGGATGGCAGGCCAAGCGAGTTGCACTCGGCATGAACCAGCTGGGCCAGTTCCCGGTTGACGATGGTGTAGATGACCAGCCCCTGCTCTTTCAGGGCCTCATCCAAGGCCTCGTAGATGTCGGTTTTGGTGCGGACATGGCTGATGCGGCGCTGGCGAACATTCTTCTGCCGAAACTGGGTCAGGGCGGCAGTAACCATTTTTTCAGCGGTTTCACCGGTAGCATCGGACAAAAGAAATATCTGTTGCTGGCCGGTCATGGTGCTCCTCATGAAAATACTGTCAGGAATAGTAGCAATTTATTCATTAAAATCAAGCCCATTTCAAGCAGCCAAGGCGGACAACCCCTTTTTGGCCGTAGGTTTTCCCGGGCAGGAGCGGCCAAAGCATTCGATATGGTAAATAGTATTATTCGTTAGCTGTTTCTTCATTAGAAATTTAACGCGGTCTCCCCGGGACTTGTCAAGGTTTTTGTTGCTTTTGCGCCGACGGCTCTGCTAAACAGTGGGCATGCCGGACTCCTGGTGCGAAATCCATATTTATCTTCCTGCCGCCGCCGTCGACCTGGTCTGCGCCGAACTCGGTGAACTCGGTTCCTGCGGCATTACCGTTGAGGAGCGGCGGCTCGATACCTTTGTTGCTCCGGATCCGGACGAGCCTTTGGTTGGGCCGGTACGGATCCGCGCCTACTTTGCCCTCTCCGGAGAAAGTGTCGAGGCGCTGCGGGAGACGGTTCGCGACCGGCTCCGCTGGCTGGCACCCCTGGTGCCGGGGCTGGAGCCCGCTCTGCCAGAGGTTGCCGAGGTTCGCAATGAAGACTGGGCGGAGGGGTGGAAACAGCATTTCCCGGTGGTCCGGATCGGTCGCCGCCTGGTGATTCGTCCGAGCTGGGAGGCCTACGCCCCGAGCGGCGATGAGGTTGTCATAGTCCTTGACCCAGGGATGGCTTTCGGCACCGGCACTCATGGCACCACCAGGCTCTGCCTTGAAGCCCTCGCCTCCCGGTTTGCCGGTGCGGCCCCGCCCCGGCGGGTGCTGGATGTCGGTACCGGCTCCGGCATTCTGGCCATGGCGGCTGCGGCGCTCGGTGCCGACCGGGTCCTGGCCTGTGATATCGAGCCCGAGTCCTGCCGGGTGGCCACGGAAAACATTCGCAACAATCATCTGCAGGAGCGGGTCGAGGTGACCGGCGCTCCGCTTGAGGCGCTGGAGGGAGGGTTCGACCTGGTTCTGGCCAATATCCTCGCCGAGGAGAATGTCCGTCTTGCCGCTCAGCTGGTGAGCCGCTTGCGCGCCGGAGCAACGCTCGTCCTTTCCGGCATCCTGATCGAAAAGGAGGACCTGGTCAGCCAGGCCTTTGCGGCTTATCCCCTGGTCGGACCGGAAATCTTCCGGCGCGAAGACTGGTCCTGCCTGGTCTATCGCCGGAGCGGCTGATGCACCGGTTCTTTGTCGACCCCGAACAGCTTGCCGGCGACCGCGTCCTGTTTTCCGGAGACGTTCTCCATCATATCGCCAAGGTGCTGCGGATGCGCCCCGGGGATGAACTGGAACTGCTGGACGGTGCGGGCGAAATCTGCCAGTGCCGGGTCCTTGCCCTCGGGCGACACCAGGGTGAAGCGCTGGTCCTGGCACGGCGGCGGGCCACGGAACACCCCTTTCCGGTGCAATTGTTGCAAGCGTTGCCGAAGGGGGACAAGTTCGATCTGGTGCTGCAGAAGGGGACCGAGCTTGGCATCACCCGGTTTGTTCCGGTTCTGACCGGACGGACGGTGCCCCAGTCCGAGTTCTCCCGGGAGGAAAACCGGCTGCTGCGCTGGCGTAAAATTGTTCGTGAGGCGGCGCGCCAATGTCGACGGCCGGTTATCCCGGAAGTGGCGTCGCCCGTTGCCCTGACGAGCGCCCTGGCAGCGGTAGGCGATGGCCTGCGGCTGCTGCTCTGGGAGGAGGAGAGCCGGCCGCTGGCTGGCTTGCTGGAAGCGCCCCGGCCAGCTGCCGCGACGATTCTGGTCGGGCCGGAAGGGGGATTCGCGCAGACGGAAGTAGCTCTCGCCGCAGCGGCGGGGTTTGTCCCGGTAAGGTTTGGTCCCCGGATTCTGCGCAGTGAAACGGCAGGGTTTGCCGTTGCCGCAATCCTGCAGTATGTTTACGGGGATCTGGGGGAAGGTGGCCCGGGAGAGGAATCCCGGGCGATGAACGCAGGAGGAGAACCGCTATGAAATGTCCCAAATGCGGCTTTACCAGTTTTGATTATCTGGACAGCTGCAAGAAGTGCGGGGGTGATCTGGCCGCTTTCAAGGCCAAGCACGGGTTGCGCAGTCTGCTCTTTCCCGGGCTGGGGCGCTCGGGGGGGGGGCTCCGATCCTGCCCGAGGAGGCCGCCACGCCGGAAGAAGCGCTGATGACCGAGGCCCCCGATGCCACCGATTTCGGATTTGGCTTCATGGACGAGGAGGCCGCGGCGCCGGCAGTTGCCGAATCCGCCGGGAACGAAGAACTATTCCTGGATGCCGAAGAGGATTCGCTGGCCGCCGGAACGATTTCGCCCCCGGAAGATTTCGACCTCGATCCCGCAGCCGAAGCCTTCGATCTTGGCTCCGAGGGAGAATCCGATTTCTTCGCGGCGGAGGAGGACCTCTCCAGCTTTGACGACCCGAGCGCGCTCGCCTTTGAGGAGAGCGACGATGCGACGGAACTGGTTGAGAGTGATCTCGATCTTCCGTCCTGGGATGAACTGGGGGAAGAGGAGCCGGCCGCCAAAAAGTCTGCCGGCGACAAGGAGCCCCCCGACCCTTTTGATGATCGGGAGCCCGCCCTGGCCAGGCCGGCTCCCGGAGAAGCTAGCGGCCAACCCCTTGCCGAGGCTGTTCCCTGGGGCGGGGGGGGTGAAACTGCGGCAGTCACCTTCGCCGCCGCAGAGGAGCTGACCCTCCTCCAACCGCTGGAGGAGGGGGAAGCTCCGGAGCTCTGGAGTCTCCCGGAGGAAACCCCGGCGGTTCCGAGCGAACTTGCCCCGCTTCCCGAAGCGGATGAAACCCCGTCGTCAGCGTCCCTGGTCCAGAGACTGGGGGCGCTCCTCGCCGATCTGTTGCTGCTGGGGGGGATTGCCGCCGTCTTCCTGCTGCTGGGACAGCGCCTGCTCGGGCCCCCGCAAGCCGGTTTCTTTCCGAACCTGGAGCTGCTGCTGCGCTCCTCGACCCCCTACTTCCTCCTGCTGTTTCTCGCCTGCTTCGGTTACTTCACCGGTTTTCACTTCCTGCTCGGTCAGACCCCCGGCAAGATGCTCTTCGCTATCGGGGTAGAAAGCCTGGAGGGAACCGCGCTTACCCCCTCCCAGGCCTTTTTGCGCAGTGCCGGTGGTTTGCTGGCCCTCTGCCTCGGCGGCCTCGGTTATGCCTCGATCCTTTTCGCTGGCGACGGCCGCGGCTGGAATGACCGCCTGGCGGGAACCCGGGTCGTCTCCCTGGAGAATCAAGCTCCGGAGATAATGCTGGTTCGAACGCCGCCGGAACGGGCTGACCACGGTTAGCCGCAGCGCAGGGTGAGAAAGCTCTGCAGGTCGGGGGCTTGCAGGTAGGGGTTGTGGGCGGTTTCGAAACCGATGCTCGAGACCGGTCGCGGACCGTAATCGTGGCCCGGGTAGACCAGGGTGGCGGCAGGGAAGGCGGCGAGCCGGCGCAGGCTCCGGTAGAGCGCCTCCGGGTCGCTGCCGGCGAGGTCGGCACGGCCGACGGCGGTGACGAAGAGGGTGTCCCCGGTGATCAGCGCGCCGGGCGGGTTCAGGGTCAGGGAGCCCGGGGTATGCCCCGGGGTGTGCAGCACCGCGACCCGTCCCTGGCCAACGACGAGTTCGCTCCCTTCCCCGAGCGCCAGCTCCGCCGCGGGCACATCGAGCGGGTGGCCGGCGAGACGGGCGCCGGTGGCAGTGAGAATGCTGGCGTTGCCGGCGCAGTGGTCCCGATGCCCGTGGGTGTTGACCAGAACCTCGAGGGTGAGACCTCGTTCCTGCACCGCCTGCAGCATCACCTCCGGGGCAAAGGAGGGATCGACGCCGATTCCGCGGCGGCTCTGTGGGCAGTAGACCAGGTAGGAGAAGTTCTTCATCTCCCCCGCCGCCAGCTGGAGAATCTCCAGGGGGGCGGTCACAGCCACTCCGGGACGACCGGGGGCTGGTTACCGATCTTGCGAATCTCCCCCTCGACGATGCCGAAGATATCCCCGGTCTGCTTCACGGTCCACTCGTCTCCCTCCTCGGGCGGATTGGGAAATTCGCGACTGCCGAGATAGACATCCTCGCCATCGATGAAGCCCCACCAGTCGAGGGATCCGGTCTGCCAGAGTTTGGTCTTCAGGAAAAAAGCCATCCTTGCTGCTCCTCTTGTCGGAAATTTATCTCATGATACGTGAGCGCCGCAGGGGGGTCAACACGGCACACGGCGCAGGATGACGGTTGCCCGCAAGCGGCTGCCGGCCTATAATGAGTCCCGCGGGTAGGAATTCGCAGGTTCGGAAAGGGAAACGGCGAAATGAAGTTCGTCAAGATGCACGGCGCCGGCAACGATTACGTCTATGTCAACGGCTTCGAAACAACGGTTTCCGATCCCGCGGCCCTGGCCCGGGCGATCAGCGATCGCCACTTCGGGGTCGGCAGCGATGGCCTGATCCTGATTCTCCCCTCAAGCCGCGCCGACCTGCGCATGCGCATGTTCAATGCCGACGGCAGCGAGGCTGAGATGTGCGGCAACGGTGTGCGCTGTGTCGCCAAGTTCGCCCGCGACCATGGCCTGGTGGCCAAGGATGCCATCAGCGTCGAAACCGGAGACGGCATCAAGCAGCTGCAGCTCTTCACCAATGCCGCCGGCAAGGTCGAGCGGGTGCGGGTGGCGATGGGCCGGCCGCGGCTGACCCGGGCCGAAATCCCGATGACCGGAGCGCCGCAGGCCGAGGTGATCGATGAAACCTTGACCGTGCTTGACCGCACCCTGCAGATCACCTGTGTCTCGATGGGGAATCCGCACTGCGTCATCTTCGTCGACCGGGTCGACGAATTCCCGGTGGCGGAGTATGGGCCGGCGATCGAAAATCATCCCCTCTTCCCGCGGCGGACCAATGTCGAGTTCGTCGAGGTTCTCGCCCGCGGGGAGGTCCGTCAGCGCACCTGGGAACGGGGGGCCGGCGAGACCCTCGCCTGCGGCACCGGCGCCGCGGCGGTGACCGTCGCCGGGGTCCTCACCGGGCGTACCGAACGCGTGGTGCGCAATCACCTGCGCGGCGGCGTCCTCGAACTGGAATGGCAGGGGGAGGAGGTCTTCATGACCGGTCCGGCCGTCGAGGTCTTTGCCGGGGAGTATGCCCCCCAATGACGAACTGTCCGATGTGCGGCAAGTGGGCCGCGGAAGCCGAGCTGCGAATTGCCGAGCTGGAGCACTGCTACGTCACCCTCAACCGCGACCAGTTCTTCCCCGGCTACTGCTTCGTCTTTACCCGGGAGCATGTCACCGAACTCTTTCACCTCGACCGGGCGGTCCGGCAGGGGGTGATGGAAGAGGTCAACCGGGTCGCGGCAGCCCTGTTCCAGGTTTTTCAGCCGACCAAGATCAACTACGAACTGCTCGGCAACATGGTGCCGCACATGCATTGGCATCTGGTGCCGCGCTTTGCCGACGATCCCCTCTGGCCGCGGCCGATCTGGAGCGAACCCCACCCGGAGCGGCTCCTGAGCGGGCCCGAATGTCAGCGGCGCATCGAACAGCTGCGCGCCGCCCTGGCCCCCCGGGCAGGTGCCTGATGGTAGCCGCCGTCCTCTTCGACCTCGACAATACCCTCTACGCTCCGGAGCGCGATCTCTTCGCCCTGATCGACAAGCGGATCAATCGCTACATGCTGGAGGTTGTCGCCATCCCTCGTGCCGAAGTCGATGGCCTGCGCCGGCATTACTGGAAGGCCTACGGGGCGACCTTGCAGGGGTTGATCCGCCACTACGGCGTCGATCCCGAAGATTACCTCGATTACGTTCACGATGTCGATGTATCCACCCGGCTGCAACCGGACCCGTTGCTGTGCAGCAGCCTGCAGCGGTTGCCGCTGCGGCGCTTTGTCTTTACCAACGGCTCCCGCGGTCATGCCGAGCGGGTACTCGCGGCCCTCGGCCTGGCAGAAAGCTTCGAGGAGATTTTCGATATCCGTATCGCCAACTACCAGCCGAAGCCCAACCCCGACCCCTATCATGGCGTTCTGCGTCAGCTCGGCCTCGCCGCCGGGCACTGCGTGATGGTCGAAGACTCGCTTGCCAACCTCGCTACCGCCAAGCAGCTCGGCATGACCACGGTGCTGGTCGCCCAAGACCCGGAACAGAGCGCCGTGGTCGATCACCAGGTCGCGACGGCCAGCCAGGCCGCACAACTGGTTACCTCCTGGCTCTAACCGCCCCGCCCCGGGAGTAAAAAGCATGCAACCACTGGGAGTCCATGTCTCGATCAGCGGCGGCGTCGAACAGGCCTTCGCCCGCGGCGAGGCGATCGGCTGCCGGGCGATCCAGATCTTTACCAAGAATGCCAGCCAATGGCAGGGCAAGCCGATCTCCGCAGAGAGCGCCGCGGCCTTTCGGGCCAACCGGGAACAGAGTCCGATCGGCCCGGTGATCGCCCACGACAGCTACCTGATCAACCTCGCCGCGCCGGACGAGGCGAAGTGGCAGCAGGCCAAGGCCGCTTTTCTCGATGAGCTGGAGCGCTGCGCGCTGCTCGGTATCGAGGCGCTGGTGATGCACCCCGGCGCCGCCTTGCAGAGCGGTGAAGAGGCCGGCCTGCAGCGCATCGCCACCGCCTTTCGCGACATCTTTACCGCCGCTCCGGCCGGGGTGCAGGTACTGCTGGAGACCACCGCCGGCATGGGGAGCCATCTCGGCTGGCGTTTTGAGCAGCTGGCGCGCATCATCGATCTGGTCCCGCAGCACGACTTCGGTGTCTGCTTCGATACCTGTCACGTTTTCGCCGCCGGCTACGATCTCGCCACGCCCGCGGGGTACGAAGAGGTCATGGGCGAGTTCGACCGCGTCATCGGCTGCGAACGGTTGCGCCTTTTCCATCTCAACGACAGCAAGAAACCCTGCGGTTCCCGGGTCGATCGCCACGAGCATGTCGGCCAGGGGTGCATCGGCGAAACCGCCTTCGCCTGCCTGATGCGCGACCGGCGCTTTGCCACCGTGCCAAAGATCCTCGAAACGCCCCCCGGCGACAACAACGAATTCGACCTGCGCAACCTGGCGCTGCTGCGGCGACTGGCGGGGGAAGCGGATTGAGCAGTTCGTGCCGCGGTGATCTTAGGACAAAATCAAAAAGCGGTTTCGCGCGGATCAGATCTGATCACTTCGGATAAAATTCGGATTGGTCCAAGGTCCTGGATTAAATCCGAACCTGATCAGACTTTATCCGAAGTTATCCGCGCGAGCCGCCTTCAGCTTTTCGCTTGGTTTTCGAAGTTTCAATCGCGATGCTATTACCGAAAGAGTCACCAGTATGCGAGCCGTTCTGCAGCGTGTCAGCCAGGCCCGGGTCCGGGTCGAAAACGAGATTGTCGGCGCGATCGGCCCCGGGCTGCTGATCCTGCTCGGTGTCGGCCAGGGGGACGCGGAAGCCGACGCCCGCTACCTGGCGGAAAAGAGCGCGGCGCTGCGCATTTTCGAGGACGGCGCGGGGAAGATGAACCTCGCCCTCGCCGAGTCGGGGGGCGCCGCCCTGGTCGTTTCCCAGTTCACCCTGTACGCCGACTGTCGCAAGGGACGCCGTCCCGGCTTCTCCGGCGCGGCGCCGCCGGACGAAGCCAACCGCCTCTACCTCTTTTTCGTCACCCAGCTGCGCGCCCTCGGGGTGACGGTGGCGACCGGGGTTTTCCAGGCCGACATGCAGGTGGAGCTGGTCAATGACGGGCCGGTGACGATGCTGCTCGACAGCCGCAAGGGTTTTTAGAGCCGAGACCCGCTTTTCAGGAGAAGAGATGGAATACGACGATTACAGCCGGCCGAGCAAGTCGGCCCTCAAGCGTGCCGCCAAGGAGATTGAGGCCCTGGCCGGCCAGCTCGCCGAGGTGACCGATGCCGTCATTGCCGGTCTGGAGCTGAGTGCCGAGCTGAGCGAAGAGGTGGCTCTCGCCCGCCGCACCAAGGGGCACGGCTCCCACAAGCGCCAGGTCAGGCACCTGGCCGTGCTGCTGCGCCAGCGTCCCGAGGAGGCCGCCGCCATCCAGGAGCACCTCGCCGGGCAGAGCGAACGCCACTGGCAGGAGCAGCAGGTCTTTCACCATGTCGAGGCCTGGCGCGACCGCCTCTGCGCTGCCGCCACCGCCGAGGCCGCCCTGGCGGAGTTGAAGACGCGCGCCCCCGAACTCGATCACCGCGAGCTGGGCAAGCTTTCCCGCGGCGCCTGCAATGGCGACAAGGCGGCGGCGCGGCAGATTTTTCGCCGTCTGCGGGAGGTCGCCGACGCGCTGGAGTAAGGGCTGGTCCAGCGGGGTGCGGGAACCCGGGGAGCAGCTCCGAAAGTGGGACGGGAGCTGGCAGGAATTCCCAACTGCATGCGATGTAAATAAAAATGCCCCGCTGGTGACCAGCGGGGCATTTTGAAGGACGCAAAAGAGACTCGATTCAGAGGGCTTTCTTGATCAACCCTTCGAGCTGGTTTTTGGGGACGGCGCCGACTACCTGGTCGACGATCTTGCCATCCTTGAACAGGATCAGGGTCGGGATGCCGCGGACGCCGTACTTGCCGGGCGTGGCCGGGTTCTCGTCGACGTTGAGCTTGGCGACCTTGACCTTGCCGTCATACTCGTCGGCGAGGCTGTCGATCACCGGGCCGATCGCTTTGCAGGGGGCGCACCAGGAGGCCCAGAAATCGACCAGGACCGGCGTGGAGGATTTCATCACGTCGCTTTCAAAACTGTCGTCGGTCAGCTGCACGACTTTATCGCTCGCCATGTGGTTCTCCTTTGGGATGGATTGGGGTGGATCAATTCGGTTTTGAGAGATCAATGATAAAACAGCCCCGGGAAAATGCAAGGCATAATTGCCCGGTTAACGCCTTGACAGCACCCGGGCAGCGCCCTATGATGCCGGAAATTCAGGGGGAGTAGGGAGAGATTCCATGGACCAGGAGAAAATCGAGCGGACCATTGCCGAGTTGGGGACCTGCCTTAAAGAAAGTTTCCTCACCAATCCCGCTGCGGTCGTCGGTCTGGCAGAGCGGATCGTCGCCACCTTCCACCGTAGCGGCCGCGTTTTTCTCTACGGCAGCGGCCCGCTGGCCGCGGTGACAGAACTGGTCGCTGACCGTTTTCTCCACCGGCTCGCCTTCGACCGCCCCCAGCTCCCGGTGCTCAACCTTGCCTCCAGTCCGACCCTGCTGCACTCCCTCGCCCGGGACGGCCTGCATCGTCAAGCGGGTGCGCGGCAGCTGCGCATGCTGGTCGGTGGCGACGATATCCTGCTCCTCTTCGGCGATGGGGGGCGGGACGAAGGGCTCACCGAACTGCTGCAGGCCGCCCGCCAGGCCGGCTGCGGCACCGTGGTCATTGCCCCGCGGGGCAACGCCCCCGAGGAGGAGCTGGTCGATCAGCAGGTTGTGATTGCCAGCGAGTCCCCGGCCCGGATTGCCGAAGCGGCACTCTTCTTCGGACAACTTCTCTGCGAACTGGTGGAAGCCGAACTCTTCGGCATCTGACGAAGGTTTCGACGCCCGCCGGGTAAGCCAAACCCCGATGCGGCCATGCCCGATTATCCCCTCCAGCTCAATCTCCAGCAGCGACTCTGCGTCGTTATCGGCGCCGGCCGCGTCGGCCTGCGCAAGGTCGAGGGGTTGCTCGCCGCCGGCGCCCGGGTGCGGCTGGTGGCGACGGTGCTGCCGGAGCTTCTGTCGCCGGCGCTGGAGCTGGTGGCGCGTCCCTACCGCAACGGCGATCTCGCCGGCGCCCTGCTCGCGTTTGCCGCCACCGACGACCCGCAGGTGAACGCGGCGGTCGTGGCCGAGGCCCGCGCGGCCCGGATCCTGGTCAACCGGGCCGACGACCCCGCCGAGGGGGACTTCGCCCTGCCGGCGGTGCTGCGGCGCGGCGCGCTGACGCTGACGGTGGCGACCGGCGGCGGTAGCCCGGCTCTGGCCGCGCTGCTCAGGGAGGAGCTCGCCGGCCAGTTCGGGGAAGAGTGGGCAGAGGTGCTGGAACTGTTGGGCGCCCTGCGGCGCAAGCGGTTGACAGTGCCGCCCAAGGGCGAATATAATCGGGAGATTTTGCGCCGCCTTCTGCGCGGCGGCCTGCCCGGGCTGCTGGCCGCCAACGACGCTGCCGGCGCCGATCGCCTCCTCGGTGAAATTGTCGGGGAGTCGCTGGAGACCTTGGGAATTCGTCTGCCGAAAGGGAAACCATGAGCGTCAACGTTCTGCTTTTCAAGATCACGCTGCTGCTCTATTTTGCCGCCACCGTTCTTTACCTGGTCGATGTCATCTGGCGCCGGGAAACGGCCGGTAAGATCGCCCGCTGGGTACTGACCGGGGGCTTCGTTCTCCACTGCGCGACCCTCGTCTCCCGTTTCGTTGCCACCGGCTATACCCCGGCGTCGAACCTCTACGAGGCGCTCTCCTTTTTTGCCTGGGCGGTGGTGGCGGTCTTCCTGGTTTTCGACCTGCGTTACCGCCTGACCGTCCTCGGCGCTTTTTCCTGCCCCCTGGCGCTGGCATTGATGATCGTCGGCAGCGCGGCGCCCAAGGCCGCCCGCGAGCTCAACCCGATGCTCGATTCCTGGTGGTTCCCGGTTCATGTCACCCTCGCCTTTCTCGGCGATGCGATCTTTGCCGTGGCGGCGGTGGCGGGCGTGCTCTACCTGTTGCAGGAACGGATGCTCAAGAGCAAGAAATTTTCCACCCTCTACCACCGCCTGCCGTCCCTGCAGACCCTCGACTCGATCAACTATAAGTGCCTGACCTTCGGCTTTCCGCTGATGACGATGGGGATCATCTCCGGGGCGATCTGGGCCAACTCGGCCTGGGGCGGCTACTGGCGCTGGGATCCGAAGGAGACCTGGGCGCTGATCACCTGGTTCTTCTACGCCGCCCTGCTGCACGGCCGGCTCACCGTCGGCTGGCGCGGCCGGCGGGCCGCCATCTTTGCCATTATCGGTTTTCTCTGTCTGCTCTTCTCCTTCCTGGGCGTCAACTGGTTTCTCTCCGCCGAACACAGCTTCAAGGCGTTGGAAGGCCGTTGACCTCCCGGTTCTGAACGGATTGGCAGTATGAATATCATCGTTGTCGGGCTCAGTCACAAGACCGCCCCCGTCGAAATCCGCGAGCGGGTCGCCTTCGCCCCGACCGCCATGGAAAAGCCGTTGCGGCAGGTCGCCGGGCTCCCCGGGATCAGCGAGGGGCTGATCGTTTCGACCTGCAACCGGGTGGAAATCTACGCCGTGAGCCGCGATGCCGAGGCCGGTGTCGGCCAGCTGCGCCGCTTCATGGCCGATTTTCATGGCCTGACCATGGAGCAACTGGAATCGCACCTTTACGACTACCAGGGGGAGGCGGCGATTCAGCACATCTTCCGGGTCGCCTCCAGCCTCGACTCGATGGTGATCGGCGAGCCGCAGATTCTCGGCCAGATCAAGACCGCCTACGGCTATGCCAGCGAGTTCAAAACCGCCGGCCTGATCCTCAACCGCCTGCTGCACAAAGCCTTCTCCGTCGCCAAGCGGGTGCGCACCGAGACCGAAATCGCCAGCAACGCGGTCTCGGTCTCCTTTGCCGCCGTCGAGCTGGCGCGCAAGATCTTCGACTCCCTCGCCGACAAGACCGTCCTGCTGATCGGCGCCGGCGAGATGTGCGAGCTGGCGGCCCGCCACTTCATCAACAACGGCGTCGCCAGCGTTCACGTTACCAACCGGACCTTCGAACGGGCGCAGAAACTCGCCGACGAGTTCGGCGGCAAGCCGATCCTGTTCGAGAACTTCGTCGAACATCTGCCGCAGGTCGACATCGTCCTCACCTCCACCGGAGCGCCCAACTTCATTCTCGGCCACAAGACGATCGAGGAGGTCATCAAACGGCGCCGCTACAAGCCGATGTTCTTCATCGACATCGCCGTGCCGCGGGACATCGATCCGCGCGTCAACGACATCGATAACGTCTACCTTTACGATGTCGATGACCTGCAGGGAGTGGTGCAGGCCAACCTCAAGGAGCGCCACAAGGAAGCGAAGAAGGCGGAAGGGATCATCGAGCAGGAGCTCGGCAGCTTCTTTAAGTGGCTCTCCACCCTCGACGTGGTGCCGACCATCGTCGCCCTGCGCAAGAAGCTCGAAGAGGTCCGCCGCGCCGAACTGGAGAAGACCTTCGGCAACCTCAAGGAGCTCGGCGAAAAGGAGCGCAAGTCGATCGAAGCGCTCACCGCGGCGATCGTCAACAAGGTCTTGCACCGGCCGATGATGCTGCTGAAACAATCCCAGAACGATCCCGCGGGCGACAGTTACGTCGATGCCGTGCGGGTCCTCTTCGACCTCGAGCTGCCGCCCCCGGAAGGGGAGATCGCCTGTCTCGACGACAAGGTCGGGGAATAAGACTCTCCAACCTTTGGACGAAATCCATCCTGATACCGTATGACAAGGAGTCATTGCTGACCATGGCCAAGAAACAGTTACGTATCGGTACCCGCGCCAGCCAGCTTGCCCTGTGGCAGGCTAACTGGGTCAAGAGTGAACTGGAAAAACACTACCCCGAGCTTGAGGTCACGCTGACCAAGATCAAGACCCAAGGGGACAAGATTCTCGACGTGCCGCTGGCGATGGTCGGTGGCAAGGGGCTCTTCACCAAGGAGCTGCAGGAGGCGATGTTGCGCGGCGAGACCGACATCTCGGTCCACTCGATGAAGGACGTACCGACCCTCTTCCCCGAAGGGCTGGCGCTGCGCTGCATCACCGAGCGCGAGGATGTGCGCGACATTGTCATCCTGCGCCCCGGCGTCAGCTCCTGGCGCGACCTGCCGCAGGGGGCGCGCATCGGCACCAGCGCCCTGCGCCGCAAGGCCCAGCTGCTGCACCTCCGTCCCGACCTGCAGATGGTCGACATCCGCGGCAACGTCGAGACCCGCATCCGCAAGCTCACCGAGGAGAACCTCGATGCGGTCATCCTCGCCGCCGCCGGCATGCACCGCCTCGGCTTCGACGGCCGGATCGGCGAGTACCTGCCGGTCGACGTCTCGATCCCGGCCATCGGCCAGGGCGCCCTCGGCATCGAAAGCCGCGTCGCCGACAGTGAAACCAACGCCCTGATCGATTTCTTCAACCATCCCGAGACCGACTGGGCGGTGCGCGGCGAGCGCGCTTTTCTGCGCCGCCTCGAAGGGGGCTGCCAGGTCCCCATCGCCTGCCATGGCACCGTCGCCGGCGGCATCCTGACCCTCACCGGCCTGGTCGCCGACTGCGACGGCGTCCAGTGCCTGAAGAAGAGTGTCAGCGGGCCGGTCGCGGAGTGCGAGCAGCTCGGCGCCTCCCTCGGCGACGACCTGCTGATCCTAGGGGCCGGCAAGATTCTCAACGAGGTCTACCAGCACGAAACCTTCAACGTCACGCGGGAAGACGTCTGACCCCCGCTCCAATGATCGCTGACTGCCGGGGGGACGCTGCGCCGTCCCCCTGTCGCTTCGCCCAGGATGGCGTGATTTGAAACCAGGCATCGTCTATCTCATCGGCGCCGGTCCCGGCGATCCGGGGCTGATCACCGTGCGCGGCCGCGATTGCCTGCGCCGCGCCGAGGTAGTGGTCTACGATTACCTCGCCAACCCGGCGCTTCTCGCCGAGGCGCCCGCCGCCGAGCACATCTATGTCGGCAAGAGTGCCGGCTGCCATCATCGCCCGCAGACGGAGATCAATCTTCTTCTCGCCGAGCTCGCCACTGCCGGCAAGGTCGTCGCCCGCCTCAAGGGGGGCGATCCCTACCTCTTTGGTCGCGGCGGCGAGGAAGCCCTCCACCTGCAGCAGCAGGGGATTCCCTTCGAAGTCGTCCCCGGCGTTACCGCCGCTTTCGCCGCCGCTGCCTATGCCGGCATCCCCTTGACCCACCGCGACTTCACCACCAGCCTCGGTCTGGTCACCGGCCACGAGGACCCGGCCAAGAAGTTCTCCAGCCTCGACTGGGAGAAGCTCGCCACCGGCGTCGGTACCCTGGTTTTCTACATGGGGATGGCCAACCTGGGGCTGATCGCCCGCGAGCTGGTGGCCCACGGCCGCGCGCCGCAGACCCCGGTGGCGGTGGTGCGCTGGGCGACCACGCCCCGTCAGGAGACCCTCACCGGCACCCTCGCCGATATTGCGCAGCGGGTTCAGGAACGCGGCTTCAGGCCGCCGGCGATCATCATTGTCGGCGCGGTGGTCAACCTGCGCCAATCGCTGCGCTGGTTCGACAACCGGCCGCTCTTCGGCAAGCGGGTGCTGGTCACGCGCAGTGCCGACCAGGCCGGCGAGTTCTCAGCCCAGCTCCAAGGCCAGGGCGCGCTGGTGGTCGAATGCCCCACCATTCAACTGGTGCCGCCCGCCGATTTTGCCGAGCTGGATGCCGCCATCGCACGGCTCGCCAGCTTTGACTGGCTGGTACTCACTTCCGTCAATGCGGTACAGTTTTTCTTCGCCCGCCTGCAGACGCTGAACCTCGATGCCCGTGTCCTGGGCGGCTGCCGGGTCTGCGCCGTCGGTCCGAAGACCGCGGCGTCGATTCGCGACCATGGCATTCGTCCTGATCTCATCCCGGCCGACTACAAGGCCGAAGGAGTGGTGAAAGCCTTTACCGACCAGCAGCTGCAAGGCCAGCGCATCCTCTTCCCCCGCGCCGACAAGGCCCGCGAGGTGATTCCTCAGGGCCTGACCGCCCTCGGCGCCGAAGTGGTGGCGCCGATCGCTTATTGCAACATCCTCCCCGCTGAACTCCCTCCCGCAGCGCTCGCCGCCCTCGCAGCCGGCGAAATCGACTGCGTCACCTTCACCGCCTCCTCCACCGTCGAGAACCTCGCCCGGATCCTCGGCGCCGAGGGTTTCGCCACCCTCCTCGCCGGCGTCCCCGTTGCCGCTATCGGTCCGATCACCGCCCGGAGCTGCCGCAAGCTCGGGCTGGAGGTCGCCATCGAACCCGCCGAGTACACTCTCACCGCTCTCACCGCCGCAATCGTCCGGTATTTCGCCGGGTAACAACCACCCGTCTAACTTCCCTCGTTTGCCCCCTTTGGGGGCCGGATCTCCTGGAAACCTCCAACCGAAAGGTGGTTTTGCCGGTCCCGCGCGCCATCGCGAACATCTTTGGCCGGTAGGCACCTGCCATCGGCAGCAGAAGGCAGCCTCTTAAATTCTCAAAGGGTGCTAGAGTGGAAGGGAAGGAGAAATTTATGCCAGTTTTGATTGCCCCGGTGAAAGGTCGCCGGACGCAGGTTGTATCGCGTCTTCTGCAAATTCTCCGGGTGCTGGCCAGGCACGGGTTTCTCGGGGCGCTGCGCGGCAAGCGTCATTGGCCCTCGCCCCAGGAGGTGAGGGAAACCTTCGAAGAGTTGGGCCTGACTTTCCTCAAACTCGGCCAGGTTCTCGCCATGCGGCGCGACCTGCTGCCGGATGCCTATATTCAGGAACTGGAGCGGCTGCACGACCAGTTGCCGGCGCTGGGGATGGAGGCAGTGCGCGTCACCGTCGAAGCCGAACTGGGCGCTCCCCTGGACAAACTCTTCGCATCGTTCAACGAAACAGCGCTTGCCGCCGCCACCATTGCCCAGGTCCATGAGGCGACTCTCCTCGATGGGCGGCGCGTCGCCGTCAAGGTGCAGCGTCCCGGCCTGGAAGCGATGATTGCCACGGATATCGCGGCGCTGACCTACCTGGTCACCCTGGCGGAGAACCTTTCCCCCCGCCTGCGCGCCCTCGATCTTCCGGTCCTGGTCGGTGAATTTGCCAACAGTTTGCGCCGGGAAACCGATTTCTACCACGAAGCGCGTTCCATCATCCTCTTTCGCACCGCGCTGGCCGATATGCCCGACCTCTGGATCCCGGATGTCGTGTCGCACTGTTCGAGCGAAAAGGTTCTCACCATGGAGTTTTCCGCCGGCGAGCGGGTGGACCTTTACGCCAGGCTGCATCCGGAGGCGATGCCGCAGGCGATCCAGACCCTGGTCAGGCTGACCCTGCAGACGATCTTCGAGGAAGGGCTGTTCCACGCCGACCCTCATCCCGGCAATGTCCTGGTTCTCCCCGACGGCCGGTTGTCCCTCCTCGACTTCGGCATGACCGGCGAGCTCGACGAACCGATGCGGGATTCCCTGACCCTGCTCCTCGAAGCGGTCCTCAAGGGGGATGCCCGGGCGGCCACCGATGCCTATCTCGAAATGGCCCCGCAAGGAAGCGAAAAGGTCAATCGGGCGGCGCTGGGGCTGGACATCAAAGCGGTGCTCTATGAAATCCGCCGCAGCGACCTGGCGGAAGTCTCCATCGGCGACTCCTTCGATTTGCTGCTGCGTGCCGGCAGTCGGCACGGAGTCCATAACCCGGCCGAATTTTTTTTGCTGACGCGGACCTTCGTGATCCTCGAAGCGATGATTCGTCAGCTCGACCCGGACCACGACTACCTGAAATCGTTTCGTGAACAGATTGACCGCCTCACCAGGCAAAATTTTTCCGTCGAGCGGGTCAAGGAAAAGACCGGCAAGCTGGCCCGGGAGCTGGAGCGGTTTATCAATGAGGCGCCCGGCGATACCCGTCGCGTCATGCGCCGGTTGGCGGAAGGGAATCTCGGCCGCCTGCAGGCGCCCGCGGTGGAGGCCCTGGGCGGTCGTATCAGTCGCAACCTCGAACGGCTCACCGCCGCCATCGCGGCGGCGGGACTGGCGATCGGTGGCGCCATGTTGCTGGAAGGACGGCACGGTGGCTGGTATCACAACCTCGGTGAATTCATGGTTGGCGGCGGAATTATCGCCATGATTGTCGTCTATGTCGGTATTTGGCGTGGCGATCGCGGACGCGGGCAGGGGCGGCGCTGAACCTCGCCGATTCCCCCGGAGTTGAAGCTCATGGCTCCCAGCGATTTGGAAAAGGGTCGTTACCAGACGAAAAATGGCTGAGAAAATGGATATGAAAAAAGGGGTCGTTATCCGGCAAAAATTATTTGCCCGGCTCAACAAAATACACCGCAGTGCCAGTGCGGCCGCGGGCTTGGCAGCGGACAAAGGTCCAGCAGAACCTTCGGAAGGCGATCTTCAGAGCCTCGTTCATACCCTGGAAGTTCACCAGCTGGAGCTGGAGATGCAAAACCAGGAGCTCCAACAGGCCCAGGCAGAGCTGCTGCTGTCGCGGGATAAATACGCGGAACTCTACGATTTTGCCCCCGTCGGCTATTTTACCCTCGATGCGCAGGGCCGGATCCTGGAAGTCAATCTTGCCGGGGCGAAGCTCCTGCGCAAAGATCGCCAGGCACTGACGGGGCTATCTCTTGCCGAATTTATTGCCGACGAAGAGGGGAAAAAGGTTTTTTCCAAACACCTTGAGGCGGTGTTGCAACGGCAGGAGGTGGCGAAATGCGAAATCAAATTCAAGGGGCGCTATGGAACGACCATCCATGGCCAGGTCCAGAGCGTAGCGGCGGAAAAAACCAAGGACGGAGCAGGGGTGATTCTCGCCTCCATTGTCGATGATACAACCGGCAAGCATCTGGAGCGGGAAGTCCAGGAGGGCCGGGAATACGCCGAGAATATCGTCGAAACCGTGCGTGAACCGCTGGTGGTGCTCAGCTCCGACCTGCAGATATTAACCGCCAATCACAGCTTCTATGAGACCTTCAAGGTTACTCCCGAGGAAACAATTAGCCATTTTATCTACGACATCGGCAACCGCCAGTGGGACATCCCCGGGCTGCGCGTCCTGGTCGAGGAGATCCTTCCCCTCGATACCGTCATCAACGACTATGAGGTCGAGCATGATTTCCCCGAAATCGGCCGCAAAACCATCCTGCTCAACGCCCGGCAGATCTTCCGCGAGGAGATCGGTTCGCACATTATCCTGCTGGCGATGGAAGACATTACCAAACGCAAGCAGCTGGAAAGGGAAATCCAGACCGCCCGGGAATATGCCGAGAACATCGTCGAAACGGTCCGCGAGCCGCTGGTGGTGCTCGGTTTTGACCTGAAAATCCTCACGGCCAATCACAGCTTCTACGCGACCTTCGGCGTGACCCCGGAGAAGACCGTCGGCCACTTCATCTACGATGTCGGCAACCGCCAGTGGGATATCCCCGGGCTGCGCGTCCTGGTCGAGGAGATCCTTCCCCTCGATACCGTCATCAACGACTATGAAGTCGAGCATGATTTCCCCGAAATCGGCCGCAAAACCATCCTGCTCAACGCCCGGCAGATCTTCCGCGAGGAGATCAGCTCCCGCATTATCCTGCTGGCGATGGAGGACATTACCGAGCGCAAGCTGGCCGAGAAACGGCTCGCTGATGTATTCCGTCAGCAGCAGGCGATTCTCGACAATATCCCCAATATTGCCTGGCTCAAGGATCGGGAGGGGTCCTATGTCGCGGTCAATGCGCCCTTTTCCAGGGCCTATGGCGTGGCGCCCCAGGAACTGTTCGGCAAGAACGATTTCGATATCTTCCCGCCGGAACTCGCCACCAACTACGCAAGGGACTTCAGGGAGGTCATGACGACCGGCAAACGCACTTCCTTTGAAGAGACCCTGGTCGATCCGGAGGGGAAGACCCGGCACGTGGAGAAGGTCAAGACGCCGATCTTCAATGACGCCGGCGAAGTGATCGGCATTATCGGCATCGTCTATGACATTACCGAAAGCAAGGAGACGGAAGCCTCCCTGCGCTATGAGAGTACCCACGATGCGTTGACCGGTCTCTATAATCGGGCGTTTTTCGACGAGGAGCTGGAACGGCTCGCTCGCGGGCGGAAATTTCCCTTGAGTATCGTCACGGCGGATGTAAACGGACTGAAAAAGATCAATGATACCCTCGGACATCCCGCGGGGGACAAGCTGATCCAGTTGGCTGCCCGGGTTATTCTGGAAGGGTTCCGGGCCGATGATATCGTGGCCCGCACCGGTGGCGATGAGTTTGTCGTCCTGCTGCCGGCAACCGATTGCGCCGTCGCGGAGACCGCCGTCGCCCGGATCAGGCATTCTCCTGAATTTCGCAACGGGCTGGTTGCCATCGCCTTCGGGATTGCCTGTGCGGGTAACGAGGAGCAGCTGGCCGAAGCCCTGAAGTTGAGTGACGGGCGGATGTACCAGGATAAGTCGAGCCAGAAGGAGTTGCCGGAGAAAGGCCCAGGTGAAGATTCATGAAATCTGGCGATAGAGCAAAAAAGCCGGCTCCCCGCCGCGACCAGAGAGCAATGCAGCAATCGCTCCGCAACTCCGAGCTGCGCTACCGGCGCCTGTTCGAAGCGGCCCAGGACGGAATTCTGATCGTGGATGCCAAGACGGGGCTGATCAAGGATGTCAACCCCTACCTGGTTAACCTGCTGGGCTATTCCCGGGACGAGTTTCTGGCGAAAAAACTCTGGGAAGTCGGTGCCTTCAGGGATCTCGAAGCCAACCACGCATCGTTCCTCGATCTGCAAAAAGAGAAGTTTGTCCGCTACGACGACCTGCCGCTTAAGAGCAAGGACGGTCGGCTGATCCAGGTTGAATTCGTCAGCAACATTTACCAGGTGGGTGCGGAAATGGTCATCCAGTGCAATATCCGGGATATCCGCGACCGCAAGGCCACTGAAGTCGCCCTGCAGGCCAAGGACGACGCCCATCTCTCCCTGCGGCACAACCAGCAGGCGCATGGACTGTTGATCGACAAACTTCCGGTGGGAGTCCTGATCCGGGCTGCCGATTCCCGGGTGATCCTGTGCAATCCCGAAGCTGCCCAATTGCTGGGGATCCCTGCGGATCAGCTGGTCGGCAAAAGGGTTGGCGAGCTCGACCTCCCTTTTGTGCGCAAAGATGGAACACCCTTGCCGCTGGCCGAATTTCCCTACAACCAGGTGCTTGCCTCCGGGCGGGTATTGAAGAATTTTATTCTCGGGATTGATCGCGGCAGCAACGGGGGGTTCAAGTGTGTGCTGGTCAATGCCTATCCCGAATTCGACAGCAACCGGCAGCTGCGGGAAGTGGTGGTGATCCTGACCGATATCAGCGAGATCAAGGACGCCGAGGAAAAAATCCGCCAGCACGTTGAACACCTGACCGCCCTGGTGGAAATTGACCGCGCCATCAATTTCAGCTTCGACCTGAACCTCAGCCTGGCCACCCTGCTCACCCATGTCATTGTTCAGCTCGGCGTTGACGCTGCGGACGTCCTGATCGCAAACCCCGTGACCCAGGTCCTGGATTATGTCGCCGGGTGCGGGTTCCATACCGGGCATAGCGAACAGACGCACCAACTCCTGGGTACGGGGTATGCCGGCACGGCTGCTCTGGAACGCTGCATTGTGGACATCCCCGACCTGGACAAGGAGCAGGACAGCTACCTGCGCAATAGGCGGCTCGCCGGGGAGGGCTTCACCAGCTATCACGGTGTGCCGCTGATTGCCAAAGGGAAGGTCCTGGGGGTGCTCGAGGTCTTTCACCGCAGCCGGGAGGTCCGCAACGGCGAATGGCTCGACTTTCTCCAGGCCCTGGCCTCCCAGGCCGCCATCGCCATCGACAATGTCACCCTCTTCGATAAACTGCACCGCTCCAACAGCGAGCTCCTGCAAGCCTACGACGCCACCATCGAGGGATGGGCCCGGGCGATGGAGCTGCGCGACAACGAAACCCAGGGGCACACCCTGCGGGTCGCGGAACTGACGGTCCAGCTGGCCCGGCTCTTCGGGTTGAGCGAAGAGGATTTGGTCCAGGTTCGCCGGGGTGCGCTGCTCCATGACATCGGCAAAATGGGGATCCCCGATGAGATCCTGCTGAAACGGGACACCTTGACCGCGGCGCAATGGAGGGTGATGAAAAAGCACCCGGTCTTTGCCTATGAGATGCTCTTGCCGATCCGTTTTCTGCGCCCGGCCCTGGACATCCCCTATGCCCACCATGAGAAATGGGACGGCAGCGGTTACCCGCTCGGTTTGCAAGGGGAACAGATCCCACTGGTGGCCCGCATCTTCGCCGTTGCCGACGTCTGGGATGCGTTGCGCTCCGATCGCTCCTACCGCGCCTCCTGGCCCGAGGAAAAGGTGCGCAAGCATCTGCAATTCCTGGCTGGAACGCACTTCGACCCGCATGTGGTCAGCGTCTGTCTCGATTCGGGTCGGCTGGTGGATTAAGTGCCTCTTGAAAAGGGCCTTGCGGGAGACAGGGCCGGTTCCGGCTGCAACAAGCTTGGGGCCTTACCGGCGGGAATGCTTCGGAGCTGGCCGGGTGATGGGAAGGGCGGCGGCGAGTAAATCGGCTGGAGAGTTGCGGTGGTGGTGCAGGCTTTTCGGGCCAGAGGGGTTATCGCTCCTGCCCCGATTTCCGTTTCTTGCTGGTCCGGCTGTTTTCAGGAACATAACCGCTGATCCCGATCATCAGGCGCAGCAAACCGTAACAGAGCCAACCGAAAAACCTGTGCCCGGCGGGTTGTTGCTGCCAGTGACCCGGCGGGACTCGCAGGCCATCCGTCTCCAGGGTCTGCTTCAGGCTTGCCGCCAGGGTCGCGGCAAAGGTTGTGTCGGCAACGACCAGATTCGCTTCCCGGGCCAGCAGCAGGCTGAAGGGATCGATATTAGACGACCCCACCGTCGCCCAATGGCCGTCAATCACCGCCACCTTGGCGTGGAGAAAGCTCTGGTGGTACTCGTATATTTCAATCCCCGCGGCGAGGAAATTGCCGAACAGCGCCCGCGAGGCATAATGCTGGAGCAGATGGTCGAACCTCCCCTGCAGCAACAGGATAACCCGTACCCCGCGCCCGGCCGCGGCGATCAGCGCCTGCCGAAAATCCCTCCCCGGCAAAAAATAGGCATTGGCGAGGATGATCTCGGTCTGTGCCTGTCTGATCGCATGCAGATAGGCCGCTTCAATGTCCCGCCGGTGATGGAAGTTGTCCCGGACCAGAAAGGCCGCATGCATATTCCCCCCGGTGGAGGGCGCCTCCGGCGGGCTCCCGCCACGGACCGTCCCCTGGCGTAGCGTACTCCAGGATACGGTTGCCCACAGCCGCTGGGCGGAAAGACGGATCACCTCCACCAGCGGTCCTTCCACCGTGACGGCGTAATCAAGGCGCGGCGGTCGGTCTCCTGCCGTTTCCCCGTCGGCGATAATATTGATCCCGCCGACAAAGGCAATCTCTCGATCCACCACTACCAGCTTGCGATGCATGCGGCGCAGGCGTTCGCGGCGCAAGGTCCAGGGAGATATCCTGGGCCGGAAGACGAGAAGTTGCACACCGTCGGCCCGCAGACGGTCCCGCAGGCTCCGCGGCAACTCCTTGGAGCCGTAACCGTCGATCAGGAGATGTACCTTTACGCCGCGTCGAACCGCCCGTTGCAGTGCAGCGGCGATCCGCTGTCCAGTGGCATCGTCCTGGTAAATATAGGTTTCCAGGAAAATCTCATGCTTCGCCCGATTGATCGCTGTTTCGATGGCGGGGAAATAGTCGCTCCCATTCTGCAGCAGCCGAACCTGGTTGCCGGCAACCAGGTCGGAGCCGAGCACCGAGCGGAAGATCCAACGCCTGCTCCTCCCTGGCTTACCCGGTCCCGACTGCAGGCCACGCCAGACAGGGCGCGGAGGGCGCTCGATAAAATTTTTCGCCGGAATCCCGACAGGTTGAGAACAATCCCTAAGCCAGAGCATTTTCGACCCTTGGACCAGCATCGCTTCTTCTGCCGTCGTTTCGGGGTGTTGAATCTGCCACCTATGGAACTCCGGGTTAAGCGGATACTCCAGATAGACCCGCCGGGAGTCTGGGTGGAGAAAGGCCTGGGCCACCCCTGCTCCGGTATCGCCGGCCTGCAGATCGATACTTTCGTATTGCAGGGAGGCGCCAAGGGCAGGGTTCATTCCCGGCCCAGCGTCTCGAAACCGGAGATGACGTCGAATAGTTCCGCATCAATGCCGCTCTGGCGCAACCGATGGAAATCCTGCGTCAGGACCTCCAACAACTCGCCGATGTTCTTTTCGGCGCGCTGCATGGCCGCCAGCCGACTGGCGTTTTCACTTGCCAGGGATTCAGCACAGGCCCGGAACAGCGATCCAAAAAGATATTCCCGGATCAGCGCCTGCAAGGTTGCCGCATGGCTCCCCAGCACCTCGGGCAAGCTGCCCGGCGGCCAGGGACGTTCCGTCACGCTGGCGCACCAGGCTTCGTCCAACGGCAGCAGGCGCTGGCTGACGGGAGTGTAGATTGCTCCGGAGGTAGGGCGGTTGTAAAAGAGCCGGAGTTCGCTGATCCCCCCGGTGTGGTGGCGGGTCTCGCTCTCCAGGAGAAGCTGCCCGACCAGTGGCGTGATCGCCTTGACGGAGTTGGGCACCGCGAAGATTCCCGCCAGCGGCAGGCCCGCGTCCGCCAGTCGCGCCTGCACCCGTTCACCGACGGCCCAGACTTCAATTTTAGGCGGTGTCAATGCCGCCAGGGTTTCAATTGCAAAATCGGTGACCAGCTCATTGAATTGCCCCACCAGCCCCTGATCCGAGCCGAACACCACGGCGCCGATCGTTCCGGCAACTCCTGTCCTCTGCGGTTCTGCAAACAAGGAGGGTGCGCCATTTTCCCGAAAACAGGCGCCCAGTCCAAGTTCCACGGAGCGATAGTAGTCGGCCAGGGCACGGACCGAATTTTCGTATTGACCGATACTCGAAGCGGCGACGGCCTTCATGGTGCGAACCACCGCCTGGAGTTCACTGGCACCCCTGATCTTGCGCCGCAAACTGACGGTGGTTTCGCTCATGGCGGTGCCGCGGGTGGTGGCGTGGCGGGGTCACGCTCCGTTGATTCCCCGGTATCGGGTTCGGCCTGGAAGGGGGCCAGCGCGGTGCGCGCGATCTGGAGAATCGTTTCGCGATCCTCGCTACTTAATTGATCGGCGGTCACCAGGCGTTCGGTCACCGCTGGCGGGAGTTTGGCCGCAGCTTCGCGCACGGCCATTTCGGCCTCCGGCATGACCTCAAGGGGCACCGGTTCGAACAGCTTCGCAGTCAATGCCAGCAGCACGGCGATTTGCGCCGGGACCGGGACCGGAGAAAATTCCGGCTGTTTCAGGCAGGCGCGGATGCGGCGGCCGTGAGCGATGACCTGACGGGTATGCTCATCCAGTCGGGCGCCGAAGCGGGAAAAGGTTTCGAGCTCCTCGAACTGCGCATAGGCGAGCTTGAGATCGCCTGCCACGCCCCGGTAGGCGGCGTGCTGCGCGGCACCGCCAACCCGCGACACCGATTTGCCGACGTCGATCGCGGGGAGCACACCCAGCTCAAACAGGGAGGGCGAGAGGTAGATCTGGCCATCGGTGATGGAAATCAGGTTGGTCGGGATATAGGCAGAAATATCCTGGGCGTCGGTTTCGATAATCGGCAGCGCGGTCAGCGAGCCGCCGCCGAGGTTCGGGCTCAGATGGGTCGCCCGTTCCAGCAGCCGCGAGTGGATATAAAAGATGTCCCCGGGAAAGGCCTCGCGTCCCGGGGGACGCCGCAGTAACAGGGAGAGTTCGCGATAGGCGCGGGCATGATGGGTGAGATCGTCATAGACAATCAGGACATCCCGGCCCGCTTCCATGAACGCCTCGGCGATGCTGGTTGCCGCGTAGGGGGCAATGTAGGCGAGGCCCGGCGGGTCGTTCCCCTCGGTCACCACGACCACGCAGTAGTCGAGCGCGCCCTGGTCGCGCAAGCTGGCCACGGTCTTGGCCACGGCGGAGGCGCGCTGGCCGATGGCACAATAGACGCACAGGACGTCCTGGCTGCGCTGATTGAGAATCGTGTCGATGGCAATGGCGGTCTTCCCGGTCTGGCGATCGCCGAGGATCAACTCGCGCTGCCCGCGGCCGATGGGAATGAGGGCATCGATAACCTTGAGGCCAGTCTGCAGGGGTGTTTGCACCGGCGCGCGATCCATGATGGCGGCGGCCGGGCGCTCGACGGGCAGGCGTTGGTCCCTGGCCAGCGGTCCCTTGCCATCGAGGGGGCGGCCGAGGGGATCGATGACACGACCAAGCAGTTCCGTGCCGACGGCGACGTCCATGACCCGGCCGGTGCGCCGAACTTCCGCGCCGGCCTGGAGATGCCAGTAGTCGCCCAGCAGCACCACGCCGATTTCCTCCGGGTCCAGGTTGAAGGCAATGCCGAGAAGGTCGCCGGGGAAGATCACCAATTCGTCAAATCCGACGCCAGGCAGGCCCACTACCTTGGCGATGCCGGTGGTGACACTGGCAATCGTGCCTACCTCCCGCGGTGTCAGTTGCGGGGTGAACGCTTCCCGTCCCTGGCGAATCCTGGAAAAGGTGGTGTCAAGAAGGTCCTGGAGCGGTTCAGGATCCATCGCTTTGGCCCCCTGTCCCAATAGCTTTTTCAGCGGCAGGCTTGGCCAGGGCTGCCGTCAGCTTCGGCACGTCGATCAGTTTTTCGACCTCTTTTTCCAGGAAGGTCAGATATTCGGCGATGCTCCAGGCCACTTTCTGCCCATTAACGCTGAGCTCAATGCCGCTGATCAATTCGGGCGCGGTCTCGAACCGAACCTCGATTGCTGCCGCGAAGGTTTCGTTAAGCGCCGTTTGCAGTGCCGCCCGCTGTGCCGTCGGCAGGTCAAAGGCGCTGCGAATCAGCATGGCAGACGAGGCATTGCCAAGGGCGGTGGAGAAGGCGCTTCGCGCCTCGTCGTCCAGTTCGCGCAAGCGAGCCAGCAACACCCCGGCCAGACGTTCTTCCAGACTGGTCGCAGCCAGTTCGCCCAGCGCCTTGCGCGCGATGGCAAAAACTTCCCGCTGCACCCTGCGCTGGAGGTCCTGCTGCACGCTATGAAGCTCGCTTCTCAGCGCTTCCAGGCGCTTGGCGCTCAAATCGTCGGCCGCCTGCCGCGCAGCGTCGAGCAGCCGCCGCCCTTCGACTTTCGCCGCCGCTATCTCCTGGTTCAAGAGCGCGGTGCGCTGTTGGGCGAACTCTTCGATTTTTTGCTGGTACTCTTCACGTTCCCGCCGGGCCTCGGCCTGCTGCCGGTCGGCGTTGGCAAGCTCGGCGGCAATCCGCTTTTCCCGCGCGTCGAGGGCATGGAGAATCGGCTGGTAAAGGAAGCGTTTCAGCAACCAGACCAGAAGGAGAAAATTGAGCACCTGCGCGCCGACCGTAAACCAATCGATCAACATCGGGTTACTTTCCCGGGGCCTGGGTGATAGCGTGGTTCCAGAACGGGTTGGCGAAGATCAGGATCATCGAGACCACGAAACAGTAAATGGCCGTCGATTCGATCATCGCCAGGCCGACGAAGAGGGTGCGGGTGATGGTCGCGGAGGCGTCAGGCTGCTGGGCCAGGGAGTTCAACGCGGTGGAAACCGACTTCCCTTCCGCCAGCGCCGGTCCCAGGCAGCCGAAACTGGTGGTGGCTCCGGCGGTGAAAATGGAGATCATCGCGATCCAGGTCAGGCTGTCCATGATTCCTCCTTTGCGGGTGGTTGTTCAGGCTTCAAGGCTCTCTCCTGGGGGAGTTCCCTCTTTTTGGACCCGGGTTGCGGCGGCAATGTAGACCGTGGCCAGGATGCTGAAAATGTAAGCCTGCACCATGCCGGTGAGCAGGCCGAGCAGGGTCATGAGGATCGGGAAGATGAAGGGGGTAATCGTCAGCAGGATCGCGATGATCATCGTTCCGCTCATCATGTTGCCGAACAGGCGGATGGCCAGCGCCAGGGTGCGGGAGATCTCGCTGATGAGGTTGAACGGCAGCATGATCACCGTCGGTTCCAGGTACGACCGGGTATAGTGGGCCACTCCCTGCTCTTCAATGCCGAACAGTGGTACGGCGATGAAAACAGACAGGGCCAGGGCCGCCGTGGTCGAAAGCGATCCCGTCGGTGGCTCAAAACCGGGGAAGACAGTGCAGAGGTTGGCGGCGGCGATATACAAAAAGAGCGTACCGATGAAGGCGAGATATTTCCGCGGTTGACTCAGGCCGACTTCCCCGATCTGCTTCTCGATGCCGGTGACGACGATTTCCAGCAGGTTCTGCCAGCGGGACCGTTCCAGTCCGGTAGCAAGCCGGCGAGTGACGAGGGCAGAACCGATGCCCAGCACCAGCATCAACGCCCAGGTGAAGAGAATGGTGGCATTGAGCTTGAAAAACCCCTGTTGCCAGAAAATAATCTCGTCAGGACTCAGGCGCATGCTGGGCTCCCTTTGTCAGACAAGGAGACTTTTCACCCCTGCCGGTGAGACGGGTCACGATCAGGCGCGCCAGGATGAAACCGAGCAGAGAGAGCAGCAGGCGCTGCCAATCCCCGGCGGCTACCAGGTAGAAGCCGATCAGCACCAGCCCGCTGCGCAGGATCAGACTGACACAGAACCAGAGCCACGGCCGGTCGGAGGACACCCCTTTCTGCACTGTCCACCAGAGGCCGCCGAAAAACAGTCCACCCAGAGCAATGCCTGCTACCAATACCAGTACCAGAAGCAGCGTTTCAGTTGTCATCGTCCTCCTGCTCCTCCCGCATGGCCCGCTCTTCTTTGGCCAGCCAATGCCAGGCGTTGAAACAGCCGAGAGTCAGGCCGCCCACCAGCAAGGCCAGGGTCCAGGAATGCCCGCCCGCATGCTGTTTATCCAACCAGAGACCGAGCGCCGCACCGAGCAGGGTCGGAATCGCCACCGACCAGCCGATCAGCCCCATCATGCCAAGTCCGAACCAGATCCCCGGGGTGCCCTGATTCCGGGCCTTAAGTTTACGGGCCGCCTTTTTGCCGACTTCCTGGCTGAATCCGGCCCGGTCCTTCGATTTCTGCTTTGCCGGAGTTTCAGTCATGCTGGAACTCCGCCAGGCGGCGGATGAACCCGCTCTCCATTTTCGCCATTACCGAACGTACGCTCTGCTCCCGTTGGTCCAGGTTGCGAAACTCCCGTTCCACCACCGCGTGCAACTGCCCGAGGTCGGTTCCCACCACGGCGTTGCGCACCGAAACGAGCACTTCCCGGCCGGTTTTGACCAGCACCCCCTCATCCACGGCCAGGAAGATCTCCCCTTCGGCGGCGGTTTCGAAGATCAGGATTCCCGGCGCCAGGGCAGCGACGCAGTCGCGCCGGCGGGGCAGCAGGCCAAAGGACCCCTCGCGGGTCTCCGCAACCATCCGCGTCACGCCGCTCTTTTCGACGAAAATCCGGAAAGGGAGCAGGACCTTGAGCTGCATGAGTTCAAGGTCCATCTCTGCGCTCCGGTTGCGGTTTTGCCGCGCGGGTCGGGGCAGCCACGGTTGTGGCATTCCCGCTGGTTGCAGCGGGGACCGCTTTCCCGCCCGATTTCGCTTCGTCAATCGTTCCGATCATGTAGAGGGCGCTCTCGGGATAGTCCTTGAACTCATCGCCGAGGATCTGTTCACAACCGGTGAGCGCCTCTTCCAGGCTGACGAGCCTCCCCTTGAGACCGGTGAACTTTTCGGTGGTGAAAAAGGGTTGGGTGAGAAAGCGCTCCAGTCGGCGGGCGCGGGCCACCACCTGGCGGTCCTGGGGGGAAAGCTGCTCCAGGCCGAGCATGGCGATGATATCCTTGAGTTCCGCGTATTGGGCCAGCGTTCGCCGGATCTGCTGGGCGAGCCGGTAGTGGCGCTCCCCGATATTGCCGGGAGTCGCCATCTTGGAACTCGACTGGAGCGGGTCGATGGCCGGGTACAACCCTTCGCTCGCCCGCTTGCGGGAAAGGACGATCGACGCAGAGAGATGTGAAAAGGTGTGCACCGCCGCCGGATCGGTAAAATCATCCGCCGGGACATAGACCGCCTGGATGGAGGTGATGGCGCCGTTCTCGGTATTGGCGATGCGCTCCTCCAGGGACGCCAGTTCGGTGCCCATGGTCGGCTGATAGCCCAGCCGCGACGGCATCTGCCCCAGCATGCCCGAGACTTCCGCACCGGCCTGGATGAAGCGGAAAATATTGTCGATCAAGAGCAGAACGTCGCGATGCTCGTCATCCCGAAAGTATTCGGCCATGGTCAGCGCCGCATGTCCGACCCGGAACCGGCTACCCGGCGGCTCGTTCATCTGCCCGAAGAGCATCACCATGTTCGACAGTACCCCGGCGTCCTGCATCGCCCGGTACAGTTCCTCTCCTTCGCGACAGCGCTCGCCGATACCACAAAAAATGCTGACCCCCTCCTGGCGGCCAATCATGTTATGGATCATCTCGGTGAGCAACACCGTCTTGCCTACACCGGCGCCGCCGAACAGACCCGCCTTGCCGCCGCGCTCCAGGGGCATCAGTACATCGATCACCTTGATCCCGGTCTCGAAGATCTCGGTCCGGGTGGACCGTTGCGCCAGCGTCGGTGGCGCGCGATGGACGGTGCGCCACTGAATATCGGCCGGCGCCGGCAGGCGGTCGATGGCGTTGCCGAACACATCGAACATGCGCGAAAGAATTCCCTTGCCGACCGGTGCCAGCAGGGGGCCGCCCGTATCTGTCACCGCCATGCCGCGCGCGAGGCCCTGGGTGGGGGTCAAGGCAATTCCGCGCACGCAGTGCGCGTCGCGTTGGGCCAGCACTTCGATAACGATCCGCCCGTTTTCGCCAGCGCGCAGCACCGAATAGATCGGCGGCAGATGGTCAGCGAATCGGATATCCACCACGCTGCCGCGCACCGCAACCACCACGCCGGAGTTGGCCGGCGTGCCGGCGGGCCCGGGGTGCTCCGCCCGGCCCTCGTGCCCAGAAGTGGGTATCGAAACGTCAGATGTCATTCAGCCACCGTCGTGCCGCGGCGGCGGTGGGCTCGAAGCCGGGAACCGCCGCTGTCGTGAAGCGCTTGCCGAGGATCGCCCTGCCTTGTCGCACCACCCGCGCCATTTCCTTGGCGGCCGGGCGACTTTTCCGAACTTCGACATTAGGGGTTCATAATTGTCCCTCAACAGCTTAGCGCCGACATGCCCGATGAGCAACTGGCCGCCATTTCCTTTCTGGAGCTGAATCGGCAGGGGGGCGAGACTGTCGGGTGTGCGGCGGCGAGGCTTTACTTCCTGCTCCTGGCGTTCAGCCAGGTGTGATGACTTATCTCCGCTTCCCCCGTCAGCTTCCGGGCCTGGGTTACGATGGACTGAACCTTTTTTGGGTTCATTCCCGCTATTCTCGCCAAACCCTTTTCTTCTGCGGCCGCCACCTTGGCGATGGTGTCGTAGGACGCTTCGACCAGGCGTTGCCCCAAGACCTTCCCGATCCCGTCGAGTTGCTGCAGTTCCTTCATGGGGTTTTTCATGGAAGACTCCTCGGTCTGAATGTTGAAATCCATTGTTTGAAGGCCGGTGGGCAGGTTTTGCCGACCCACCGGAGCTGGTCATTGCGTCTTCACGATGGTCTCTCGGAAGAAGGTCTTGACCTCGCTCCAGATCTGTTCCGCGCCGTCCTTCATGTCCTTCCATTCGTCCTCGCTGGCCATCGCGATTCCCTGCAGCTTTTTCGCCGCCTGGTCCCGCTTCAACTGCAAGGCGTCGATGGTTTGGGCATAGTCAAACTTCTCCTCGGCACTTGAAGCCTCCGCTTTGTCGCGCAGCTGTTCGATCTGCACATCCCATTCGACCATCTGAGCCGAAAGTTTTTCGACGAACTCGGTTCGCTTATCCATGACACCTCCGTTGCCTGTCGCTACGATCTGGGTTGGTCTTGCCCCACATCGAGTGCTCCTAAAAGATCCCTGAGAACTCGCCAGAGTTCTTCCGCATCTGCCTTCAGCTGCTGCCAATGGGGGTTGCGGTGCACCGCCAGCGAGCCCAGTATTTCCGCCGCCCGCTCCCGTTTTTGCTGCAGGATTGTGGCGGCCAGTGAATATTCAGATTCCTCCGCCGGGGAAGCGTTCGCTGCCGCCTTCTGAAGACGGTCGATCTGCCAGTTACATTCGGTTATTTGTGCAGATAACTGTTCGACAAACTCGGTGCGTCTGTTCATACCGGTAACCTCCAGAACTTGACTGGGTTATCCCAGGGTGAAGAAAAAGGTCGCTCCCTTGCCCGGTTCACTTTCGGCCCACACCCGGCCACCATGACGCCGGATAATCCGCTCAACCGTGGAGAGGCCGACACCGCACCCCTCGACGGTGGTTCCGGGGAGCCGTTGGAAGGGGAGGAAGAGTTTGTCAGCATGGGCCATCTCGAACCCCGGACCGTTGTCGCGGACGAAACAGGCCGGATTCTCGTCTCCTCCCGTAACGCCAATTTCGATGACCGCCTCTTCCTGCCGCGCGGAGTGTTTCCAGGCATTGCCGATCAGGTTGATCAGGACCACGCGCAACAGCTCGGGATCGCCATTCACGATGATTCTCGTGGCAATTTGGAAAGTGATCCTGCGCTCCCCCCGCAATATTTCGAGCCCCGTGGCTATTTGCTCAGCCATGTGGCTCAGGTCAACTTGATTTCGCTCCATTTCGACGTGCGTGGCCCGTGACAATTCGAGCAGGGTTTTGAGGAGAATGTTCATGCCGATGGTGCCGGCGCTGATTTTTTCCAAAAAGCCCTTGGCCAATTCCGGGAGCTGCTCGCCGCACTGCGCGCGCAGGATTTGGGCGTAGCCATGAATAATTGTCAGCGGTGCGCGCAGGTCGTGGGAGATGGTGTAGTTGAAGGCATCCAGTTCGATGTTGGCTGCTACCAGCGCCCGGTGCTGTGCACTGATCTGTTCTTCCAACTCGCGGCGCCGGGTAATGTCGATAATGGCCATCCGACATTCCAGCCCGGACGCGGCGACCAGGGCCTCAATCTGAACAAAATGCGAGCGCCGGGAATAACTGAGCAGCGCCACCTCGCAGGACTGCTTGGTTCGACCGGAAAAGACCGTCTCGAGAAAGGTTTTGAAGGCAGGGCGGGCTGAGAAGGCGACCAATAGGCCCAGCCGCCGGCCTGGCAGGCGTCTGCGCTCGACGCCGAGCAGGCCGGCAATAAAGAGGTTTGCGGAACCGATGAGCCCCTCACGGTCGAGAGTCAGGTAGCCTACCGGGGCGAAATCGTAGAGGTCGGTATATTTGTCGAGAGCATTCTCCGCCTCGTCCCGCGCCTGGCGCAGCTCCTCGTTCTGCATCTCCAGTTCGATCTGATGAACTTCGAGTTCATGGACGAGCCGCTGCACTTCCTCCGCGTTGCGAAAAGGATGCGTGTTGACTGGGCGGGCCGCGTGTTGCGCTTCTGCACGGAGGCGCAGCTCGGGATTCGCTGGCGGATTCAACGCCGGGATGGATACCCGTGCAGGTTCGTCCTTTCCCTTGCGCATGGTGTCCCTTTCTCTCTCCGGTGCGTTTCCATCCCAAGGTACGCCTGTGCCAATCTGAGCTGCTGCTAGTCTGGACGGTAGAGGAACTGGCCGGCGGGAAGCGGTGCGGCTTGTAAAACAACGAGCGGGAAAGGGATGCCGCTACCCCTACCCCTTGCCCGCTCCTGACGGAGCGGGCTGATGGACACGGTGTTTCTCTTCAGGAAGTTGGGACGTTATTTGACGATCAGGTCGTTCTTCACCGAGACGACCCCTTCAACGCTGCGGGCCACATCGCCGGCCTTCTTAACACTGGCCGCAGAATCGACGAAGCCGCTCAACTGCACTTCCCCCTTGAAGGACTCGACGGTGATCTGCAGGCTTTTCAGGGTCGGCTCGTTGAAGATGGCGGCTTTCACCTTGGAGGTGATGACCGAGTTGTCGACATACTGGCCGGTGCTTTCATGCTTTGCGGTTGCAGCGCAGCCAGTGAAGGAGGCCGCCAGGATGAAACAGGCGAGGAAACTCAGAATGCGATTTTTTGTGAACATGGGGTTCTCCTTTTTGGTCAATGACCATTGTTGGTGCTCTATATCCAATCGCGGTGAAGCGAAGCCGGCCTTCAGCGCGTTCGTGCCTTGGTAATGGCCTCCACACCTGAGGTGGTGGCAATGCTGTTGAAACGGATCTCCGGCTCGATGGAGAGGAGCTTCATCACCCCGAGCAGGACTCCGAAATGGTCCGATTGGAGGTGGGTGGCCAGGTCCTCGTTGGTATTCCACTCCTGCCGGAAGATGAGGATGTGGTCAGCCTCCGTATCCACGGAGCAATAGCAGCTGGCACATCCGGGTTCGTTGCGGATCGGATCGAGCAGGGTCTGAATGGTCTGCAGAATTTCCCTGCGCTTGTCCAGGGGCATGGACATCTTGATGGTGGCATCGATCATGGCTTCCATCCCATATCATGAGGTGCTTGCAACGGGATCACCGGCCGAGGTGGAGGTCGGGAAAATGGCTGATGACGCCAAAAATGTTCAGCAGCCAGACAAGGACGACAATCACCACCACGAGATTCAGAATCGTCTTGATCGACCCCGCCATGGGAATGAAGCGGTTGATGAGCCAGAGTCCAAAGCCGATCACCACCAAAGCGATGACGACGTTAAGTAGCGACATGATCTATTCACCTCCCAACTTTGGCCGGTACCAGGCGGTCCCGGGCCGTTAAATCCTGCCGAACAGTATCAGGATGAGGAGAATCAACAGGATCGTCCCCAGTCCGCCGCTCGGCAGGTAGCCCCATTGGCGGCTATGGGGCCAGGTGGGCAAGGCTCCCAGCAACAGCAGCAGGATGACGACGATTAAAATGGTTCCGAGCATGTCTGTGCTCCTTGTTCAACGGGCGCCGGTACAATTACTCGCGCCAGGTTTTGTGGCATATCCCCGGCCCGGGGGAAGTCCCCGGGCCAGGATGGGTTACCGTTACGAGGGCGGAAGCACGGCGCAGCAGATGACCTCGACGCGGCGATTCTCGTAGCGGCCCGCATCGGTTTCGTTGCTGGCGACCTGACCGGTTTCGCCCCGGCCGATGGCGGCCAAACGCTTGCCGTCGATACCGAATTTCTCGATCAGGTACTGCCTGACCGCTGCGGCCCGGCGCTCGGAGAGTTTCTGGTTGTAGGCATCGTCACCGACCGCATCGGTGTAGCCGGCAATGGCAATGTAGGGAACATCCTGGTTCTTGAGGATGAAATCGGCCGCCTTCTGCAGCTCCCCGGCGAACTCCGGCTTGATGTCCGACTTGTCGAAGTCGAAGTTGATGTGCATGGTCAGTTTGAGGGTGCAGCCATTCTCGTCGACGATTTCACCTCTGGGGGTGTCGGGGCAGCGATCCCGGGAATCGACCACGCCGTCAGCGTCGCGATCGCCGTCAACCATAACCTTGGCTGCTGCCGGGGGTGCGGCCACGACCGCGGCCGACTTCATTTTCCGGTCGAGAAAAACGCTTTCAACAAAGGCCTCCAGTTGGTCGGGCGAGGTCAGGGAAGCTGCGGTCACCGAAAATCCGCAACCACCGGCCTTGGCGACTTCCTGCAGGTATTTTTCGCCGACAGGGTCGCCGCCGACAGCAATGGTATAGGTGCAGAGCTTGTCCCCCAGGGCCGCTCTGAGTTTGGCTGCGGCCGCCGGGGCGCCGCCCATGCTCGCCTCTTCCAGGCCGTCGCTGACGATGACGACCGCCGTTTTCCCGGCCGCGCCTTTCAGGTCGGTCGCTGCTGCTTCAAGGGCCTTGGGCAGAGGGCTGGTACCGCCGGTCTTGCTGACGCCGTCAAGGCCTTGCTGCAGGCCGCTCCGGGTGTATCTGGTCATTCCGTAGACCAGGTCGGTGGAAGCCTCCATCCGCGGAGAGTCCTGGCCGAAGGTGCGTAGCCCGGCGTTGTAGTCCAGGTCGGTCGGCAGGCTCTGGTTGATGGCGCCGATCAGATTTTTGGCGGTCAAAAAGTCGCGCTGACCATTGATGCCCATGGTCGACGAAGCATCGAGAACCAGAAGAAAGTTATCGACCTTCTGAGTGTAATCTCCCGCGGGAAAGGTGTGCGGGGTGAAGGTCAGCGGCGGCTGGCTCGAATTCATGCCGACGCAGCCGCTGAACAGGGCTGAAACTGCCAGCAGCAGGAATCCTCTTGCGAACTGTTTTTTCATCATGAACGTGTCCTCTCTGAAAGGTTTTCCCCAAGCTCGGGGAGTTGCTGATTGACGCAACGGTTTGACTTGGGCGTCAGCCCCGTCGTCCCTGCAGGAACCCGACGACCAGAACGATCAGGGCAACCACCAGCAGAATGTGGAGGTACCCACCCAGGGTGTAGCTGCTCACCAGCCCCAACGCCCACAGGATGAACAGGATTATCGCGATGGTCCACAACATGGTGTTTCTCCTTTTTATGCTGCTCTTTCGGTCGACGTTTCCCTTGGTACGGTGCAGCCATCCCGCCGTTCACGCAACCTGGACCAGCCTCTCCCCTTGACCAGCAGCCCAATGCCATTGGCCAGTGCCAGGATGCCCAAAACCGGGAGGAGTTGATGGGCACTCGTTGCCTGGGCCATCATTCTGAAATCCTCCAAGGTCTCCCTGGTTATCAGGGCGCGGCCCTGGTAGGCAAAGGCCGCCACTGCGGCAACGATCAGAAGGATGGCGGTTAACATGTAGGGTTTCATGACTTTTCCTTTTCCGGGAGAGTGACTTTGCCCTCAAGGCCACCCTGGTTTCCAGATTTCTTATGGTAAAGGTAAATCGCAACGAGCATGCCAGCCCGGTGTGTGCCTGGTTTGGCTGGCAAGTATTTGAAAATGAAGGGGAAGATTGTCTGGATTGGAGCATGTTGGGGGTGCGGCCGCCAGCCCCATCCGTCATATTTGACGTTTCTGCCAAATGCAGCGAATAGGGCTGGCCGGGTTGGTCTGGTGGCGGGAGCCTTTTAACTCCGGTTCGTTTGTTACCGGTCTTTCACGATGATCTCAAACAGGGCACGCATATTGGATTTTGCCGCCCGGGAATAGAGATCCTTGGGTGCGGCTTCATACGTCGTCGGCTGGGTTTCGCCATAGCCGATTTTCTCCAGGCGGTCAGGGGCCACAACCCCTTCCTGCACGAGGAAATCCTTGACCGCGTTGGCTCTTCTTTCACTCAGCTTCTGGTTGTAGGCGTCGCTGCCGGAGGCCGAGGTGTAGCCGGCAATGCGGATTTTGGCATGGGGGTTTTCCTGAAGGACCCGGAGATTCCTCTTCAGAATCGCCTGGGCTTGCGGGGTCAGGGTCGCCTTGTCGAAATCGAAATGGATATCTTCAAACGCCAGGACGACGACCTTGTCCGCGGCCACCGGTTCGGCGCAAACGACCGCCACCTTCTCCTCGGCCTTCGGCTCGGACACCAGGATCACCACCGGTTCCGCCGGTTTGGCGGCTGCCGTCGCAGCCCGCGCCGGCATCGGCTTTTGCGCGCCGCCGAACGCAACGGTGATGCCCAGGGTCGCGCCCAGGTTGTGGTAGGTCTCCTGGAAAATTTCGGTCACCATGGTGTCCTTGAGATCGGCTCTCAGGGCGACATGGTCTGCCAGCCAGAATTTCGCCCCCACGCCGGCATTAAGCACCGGCATGTCGCCATCGGAAATCTCCGGGCTGTAGTGGGCGCCGCCAACCCCGACCAGAATAAAGGGGTTGAACTTCCCGGTGGGGATCAGGTGATAGACCGCATCGAGATGGTAAAAAGTAAGATTGACATCACTCGTCGGGCTGCGGAACTGGCCTTCCTTGGCGCCGGTAATGCTCGCGTCGTCGACCTCCGTCCGCATATGCTCGACCACACCCTCAATACCGAAATGACGGGTAAAGTTGTAGCCGACCCGTCCGCCGAACAGGGGGTTGTTATTCAGGTTCTGGCTCTTTTCAAAGAGATTGTAGCCTCCGAACACGCCTACTTCGGTCGACCCGGGCCGAATTTCGGCGTTCGCCGAAAAGGGGAGTAAAAGGGCCAGGGCAATGACCGTCAGCGCGGTGCGACAGTGTCGATTCATGGTGCATCCTCCTCGAAATCAGTGGTTGGCGATTGTCTGTTAGCCCCTGACAACCCGTCTGCGTTGCAGGCGTCTGTTGCCAGGGAGCGAGGGAGCTTGCCAGGCAAAAAGGTGACCGGTCGATTGTCGAAATCCTGACTGTCCGCCTTTTTGCCTGTTTTCATGCGTTGTTCCCCATGCCTTAAGGGGCCGGAATAATAACCGTACTGTGATCGAGGGAGACCGCAGTCTGGGCCAGAAGTCTGCCGTTGATCGAGGAGCCGGTATTCATGGCAATGTTGGTTTGCGCCAGGATATTCCCTTCAAAGTGGGAACCGGTACCAAGGGTCACGGCATCGCTGACCTGCCAGAAAATGTTTTTGGGCAGGGCGCCGCCGGTCAACAGGACCTGCATATTGGGGCTGATATCGAGGGTCCCGGTGATCTGGAACAGCCAGGTATCGTTCGGCCCGCCGTTGAGGGTGAGGTCGGTGGTGATGGTCACATTGGAACCCCAGGTGTAGGTCCCCGGGGCCAGGGTCTGCCCGGCAACGGTTCCGCTGCCAAGGTTCAGGTTGGGACCGACCCCGGCGGGTCGTCCGGCGGCGTCGGTGTAGGCGGTTTCCAGGTTACTGACCGCCGTGGTCAGCATGACCGGGTCGATTATGGTGCAGGGCAAGGGACCGGCCGCGTCAACGGCGTAAATATTTCCGGTCACTTCGGCGCAGCTTACACCGATCGCCGCGCCACTGATCGGACTGACGCCAAGGTCGCCGATGATGATGGAGGCGGGAACATCGGTGATGGCCGCTTTGGAGAGTCCGGCAAAATTTTCGGCCAGGCCGAGAATGACCGGGGGCGGTCCAAGGGGCAGGGCTGCAACGGTGGTGAATTCCCAGATATAGTCGCTCGCCAGCGGGTTGCCGCCCAGATCGGTGGCGCCAGTGGTGATGGTGGCGGTATAGAGGGTGTTGGGCGCGAGATCGAGGGTCGGGTTGAAGTTCGCGGTGTTGCCGATGTAAGTGACCGCGCCCGCCACCGGATTGACTCCCTCTTTCAGGGTGAAGGTCAGGGTGGTGAGGGTCAGCGGGTCCATCGCCTCGCTGAAGGTCGCGGTGATGTTGCTGCTGATAGCGACCCCGGTGGCGAGATCGATCGGAACGGTGGAGGTCACGGTGGGGGGGGTGGTGTCTGCGGCGACGCCGGTGGTGAAACTCCAGACATGATTACTCGCCAGGGGATTGCCGGCCAGGTCCGTGGCCGCAGTGGTGACGGTGGCGGTGTAGGTGGTGCTGGCGGCGAGATCGACCAGGGGGTTAAAGACGGCGAGGACGCCGGAGTAAGTGACCGCGCCCGCGACCGGATTGACGCCGTCACTCAGGGTGAAGGTCAGGTTGGTGATGGACAACGGATCCATCGCCTCACTGAAGGTGGCGGTGATGTTGTTGCCGATGGCGAGGCCGCTGGCTCCGTTGAGTGGGGCCGTGAGCGTAACGGTGGGTGCGAGGGTGTCGGGCGCCGCGCCGGTGGTAAAGCTCCAGACATGGTTACTCGCCAGCGGATTGCCGGCCAGGTCGGTAGCCGCCGTGGTGACGGTGGCGGTATAGGTGGTGTTGAAGGCGAGATCGGTGGCCGGGTTAAAAATTGCGGTGACGCCGGCGTAGGTCACACTCCCCGCAACGGCGGTTCCCCCGGAAGCCAGGGAAAAGCTGAGGTTGGTGAGGGTCAGCGGGTCCATCGCCTCGCTGAAGGTGGCGGAGAGGTTGTTGCCGATGGCGACGCCGGTGGCGCCATTGATCGGAACGGTGAGCGTCACGGTAGGAGCGGTGGTGTCAGGCGCTGCGCCGGTGGTAAAGCTCCAGACATGGTTACTCGCCAGCGGATTGCCGGCCAAATCCCTGGCGCCGGTGGTGATGGTGGCGGTATAGGTGGTGTTGAAGGCGAGATCGGTGGCCGGGTTAAAAATCGCGGTGACGCCGGCGTAGGTCACACTCCCCGCAACGGCGGTTCCCCCTGAGGCCAGGGAAAAGCTGAGGTTGGTGAGGGTCAGCGGGTCCATCGCCTCGCTGAAGGTGGCGGAGAGGTTGTTGCCGATGGCGACGCCGGTGGCGCCATTGATCGGAACGGTGAGGGTGACGGTAGGTGCGAGGGTGTCAGGCGCCGCGCCGGTGGTAAAGCTCCAGACATGGTTATTCGCCAGCGGATTGCCGGCCAAATCCCTGGCGCCGGTGGTGATGGTGGCGGTATAGGTGGTGTTGAAGGCGAGATCGGTGGCCGGGTTAAAAATCGCGGTGACGCCGGCGTAGGTCACACTCCCCGCAACGGCGGTTCCCCTGAGGCCAGGGAAAAGCTGAGGTTGGTGAGGGTCAGCGGGTCCATCGCCTCGCTGAAGGTGGCGGAGAGGTTGTTGCCGATGGCGACGCCGGTGGCGCCATTGATCGGAACGGTGAGGGTGACGGTAGGTGCGAGGGTGTCAGGCGCCGCGCCGGTGGTAAAGCTCCAGACATGGTTATTCGCCAGCGGATTGCCGGCCAAATCCCTGGCGCCGGTGGTGATGGTGGCGGTATAGGTGGTGTTGAAGGCGAGATCGGTGGCCGGGTTAAAAATCGCGGTGACGCCGGCGTAGGTCACACTCCCCGCAACGGCGGTTCCCCCTGAGGCCAGGGAAAAGCTGAGGTTGGTGAGGGTCAGCGGGTCCATCGCCTCGCTGAAGGTGGCGGAGAGGTTGTTGCCGATGGCGACGCCGGTGGCGCCATTGATCGGAACGGTGAGAGTGACGGTAGGTGCGAGGGTGTCAGGCGCCGCGCCGGTGGTAAAGCTCCAGACATGGTTATTCGCCAGCGGATTGCCGGCCAAATCCCTGGCGCCGGTGGTGATGGTGGCGGTATAGGTGGTGTTGAAGGCGAGATCGGTGGCCGGGTTAAAAATCGCGGTGACGCCGGCGTAGGTCACACTCCCCGCAACGGCGGTTCCCCCTGAGGCCAGAGTAAAGCTGAGCGGAGTGATCGTCCCCGGCTCCATCGCTTCGCTGAATGTGGCGGCGAGGTTGTTGCCGATAGCGACTCCGGAGCCCCCGTTGGACGGGACGCTGGAGGTCACCGTAGGCGCCGTGGTGTCAGGGTTTGTGCCAGTGGTAAAGCTCCACACATGGGCTGCCGCCAACGGATTGCCGGTCAGGTCCCTGGCGCCGGTGGTGATGGTGGCGATATAGGTGGTGTTGTAAGCGAGTCCGGCGGTCGGGTTGAAGACCCCGGTGACGCCCGAATAGGTAACGGTCCCGGCAATGGGAACGCCGCCCTGCTGCAAAAGAAAAGTTGTACTGGTAATGGTCTCTGGCGCCATCGCTTCGCTGAAGGTCGCAGTGACGTTATTGCCGCTGGCGACCCCGATTTCCCCGTCGGCCGGGGAAGTTGAAGTCACCGTGGGTAGGTGATCCCCATCCCAATGACTGGTTTTTCCGTCTCCGCCGCACCCTGAAAACAGAAAAACGCTGACAATCAGGGTGAGCAATCGATAAATAGGTTGAAATCTGATTCTTCTCATGGCAATTGTGCCTCCTGTCCATTCATACATTTGGGGTTCTTTCCGGTGTGCCGAGAGCCAGGCAGAAAGCCGGCGCGCCCAGGGGCGCTGCCAAACCCGGATGGTCCCGGACTGATTCCAGTGTGCTGAGCTACAGACCCAACAGCCAGGGACGGGTCCGCATCAAACCACACCAACGAGTTCAATCGTGCCGGGGCAATAGGACCGTACCCCGTGCACCCTACCCAGGATTTCCCCGGTTTTTCTCAGCTCTTTTTCGCCCCCATGACCAGCAGCACGATGCCGCCAACCAGGGCGAATCCCCCGACGATCGGAGGGAGCGGCAGGGTTCGGGTCTTTTCGGCGGTCATGTGCAATGGGCCGAGATCGACCACTTTCTCCCGGGTGGTTATGCTGATCCCCTGGTAGACAAAGGCCGCGACCGCGATAACTATCAGGATGATGCCGGTCAAGGTGTAGGGTTTCATAGGGAGGGTGTAAAAAAGATTGTGTAAATGGCCATTCAGGGGTACACCGGGACCCCACCCTCTAAGGAGCCCCCATGGCCATCGAAAAAGATCTGCTGGACCGTCTGCTTGCCGACTACAAGAAGCCCGAAGACCTGATCGGCGAAACCGGCTTGCTTAAACAGCTCACCAAGGCCCTTCTGGAACGAGCTTTGGAAGCGGAATTGACCCAACACCTGGGGCACGAGAAGCATGCTCCCGTGGCCACGAAAGGCGGCAATGCCCGCAATGGCAAGTCGGCCAAAACCATCAAGGGCGAATTCGGCAAACTGCCGATCGAGGTTCCGCGTGACCGGGACAGCAGCTTCGAGCCGCTCATCATTCCCAAGGGCCAGACCCGCTTCGCCGGCTTCGACGGCAAGATCATCTCCCTCTACGCCCGGGGGATGACGACCCGGGAGATCCAGGGGCATCTGGAAGAGATTTATGGCGTCGAGGTCTCTCCCGCCCTCATTTCCAGCGTGACCGATGCCGTCGCGGACGAGGTCAAGATCTGGCAGAACCGACCGCTCGACGCCCTCTATCCCATCGTCTATATGGACGCGGTCCGGGTTAAGGTGCGGGACAACGGCCACGTCAGCAATAAAGCGGTCTACCTGGCCCTGGGCGTCACCCTGGACGGCATCAAGGAGGTCCTGGGTATGTGGGTGGCCGAGAACGAGGGCGCCAAGTTCTGGTTACAGGTGGTGACCGAGTTGAAAAACCGGGGTGTCGAAGACATCTTCATCGCCTGCGTGGACGGGCTCAAAGGTTTCCCCGAGGCCATCGAAGCGGTCTTTCCTCGCACCCAGGTCCAGCTCTGCCTCGTTCACATGGTGCGCCATTCTCTCCGCTACGTCTCCTGGAAACAGCGCAAGGAAGTGGCGGCCGATCTGAAGACCATTTACCAGGCCGCGACGGCCGAGCAGGCCGAAATGAACCTGACGGAGTTCGAAGCGAAGTGGGATAAAACCCACCCTTCCATCGGCCAGTCCTGGCGGCGGAACTGGGAGAGAATCACCCCTTTTTTCGCCTACCCGGCGGAGATTCGCAAGGTGATCTACACCACCAATGCGATCGAATCGCTAAACATGTCGCTGCGCAAGGTCACCAAGAACCGGGGCTCATTCCCCAACGACGCAGCCATGTTCAAACTGCTCTACCTGGCGCTGAACAATATCGCCAAGAAATGGACCCTGCCGATTCGGGACTGGAAGGCCGCCCTCAACCAGTTCTCTATCTTGTTCGAAGGCAGGTTGCCGGTTTACTGACGACAAAAACCCAAGCCATTTACACAAACTGATTTACACCGCCTTCATAGGGTTCCTTTCCAATGCTGATGAGGTAATGCCTGCTCTTTGGCCCGGGCATGCCACGGGAGGTCGATTACTCACCGAAAACCTTCTTGATAACGCCGACCTTCCCCTGGACCTTGCCGGCAATCTGCTCGGCCGTCCCCTCGGCTTCCAGTTTGGGATTGTCGCTGAGTTTTCCAGCCACTTCCTTGGCCTTGCCTTTTATTTCGTGCAGCACGCCTTCCGCTTTGTCTCTGGTACCTGATTTCATGACGTCCTCCCATCGATGTTGGTGGTTAACTTCGCTGCGGCTAAAAGGGTTGCGCTGCATGCGACCCGCCTCGTGACCTGCACTGGGTTGCGGTCGCTCAAAGTTTTCGTTCCAGAATTCGCCCGTCCTCATCCGAGATGACGACCTCGACCCGCCGGTTACGCTGTCGGCCCTCGGCCGTTTCGTTGCCGGCCACGGGAAATTCGACGCCATAGCCGCGGGTCTGGAGCCGGCGGGAATCGATCCCGCTCGCCCCGAGCAGATTCCGCACCGCTTCGGCGCGCTGTTCGGAGAGGCGCTGGTTGTAGGCCACCCCCCCGGTACTGTCGGTGAACCCCTCGATCAGGACATTCCGCGTCGGGTATTCGGTCAGAAACGCGGCGACCTTGTCGATGGTGTACTGCGCTCCCGGGCGGAGTTGGCTCTTGTTGGTGTCGAACAGAACATCCCCCAGGGTGATGACCAGGCCGCGTTCCGAAGGAATGGCCTGCAATTCGGCGATCTCTGCTTCCAGCTTCCTCGTCTGTGCTTCGGCCGCCAGCGTCGCGGCCCTGGCCGTTTCCGCATCGGTGGTCAGCGCTTCGGCCTGGAGACGGGAGGCGTCGGCTTGCAGGCGAGCGGCGTCGGCCTGCTCACGGGCGGCATGGGCCTGCTCGCCGGCAACGGTCGCTTTCCGGGTTTGCTCCTCGGCCAGGCGCACCGCCTGATCCGCCTCCCGGGTCCGCGCTTGCAGAAGAACCGTGTTCCGTTCCTCGCTGGCCGCCTCCACCGCCTGCTCCGCCAGTTTCACGTTGCTGACCTCCCGGGCGATGGCGGTGCGTTGCCTGGCCAGATAGGCGTAGTGCTCCACTTCCGGAGCCGGGGCCCCCGCCTTCAGGGATTGGTCTGCCTGATCGAGGTCGAGTTTTGCTTTTTGCAGTTCGAGGGGGGCATTCTTCTGCACGGCTGGATCGCTCTGGGCTTCGACATAGGCCGATCGGGCCTGTTCCAGCAGGGCATTGTCTCCGACGGCCGGGCTGCACCCGGACTGCAGCATGCCAACAACGGACACCCCGAGCAGCAGCATCAAGGGCGACGAAAATAGCTTCATGGTGGTCTCCTCTGCGAAAATTAGCGGTAATGATTCAGGTACCGGACGATTAGCGGCGCATCTCTTCCCGCAAGACACGGATGCTTTCCTGCAGTTCCGCCACCACCTTCTGCGACTTGGCGGAGCGCGCCTTGGCTTCCGCCAAGTTGGCGTCGGCCATGGCTTCATCGGCGAGCCGCCCGGCCTGGAGGTTTTCTTCCCGGCCCATGGCAAGCTTGGCCTGGCTCAGCTTGTCCCGGGCCGATTTAAGTTCGACCGGGGCGAACTCTGTGGCGCCCGAAGTTTCCGCCTCGGCAATCGACTGGGTGGCCAGGGTGAACTGTTTTTCCGGGGCAGGCGCCGGGACGGCACAGCCGGCCAGAAATGCCATCACCACCGTGGCCAGACTCGCATTCCGCAACATCCTGATCTTCATCTTCATTTCCACTCCTTCGGGTTCATTTGCGTTGGGGTCCTGAACTGCTTTCCGCGATCGTTGTGTTCGCCCGTTTCGGTTCGACGGCAACCGGACAGCGCTTTTTGCACCTTCCTCGCTACGGTGCGCCGCGATCCTTTCCTGCCGCCGGCGCCCGCTGCTCTCTTTGCCGGTCGAAGGTTTGCAGCTCGGTTCCGGCAGACAGACCGCCTTCGCCCACATTGGTGTAAACTGTTAACTCGCAACGAACATGCCGCCGCCAGGCTGCCAATTCATGGTTTGCAAGGTATTGAATATAAAGAGGAAAGGGAAGTTGGCACGGAGGAGTCGAAGAAAGGGCCGCCAGCGGCGGCCATCAAGTTTGGCATAACCGTCAGATATGACGGGCCGGACAATGCGGGACAAAGCAAAAGTTCGCTGGTTCAAAACGAGGATTTGCAGCCGACCCGGGGACTGTTCGCCAGCCCCCCGGGTCCGGATCTGCGGAAGGATGCGGCCATGAATTCACCACCTGCCCGGCGGGCTTTTCCCCTGGCCTTGCTTGCACTGCTGACAGCACTCTCCCTGCCGGCATGCCTCGGCAGCCGTCCGTCCGGGTCGGCAGGGCTTGCGCCCTTTACAAGCGACGGCTGCAGTCTCTTTCCCGACGGCACCTTCACGGAGCGGGACAAGTGGTGCGACTGTTGCCAGGATCACGACCTTGCCTATTGGCAGGGGGGGAGTGCGGACGACCGCGACCGGGCCGATGCGACCTTGCGGGACTGCGTGCTGGCGCGGACCAACGATCCGCAACTGGCGGAAACCATGTACCTTGGCGCGCGGGTGGGCGGGCATCCGGCGTTTCCCACCTGGTACCGCTGGGGCTACGGCTGGTCCTATGGCCGCGGCTATCAGCCCCTTTCGGACCCAGAAAAACGGCAGGTTCAACGGGGGCTCGCGGCCTATGTGCACCAGCATCCGACGGGGTATTGCGCGGAGAAGCACCCGGACCCTTAAGGGGTAAGGGCGATGTGCGGGTTGCCGGCCAGGGCTGAGCCTGGCCGGCAGCCCGGCCGGTACCCGCAACCCTAACCCGGTGGCGGCCTTAAAAAGAGCGCTGCCAGCGCAGGCCGAGGAAATCGGGGCCGACGATGGGCGCCAGATGGGTCGCCTGTTCCGGGGTGACCGTGAGCAGGGCGACGCCATAGGCCAGGGCACCGCTGGCGATGACATCGCGCCAGCGATGATGGTCGGTGTCCACTCGAACGTAAGCGACGTAGGCCGCCGCCAGGTAGGCGGGGGTGCCCCACTTCCAGCCGTAGCGCTCGCCCAGAAAGGTTGCACCGGACATGACGAAGGCCTCATGGCCGGAGGGGAAACCGTACCCCTTGCCGTTGGGACGTTTGCCGAGGCTGGTTTCATTGAATCCGACCCGCAGCGCCGAGACGAGGACCTGGTTCACCGCGGTATTGCGCAGCCATTGTTTCTGCCCCTCGGTATCGTCGGTGAAATAGGCCACCAGCAGGCCGGTAAGCGGCACCACGCCGGTGAGGACGTCCGCCGCCAACTCGTCATTTCCGTAATCGCTCCCGGCGGTAGCCGGAGAAGCTTGCAGCCCGAGCGCCGTGAGCATCCAGCACACCACCAGGTATTTGCTGCCAGGAATCCGCATGGTTGAAATCCTCCGGAAGGTTAAGGTCCGCCAGCGCTTTGGGGCCGCCAGTCGACGGCGCCGAAGCGGGTCTGGCCAAGATAGGTGTAACCCAGACTGACAGCGGCTACGGTCTGTTGGGTGTCCTTGAGGTTGGTATACTCGGCATCCCGTTGCGAAAAGGTGTAGCGCAGGGTAATGCCGTGGAGGTTGTACACCCGCACGGTGAGGGTAGCGACGGCGCGGATCACATTCTCCGACCCGTCGCTTTCCGAAGCCGCCAGGCCGCTGACGTAGTAATCCCGGAGCTCCAGGTCGATGGCCGCCCGGTCAGCGAGGATAAGACGGGATGCCAGCAGGCCCTGCGGGCTGACGCCGCTGTGATAGTCCCGTTCCCCGGCGCCGCGCACCGTACCGGCCGAGCCATAGCCGACTCCGGCGAGGGCGGTTCCCTGCAGGGCCACCCGTTCCGACAGCCACCACTGGCCCGTCGTGCCGAGCCCGAGTGCCGTGGTCGAAACGCGAAAGATCTGCGGCGCGATGTAGTCGTACATGCCATAAAGGCCCCAGACGCCGCGGTAGTTGTCACCTGCGGAATAGTCGGTGCCGTAGAGCAGGCCGCGGCTGATGATGTTCTCGAAAATGTTGCTGCCGGCGGCGGTGAACTGAAAGTCAAAATAGTCGAAGGGGCGGGTGTAGCTGTAGCCGGGTTTCCCCGGAAGACCGTAGCCGATGGTGAAGTCGGCGATGGGCTCCCCTTCTCGGTAGCTCTGCGGAACCGCTTCGGCATCGGTGGCGGCGTTGCGGCTCACGTTCGATTTCACCGTAGCGGTCAGGTTCACGCCGAGCTGGAACCGTGTGAAGACGGCCGGGTTGTTGCTGCGGAAGACCCCCTTGAAACGTTTTCCGTAGGCGAAACGGTTGATGCCGGTTGCTGGCGAGAGGGCGGTCGCGCCGAGTTCGCGCCAGAATCCCGGCCGGCCATTGCCGCTTTCCAGCAACAGGCTCGCCATGCGATAGAGCGGCTCGCCCAGGATCGTCCCGCCGAAGCCGGTGGTGAATTCATCGTTGATCGAGGGGGGACTGGTCTCTCCCGCCAGTTCCCAGAGCAGGCTTCCGCCGGCGGTATAGGCGAGGGAATCCCAGTAGTCGAGGCCGGCAGAACGGGCAAAGCCGAAATACATCGACCCGGCATAGGGATGCATGAACTGGTTGATGGAAAACTGGTCGCTGTCGGTGACCCAGCCGCCGGTCAGGTTCTCCTTGAAGGACGAAAAACTGGAATGGTAGACCTCGTCCTCCATAAAATGCCGGTCATACTGATTGAGAAGGAAGAGAAAGCCGGCAATGTCCGCGGCCGGGACCAGGTAACTCTTGCCGTCCCCTTCCCCCCAATGCAGCACCGGCCTCGGTTTTTCATCGGCAAAGGCCGTTGGCGCGGCCTGCTGCGACCTGCTGTCGAGGGTCGCATCCTCGGCAAACCCGGGGACCGGCAGCAGCAGGGCCAGCAGCAAGAGCGGATTGATAAGGGTCCGCAGGCAGGTGAGATTTGCCCGCATGCGATGCAGCGTGAAAAAATTGAGCGCTCTGCGGCCGCGCCGGTCTGGCGCCAATCCGGCGCCCCCTCGGCGCAGAGCCTGCTGCGGCGCCGGCTTTCCTCTGGGCGAAGAATTCCCGCGGCGGAGTGCATCCCCGGCAACCAGCCAGCGGCCGGTGAAGCATTTCAGGGCATGCCGCCGCCCGCCGACGGTCAGCGCCGGCTGAGTCCCCCTGTCGCACACCGATTTAAAGGTGCTGTTTTTCCATAGCAAGCGAATTTTCAAGTTTGCAACCCCCTGCGCCAAAAGGCTTCTGGACCGGCCCCAGGACAAAGGCCCCGGCGGCCGGCTCCGGTCTTTCCATGGGTGGCGATCAGGAGGGGAGTCCGCAACAAGCATGCCGGGGAAAATCTTCCCGGGTTGCGCGTGCAGGAGGCCGAAAATACAGGTGAAAGGGGGCAGGGGGGCGGAAAGAACCGCCGGCAAAAGCCGTCACATTTCCCATTGCTGTTGCATGTGACGGGTGTTGCCGACAGCTGCGCCGGGGAGAAGGCAAGGGGATCTCAGGATCGCCGGATGCCGTACTTGCGCATCCGTGCGCGCAGGGTGCTGGGGTTGAGGCCCAACAGGACGGCCGCGCCATTTTTCCCTTCGACGCGCCAGTTGGTTTTATGCAGTACCTGGAGGATATGGTCCTGTTCCAGCTCGGCGAGGCCCTTGACTTCCTTTCCCTGGTCCGGGACCTTGCGGAAGGTGTCGAACCGGTCCAGCACCTGCAGCGTGGGCCCCTGGGTGGTGATAAGCGCCCGCTCGATGACGCTCTCCAGCTCACGCACGTTTCCGGGCCAGGGGTATTCCTGGAAGATCTTCAGGGTCGCTTGCGGGACATCCCTGACCGCCCTGCCGATCTTCTTGTTGAATTTGGCGAGAAAGTGATGGAGCAGCGGCGGGATGTCCTCGGTGCGCCGCCGCAGGGGCGGAATGGTGATCGGAAAGACACTGAGCCGGTAGAAGAGGTCCTCGCGGAAACGGCCGGCACGAATCTCCTCCTCCAGGTTGCGATTGGTGGCGGCAATGATGCGGACGTTGACCTTGATGGTGCGCGGGCTGCCGAGCCGTTCGAACTCGCCGTCCTGGATCACCCGCAGCAGCTTGACCTGCAATTCCAACGGCATCTCGCCGATTTCATCGAGGAAGATGGTACCGCCGTCGGCCAGTTCGAAACGCCCCATCTGGCGGGCGTGGGCTCCGGTGAAGGCGCCCTTTTCCCGCCCGAAGAGCTCACTTTCGATAAGGTTTGCCGGCAGCGCCGTGCAGTTGACGGTGATTATCGGCCGGTCTTTGCGGGGACTGCGGCGGTGAATTTCGCGCGCCACCATCCCCTTGCCGGTGCCGGTTTCACCGAGCAGCAAAACCGTTGCATCCTGAGGCGCAACCTGTTCAATGCGATAGAAGACATAGGCCATGGCATCACTATGGCCAATAAGTTCGCCAAAGTTCGTATCCTGGACCAGCACCTGCTGCAGCTCGGTATTCTCGAGTTGCAGGCGGTCGGTGAGCCTCCTGATTTCGGCAATGGCCTCCTGCAGGGAAGCTTCCGTTTTTTTGCGCTCCTCGATTTCGCGGGTGAGGTCGGCGTTGGCCCGGGTCAGCTCGGCCGTCCGTTCCCGCACGGTCTCCTCGAGCCGGTCATGGGCCTGCTGCAACTTCGCCTCCAGCTGGCGGCGCACCGTGACGTCAATGGCCGCCGTCAGGACCGAATTTTCCCGCGTCTCACTGGCGACCGCGACGCTCTGCAGCTGGGCAAAGATTTCCCTGCCGTCGCCGCAGCGGAGCTTGATCTCACAGCGCAGGGTGGCCTGCTGGCGGCGAACGGCCTGGAGGTGAAGGGGAAAGACCTCGCGCCCCTCGTTATCCCCGATAAACCGGGCGAAGGGGGTCTGGCACAGGCGGCCCCGTTCGACTGCCAGCAGGCGCGAAGCGGCGAGATTGACCTCGCAGATCAGGCCGTCCGGGTCGAAGGTGAAATAGCTGACCGGGGCAAAATCAAAAAGTTCCGCATAGTTGTTGCGCGAGAGTTCCAGCTCCTGGCGGGCCCGTTGCAACTCCTCATTCTGCATCTCCAACTCGACCTGGTGGACCGCCAGTTCATGGACGAGGCGCTGGCTCTCACTCTCGGTCCGCTGAGGTGGCAGCTCCGGTTCGCCGGCACGCAAGCGCGCCTCGGCCTGGTTGCGGAGTTGTCTCTTTTCCTTTTGCTGGTTATCCCCTTTGGTCATTCCTTCGCCCCCGAGTGGTCTGTCGTCAGCACTTCATGCAGAATCCTGCTCAAGCTTTCAATCCGGTAGGGTTTGGCGAGCGCTCCGCTGAAGCCGCTGGCGCCGAAATCGGCCAGTACCGGATCCTCCTAATAGCCGCTGGAGACGATCGCCTTCACCGCGGGATCGAGTTCCAGTAGCAGTGCGATGGTCTCCTTGCCGCCGCAGCCGCCGGGAATCGTCAGGTCGAGGATGACGGCCGCAAAGGGGGTGCCGGCCTCCTGGTTCCTGCGGTAGAGCGCGAACGCCTCCCGGCCGTCGGTCGCGCATTCGACCTGATAACCGAGGGCTTCCAGGGAGTGCCGGGCCACGTCCAGGATCAACGGGTCGTCATCCATGACCAGGATCCGTCCCTGGCCGGTGAGCAGGGCGTGGTCGAGTGCCGGTGCGGTCGGTTTTACCGTCGGCAGCGCCGGCAGGCGGAGATGGAATGAAGCCCCCTCTCCGGGGGGGGATGTGACGCTGATCGTGCCGCCATGCTTCGCCAGAATTGAATGACAGATAGCCAGGCCGAGGCCGTTCTTCTTCGCCTTGGTCGTGAAGTAGGGATCGAAAATCCGTTGCAGCAGTTGGGCGGGAATCCCGGTTCCGGTATCGGTCAGGGAAATCTCGATCAGGGGTGTGGTCTCCGCCGGTGGTGGCAGGTTGTTTGCCGTCACCCGGAGTGAGCCGCCGGCCGGCATCGCCTCAATGGCATTGAGAACCAGGTTGTGGAGGACCTGGGACAGCTGCCCTTCGTCGGCTGCCACCGGCCAGAGGTCCTCGGCGAGGGCAAAGTCGCACCGGACGGCGGAGCCGCGGGTGGCCAGGGTGACCGTTTCCCGGAGCAGGCCGGCGACGGCGATGGTTTTCTTCACGGGGACGCCGCCCCGGGCAAAGGTGAGGAGCTGCCGGGTAAGGTCGCTGGCCTTGATACAGGCGTGTTCGGCGTCCTCCAGGAACTTCCCCGCTTTCCCGGGGTTCTCCAGTTGCAGCCGCGCCAGGGAGATGCTGCCGAGAATGCCGGTGAGGAGGTTGTTGAAGTCGTGGGCGATCCCCCCGGCCAGGACCCCAAGGGATTCGAGCTTCTGGATTTTCAGGAGTTCCTGACGGTTCTGTTGCAGCTCGGTGACGTCGATCAGCGCCAGCCGACATTCCGCTTCGGGGGAGGTCTTGCGGGCTTCAATCTGCCCGATAAGGGGGCGATCACGATCCCCCTGCAAGGCCAGTTCGCAGCTGCCCACCTCTTTGCCGGCAAAGATTCCGGCGAGGAAGGCAGCGAAGGCCGGGCGCTGCTCCGGGGTAACCAGCTGCCCGAGGCGGCTGCCGGTCAGCCGGGAGCGGGGGACTCCGAGCAGGGTGGCGCCGGTCAGGTTCACGGTCAGAATCGTCCCTTCCCGGTCGAGGGTGAAGTACCCGACCGGGGCGAAATCGAAGAGGTCGGTATACTTCTCAAGCAGGGCTTCCACCTCGTCGCGGGCCTGGCGGAGTTCGGCGTTTTGGATCTCCAGCTCGGTCTGGTGGACCTGCAACTCGTGCAGCAGTTTCAGGGAATCGAGGGGATCCCCGCTCGCCGCTGACGGGTCCCGCTCCCGCAGCCGGTCTTCGGCGCGTCGGCGCAGGTTGGTATTGCCGGGTCGGTCCTTCTCCTCGTCGCTTCCCATGGCGTGGCTCCCCTCTCCGGTCAAATTCCCTTCAGTCGGGCTATCTCGTCGCGCAGTTCACGCTCCAGCGTCTTGGCCGCGGTAATCTCGGCCAGGGTGATCACCACCCCGTCGATAACGTCGCTGGCGGTGCGGTACGGCATGATGCGCACCTGAAACCAGTGGCCATCGGTGGTGGCCACCTCTTTTTCGGCGACAATCAGGGTCTGCAGCACTTCCCGGGCAGTGGCGGACAGATCGGCATGGGCGAAGTCGCTGGCGAGGTCGGAGAGGGGGCGGCCAACGTCCCCCGGGATCAGCTTGAACAGCTTGTTGGCGCCGGTGGTGTAGCGCCGCACCTCCAGCTCCTTGTTGAGAAAGATGGTGGCAATCTCGGTGCTGTTGAGGAGGTTGCGCATGTCGTCGTTGATGCCCGCCAGCTCGTCCATCTTTGCCTGCTGCTCGGCGTTGACCGTCTGCAGCTCCTCGTTGAGGGACTGCATCTCCTCCCGCGAGGTGGTCAGCTCCTCGTTGGTCGACTGCAGCTCCTCGTTGGTCGACTGCAGCTCCTCGTTGGTCGACTTGAGCTCCTCCTCGGAAGACTGCATCTCTTCACGGGTCGACTGCAGTTCCTCGCGCAGCTGCCGGACCTCCTGCTCCAGTTCGAGGACGCGGGGATGGCCAGCCGGCTTCTTCCGGGTGCGGCCAGCCGCTTTGGCGCTCGCCGGCGGGGCTACTTCGCTGAAAACGATCATCACCATACCGCGCAGCGCCACCGGTCGCTCGATGGTCTGGACCGTGATGTCCACGGTCGGGGCGTGGTCGCCCGCCTCGACCGTGAGCCCCTTGAGGGCCACCGGCTCCTTCTGCCGCAGGGCCTGCTGGAAGGCGGTGTTGAGGTCAAAGCGCAGCCCTTCCCGGGCCATGGCGAAGATATTCCAGTTCGCCTTGCCGGCCGCCGGCTCCAGATACTTGCCGGTGCGGCCGCTGATGTAGAGGATATCGCCCTGGCTGTTGACCAGGACCGCCGGCGGCGAAAACTGCTGCAGCAGCAACTGGTCGGCAAGGGATTGGAGGTTGGCGGCGGGTTCGGGCATCCTTTGCTCCTTGGTCAGGCCCGGCAGGGCGGGAACGAACGCGGGGGGGAAGGCGATCCTCGCGCTGGCCAGGAGGGATTCCTGGCGGCGGAAGAGCCGGGCCTTGGCATCGAGGGGCGCGAAGAGTTCGGTAAAGGCACCGATGCTCTCCGAGCTCCCCAGAAAGAGAATGCCATCCGGTTTCAGGATGTAGTGAAAGAGGGGCAGCAGTCTTTTCTGCAATTCCGGGGTCAGGTAGATCAGCAGGTTTCGGCAGATCACCAGATCGAGGCGGGTAAAGGGGGAATCCATGATGACGTTCTGGGTGGCAAAGGTCACCATCTCCCGGATCTCCTTGCCGACCCCGTAACTATCCCCGTCCCGGACAAAGAACCGCTGCAGGCGCTCTTCGGAAACGTCGGCGGCGATATTGGCCGGGTAGCAACCGATACGGGCCCGGTCGATGGCGTCCCGGTCGAGGTCGGTGGCGAAGATCTGCAACTTGAAACGCTTGCCGGAGGGAAGGGGATCGAGGGCTTCCCGGAAGGTCATGGCGAGGGAGTAGGCTTCTTCGCCGGTGGAGCAGCCGACCGACCAGGCCCGCAACGTTGCGCCGGCGGGGCACTTCGCCAACAGCCCGGGGATGGCGACCGTCCGCAACTTCTCCCAGGCGGCCGGGTCGCGAAAAAAACCGGTCACGCCGATGAGCAGTTCCTTGAAGAGCAGTTCCACCTCCTGGGGATTCTCCTGCAGAAACCGGACGTAGCCGGCAATGCGGTCGATCTGGTGAATCCCCATCCGCCGCGCGATCCGGCGGAAGATGGTGTTCTTTTTGTAGAGGGAAAAGTCCTGGCCGGTCCGGGACCGCAGCAGGATGACGACCTTTTCCAGGGCGCTCTGCTCTTTTTCTTCCAGCGGCGGCTCGGAGCGGGTCATGCCCCGGGCGTGGCTGAGATTGGCCAGAATCCGGCCGGGCAATTCCTTCACCGGTGCGACCAGGTCGGCGAGCCCGGCGGCGATGGCGCTGCGCGGCATGGAATCGAAGCGGGCCGTGGCCGGCTCCTGCACCAGGGTCAGCCCCGACTTCTCCTTGATCGCCCGCAGCCCCAGGGTGCCGTCCGAGCCCATGCCGGAGAGGATGACCCCGATGCTGCGCTCGACCTGGTCTTCGGCCAGGGAACGGAAGAAGAAATCGATGGGGAGGCGCAGGCCGCGGGGCTCCGCCGGGGCGAAGAGATGCAGGGTCCCGTGCAGGATCGACATGTCCTTGTTGGGCGGGATGACGTAAACGCTGTCGGGTTTGACCTTCATCCGGTCGCGGACCTGGACCACCGGCATCGCCGTCGCCCGCTGCAGCAGTTCCGGCATGATCCCCTTGTGGGTCGGGTCGAGGTGCTGAACGATGACGAAGGCGAGGCCGGACTGTACCGGCACCTGGCGCAAAAACTGCTCCAGCGCTTCCAGGCCGCCGGCGGAAGCGCCGATGCCGACGATCGGGGGCGCCGCGTGTGGCGTGGGCCCGATTGCGGTAGAATGGGTCTTGCCCCCTTTGGGCTTGGGCGGTCGCGGTGATTTTTCCATAACCTAGGTATAACAGTATTTTCGGCAAATGTCCCGGATCGTACGCCGGGAGCTGGTCAGCGCCACCTTAACCGGGCCGGGGAGGCCGGTCGCCGCGCGCTGCGGAAGATAACCCTCAGGACCCACGCAAAGAAGGAGCCGTTCATGGCGAAACCAAGCAAAATAATCCTGATGACCGGCGGCGGACTGGTTGGCCTCCTGCTCCTTGGCGCCGCGGCGCTGCTCCTGTTTGTCGATGTCAACACCTACAAGCCCCGCCTGGAACGGGCCGCTTCGGCGGCCCTGGGGATGGAGGTCGCCATCGGCGGCCGCCTGGGGCTGCGCTTTTCCCCGGGGCTGGTTGTCACCTTGCGGGAGTTGCATCTTCGGCAGGGTGGGGCGGAGATCGTCACCGCCGAGGAGGCCAGCCTGGGCATCGCCCTGCTCCCCCTGCTGCAGCGGGAGGTCCGGGTCCGGTCGATCACGGTGCGTCACCCCAGGATCACCCTGGAGCGGAACCGGACCGGCCAGTTCAATTTCACGAGCGCGGCGGCGGTCCAGCGCAAACGGCCTGCTCTGGAGTTGGCGCGACTCGCCCTTAAGGGGGCTACCCTGGTTTACGCCGATGGACTATCCGGGACGGAGCTCGAAGCCCGCGACTGCGACCTCGAGCTGCATCATTTGCGGCTTGCCGCCGGGGGCGGGGGCGGTCCCTTGCAGTCCGTAAGCTTCACCGCGAAACTTGCCTGCAAGTCCTTCGGGGACGCCGACCTCTCCGCCACCGCCCTGGGGCTCGCGGCGGCGGCGAAAACGGGGGTCATCGAACTGCAGCCGGTCGCCATGACCCTGTTCGGCGCCCGGGGGACCGGTCGCCTCCACGCCGATTTTACCGGCGAGAGTCCCCACTACAGCCTCGATTACCAACTGCCGCAGTTTCCGATCGGCGAGTTCTTCCAGACCCTGGGGACCGCACCGGTCGCCAGCGGAACCATGGATTTCACCGCGCAATTGTCCCTGCACGGGAAGAGTCGCCAGGAATTGCGCCGGAGTCTGGCCGGAGAGATCTCCCTGCGCGGCAGGAATATCATTCTCAAGAACCGCGATCTCGATGCGGAACTCGATCGCTTCGAGTCGAGCCAGAGCTTCAACCTGGTCGATGTCGGCGCCTTTTTTATCGCCGGTCCCCTCGGCGTGCTGGTCACCAAAGGCTACAACTTTGCCAGCCTCCTTACCGGGGCGGGGGGGAGCAGCGAGATCCGGACCCTGGTCTCTGACTGGCAAGTCGAGCAGGGGGTGGCGCAGGCGCGGGACGCCGCCCTGGCGACCGGGGAGCACCGCCTCGCCCTGCAGGGCGGACTCGATTTCGCCAGCGAGCGCTTCGTCGACCTGACCGTGGCGATGATCGATGCTAAGGGGTGCGCCCTGGTGGAGCAGAGAATCACCGGCAGTTTTCAGCAGCCGGTGGTGGAAAAGCCGAACTTCTTCGCCACGCTGACCGGGCCGGCGATGCAGCTGATCAGGCAGGGGCTCTCTCTCTTTCCGGGGGGGGAGTGCGAGGTTTTCTATTCCGGTTCGGTGGCGCCGCCGCCATGACGGGGTCACAAGACTGCTGCATCCCGACGGCAATTTATGCTATGGTGTCCCCCGCCCGTGGAGCCTGCGGGCCGTCAGCTGAAGATCCGTTCCAACTCGCCAGCGTTCATGCCAAGGAGCCAGCCATGTTCTTTCCCGAATACCGTGCCCGCCGCCTGCGCCGCAACGCCAACCTGCGCCGCATGGTCCGTGAAACCTTCCTGCGTGTCGACGACCTGATCTACCCGATGTTCTCCGCCTTCGGCGAGAACATCAAAAAGGAGATCCCGTCGATGCCCGGCATCTACCAGCAGTCGATCGAGCACATCGTCGCCGAGGCGAAGGAGGTGCACGCCCTCGGCATCCCGGCGGTGATCCTCTTCGGCATCCCCGAGGCGAAGGACCCCCTCGGCCAGGACGCCTACAGCGAGAGCGGCATCATCCAGGAGACGATCCGCGCCATCAAGGGAGCGGTGCCGGAGCTGACGGTGATCACCGACGTCTGCATGTGCGAGTATACCGACCACGGCCACTGCGGCGTGATCAAGGCGGGGGACGTCGACAACGACGCCACCCTGCAGCTCCTCGCCGCCGAGGCCCTCTCCCATGCCCGCGCCGGCGCCGACATCGTCGCCCCTTCCGACATGATGGACGGCCGGGTGGCGGCGATCCGCGAGATCCTCGACGCCAACGGCTTCGAGCAGATCCCGGTGATGAGTTACGCCGTCAAGTACGCCAGCGCCTACTACGGGCCGTTCCGCGACGCCGCCGACTCGACCCCCCAGTTCGGCGACCGCCGCTCCTACCAGATGGACCCGGCCAACCGCCGCGAGGCCTTCCGCGAGGCGGCCCTCGACGTCCAGGAGTGCGCCGACTTTCTGATGGTCAAGCCGGCCCTCGCCTACCTCGACATCCTGCGCGACATCAAGGAGCGTTTCGACCTGCCGCTGGTCGCCTACAACGTCTCCGGCGAGTACAGCATGATCAAGGCGGCGGCCGAAAAGGGGTGGATCGATCACGACCGGGTGATGCTGGAGACCCTGCTCGGCATGAAGCGCGCCGGCGCCGACCTGATCATCACCTATCACGCCAAGGAGGCGGCGAAGCTGCTCGCCTGAGGCGAAGCGGTCCGGCTCGGTTATACTGGTAGGCATGAGCGAGCCCGATCCCGCCGCCAACGAACTCAGCCGCAGCGAGACGATCACCGCCCTGGCCCATTACTACCGGGCCGAGGCGGCGCGCAGTCTTGCCTGGCGCGAACGCCTCGACCGCACCACCAACTGGGCGGTCGGCGGGACCGCGGCCTTTCTCGGCTTCGGTTTTTCGCACCCGGAGTTCAACCACACCTTCTTCCTCTTCGGGCTGGCGATCATTTACATCCTGCTTTTCGTTGAGGCGCGCCGCTTCCGCTTCTACGACGCCTACGAATACCGGGTACGGCTGCTTCACCAGCATTTCATCTACGGCATCCTCAACGGCCGGCTTGAGGTGCAGCCCGGCTCCTTCTGGCTCGCCGAGCTTGCCTCGGACCTGCGCTACCCGCAGTACAAGATGGCGATTACCACCGCTCTCGGGCGGCGGCTCTACGCCAACTATGTTTACCTCTTCGCCGTGCTGCTGACCGGCTGGCTGGTCAAGATCTTCATCCACCCGCTGCCGGCCCGCTCCTGGCAGCAGTTTCTCGACCAGGCCGCCGTCGGCCCCGTGAGCGGCTGGGTGATCTTCGCCCTGCTCCTGGCTTTTGCCGGCCACCTGGTCTGGCTGATCCTGCTGGCGCGCCGGCGGCACGGCGGCGGCGAGCTCTTCTGCCGCCTCGACGACCGGCCGCCACTCCCCCCGGATTCCCTGGACGAATCCTGAACTTTTCCGTGATCGGACCCGTACTGATGGATGAATTCTTTCTCGACACCCTCGCCAGCGGCCTGCGGGTGGTGATGGTCGAAATGCCCCACCTGCACAGCGCCGAGGTCGTCTGCTACGTCGGCGTCGGCAGCCGCTACGAGGAGCCGCGCTACTCGGGCATCTCCCATTTTCTGGAGCACATGGTCTTTCGCGGCACCGCCGAGTTTGCCGACAGCCTCGAGCTGGAGCGGGCCTTCGAGACGATCGGCGGCGCCGTCAACGCCGCCACCGACGCCGAAACCACCTGCTACCACTCCCGCGTCCACCCCGACCAGCTCGAACGCGGTCTCGAGATCTTCGCCTCGATGCTGCTGCGCCCCCGCCTCGAAGAACTTGAGGTCGAGCGGCGCATCATCCTCGAAGAGGCGAACGAGGATTACAACGAGCAGGGGGAGCAGGTCAGCCCCGACAATCTCACCGCAGCGCTCCTCTGGCCCGACCTGCCGCTCGGGATGCCGACCATCGGCACCCGCGCGTCGATCAGCGCCATCGACCGGGGCGCCCTGGTCGACTACCACCGCAGCTACTACACGCCGGCCAACACCGTCATCGCCGTCACCGGCCGGGTGCGGCGCAGCGCCGTGCTGGCCGCGGTGCAGCGTCATTTCGGCGCCTGGCAGGGAGGGCTGGCCCCGGTGGCGGCGGCCGGCCTCGCCACCCCCGACGCCGGCGGCGCGGCGAGCGTCTGGGTTCACGACTCCGATTCCCAGGTCGGCCTGCAGTTCGCCTTTCGCCTCCCCGGCCGCGCCAGCGAGCACGCCGTCGCGCTGCGGCTGCTGCGCCGGGTCCTCTCCTGGGGCGGGACCTCGCGGCTGATGCTGCACCTGCGCGAACGGCTCGGGCTCACCTACAACGTCGAGGCCAACCTCGCCCTTTACGACGACTGCGGCGTCCTCGCCGTCGACCTCTCGGTCGCCCCGGAGAATACCGTCACCGCCGCCCGCGAAGTGCTGGCGGTGATTGAGGAGCTCTGCCGGGAACCGGTGCCGGCGGAGGAGCTGGCGCGGATCGTCCAAGGCTACCTTTTTGATCTCGACTTCTCCCTCGATCACACCGAGGACCCGGCGGTTCGCTACGGGTGGGGGACCCTGGTTGGCTACCGCCGCACCCTCGCCGACGATCGCTGCGAATTGGCGGCGGCGACCAGCGCGGAGCTGCTGCGCACAGCCGGGGAGCTGCTGGTCCCCGGGGCGCTCAAGGTGGCGGTGGTCGGCCCCTGGAAGGAGAAGGATCGCAAGGCGGTGGAACGGTTGCTGCGGGAGTTCCGGCGTTAGCACCGGAAAGCGGGGAACAGGGATAAAACGAGAGCGGGGCACCCATCATGGGTGCCCCGCTCTCGTTGTGGCCGGTTGTTGCGGGAGGGCTACTCCCGGGACTGCTGCAGGAAGTGGTAGAAGTCGGAGTCGGTAGAAATCACCAGCCGCGAGTTGCTGCCGACCGCCTTGCGGTACGCTTCGAGGGTGCGCATAAAGCTGTAGAACTCAGGGTCGCGGCTGTAGGCCGCGGCGTAGATCCCGGCGGCCTCGGCATCGGCGCGGCCGCGGATCTGCACCGATTCGCGATAGGCGTCGGACTGGATGCGCTTGAGCTCCTTCTGCATCTGGCCGAGGATGTTGGCCTTCTCCCCTTCCCCTTCCGAGCGGAACTGGGAGGCGACCTTCTTGCGCTCCGAGACCATCCGCTCGTAGACCCGCTTGCGCACCTGCTCGACGTAGTTGATGCGCTTGATGCGCACGTCGATCAGCTCGATGCCGTACTCGGGGGTGCTCTTGCGCGCCTCGGCGAGGATGCTGTCGAGGATCTGTTCGCGGCCGGCGAGGTTTTCGACCGGGATCACCTCTCCCTCCAGCTCGATCACCTCTTCCCCGGTTCCGGGCGCCTGGTAGTTGCCGCCGCGCACCAGCTCCACCAGCAGGTGGCTGGAGACGGCGTCACGAACCACCGAGTCGAGGATGTCGTCGAGGCGGCTCATCGCCCCCTGCTCGGTGGCGACGGTGGTGTAGAAGAGGAGCGGGTCGGTGATCCGCCAGCGGGCGGTGGTGTCAACCCAGATATAGCGCTTGTCGCGGGTCGGAATCTGGTTGGGGTCACCGTCCCACTTGAGGATGCGGCGGTCGAAGCGGCGCACTTCCTGGATCAGCGGGGTCTTGAAGTGGAGCCCGGCGAGCTGGACGCCGCCGACCGGTTTGCCGAACTGGGTGACGATCGCCTGCGACCCCTCGGGGACGATGAAAAGGCTGTTGCGGGCGAGAACCAGGGCGAGAAAGAGGACGATAGGGATCAGGATCTTTTTCATTTTTCACCCCCGGTCTTCTCGCTGCGCAGCGGCAGCAGCGGCAGGGCACCGGCGCCGTTCTTGTCCATGACGTAGACCTCGTCGAGGGCGGGGAGGATCTTCTCCATGGTTTCGAGATAGAGGCGCTGGCGCGTCACCTTCGGCGCCTTCTTGTACTCGCCGAGCAGGGCGAGGAAGCGGTCGGCCTCCCCTTTCGCCTGGTTGAGGCGCTCGAGGGCATAGCCTTCGGCTTCGAGGATGGTGCTCTTCGCCACCCCGCTTGCCTTGGGGACCTCGCGGTTGTACTGCTCGCGGGCCTGGAAGATCATGCTCTCCTTCTCCTGTTCGGCCTCGTTGACCTCGTTGAAGGCCGCCTTGACCGCCTCCGGCGGGTTGACGTCCTGGAACTTGACGGTGACGATGCGCACCCCGATGTCGTAGCTGTTGAGGGTCTGCTGCAGATCCTTCTCGATCATCGTGGCGAGCGTCGCCCGCTCGGTGGTGAGGACTTCGCTGACGTTGGAATTGCCGACCACGGTGCGCACCGCCGCCTCGGCGATGTCGCGGATCGTTTCGCGCGGGTCCTCGATGCGATAGAGGAACTTGAAGGGATCGGCGATCTGGTACTGGACGATCCATTCGAGGTCGACGACGTTGAGGTCGCCGGTCAGGGTCAGCGACTCCTCATCGAACCCCTGGGTATTGTAGGAGCTGCGCACTCCGGCGCTGACGGTGCGAAAGCCGAACTCCTCTTTCAGTACCCGGCCGCTCTTGACCAGGGTGACGGTCTCGATGCCGAAGGGGAGCTTGAAGTGCAGACCCGGTTCGGCGAAGTCGGTGAAGTGGCCAAAGCGCAGCACCACCCCGGTCTCCTCGGTGCCGACTTCGTAAAAACTGCTGAAGATGCCCCAGGCCAGCAGCAGGGCGACAAAGGCGAGAGCAAAAAACTTGGCGGGCGGCCGCTTCCCCTTGAAGCGATCGACGATTTCGGTGACCTTGCGTTCGAGGTCGTCGGGGTTGACCCGATTCTGCCAGTCCTGCATGGATTCTCCTTGCTTGAGAGGGCTGGTGTTCCTGCCGGTAGAGTCCGGCATGAAAGTGTTCTCACCTTAACACGAGGGGGAGAGGGTGCCAAGGAAAAGCCCCGGCTGCCGGCAATGGCCCGCAACGCCGCAGGGCGGCCCCTGCGGACCGCCCTGCGAGATCAAGCCGATCTACCTGCCAACGGTTCCGGCCCCGGGCCGTTAGCGGGCCCGCCCCATCACCCGGTTCTCGTCGCCGAAGTCTCCACGACGCAGGACTGCTGCGGTAGGTGGCCGACGTATCGCTGCCCCGGATCGAGCCGGGTCCTGACGGCCGAAAAGGGTTACAGGTAGTGTGTTTAAATTGCCATCAGTCGATAAGCTACAACAGCGCCGGATCGTTCTTGATCAAAGATGAGAGAGGGGCATCTGGAGCAGGCCAGTCAACGAATGAACAACGTCCCTTAGGTTGTCCCGGAGTGCGACAGCACAACGCGGAGATTTGATCCGACAGTCTGCCTCGCCCGCTTTTGACATTCCATGAATCCGCGTTAAATTTCAGATATTCCCATTTGCGGGCGCGCCCTTGCACCAACCTGAAAGGAGGCAAACATGGCATTCTTCGATTGGAATCCGGAACTCGAGACCCGTTTCCCTGTCGTCGATGAACAGCACCGTTTCCTCGTCGGACTGGTAAACGAATTTTACGATGCCCTCCATTCCGGTCAGGCGCGGGAAATGGTCGGCGGGGTGCTCGGCCGTCTTGCGGAATATGCAGGAAGCCACTTCGCCTGCGAGGAACGACTGATGGTGGAAACATCCTACCCTGGTTTTGCGGCGCACAAAAGAGAGCATGAAGCTCTGACCTCACAGGTGGTGAAGCTTCTGGAGGAATTTCACCGTACCGATCAGGCGCTCTCCGTCAAAGTCGGGTTCTTTCTTCGTGACTGGCTGATGAATCATATCCTGAAAACCGACAAGGCGATGGGAGCCTATCTGGCCACCCACCACCAGCTCAGCGCCTGAACCGGCCACCAGGTTTCCGTTTCCCCGGGTGGAATTCAAGGGACGTTCATTAGTCGATTAGTGCCAACAGCGCCGGATCGTTCTTGATCCAGAAGAGAATGCAGGGGTCAAGTCTTTCCGTGCAACATTACCTCCTCACTTCTACTGATCATCCGGCTGACGGTCGAGTAATGGATGCCCCAGAACCTGGCGATATCCTTCAGGGGATAGCTCCACTCTACATGGGCGGTGCGGGCCGTAGATTTCGCTTTAGCGTCTTTCGGGCCGGGGGCTAAAAGTTGTTCCAGTGCAGGGCGGTGGGCAAGACGCTGTGGTAGTGGAATCTCCTCAATGGCTTGCATCTCGGTCAATTGCGGGTGGAACTGGGCAACGAATGACTCTCTTCCGAGTAGCGTTCCGCCACGCAGCTCCGTCCAGGGTGAGGGTTGTTCGACCCCGTTGGCGACAAACTCCCGGTAACGCTGCCGCGCAGCCTCCCGGTTTCTGGAGAATTGAGACAATAACCAGTCGACGCTCAGGAATGAAGAAAAAGGAGCGAGGCCGGCCGTGGCGGCGTAACTCGACCAGGGCCAAGCCTCCGGATTCGCAACCATGCGTGCAGCAACCGGGTTGAGGACGATGTAGCGGCAGAGGTTCAGCAGGTAGGCTTCCTTGTCGACCAGGATCGCCTTGTAACGTCCCTGGAAGAGATGACCACAACGGCCGTGGCGGCGATTGAACACCTGGGTGTAGTTGCCGTTGAGCTGTCGCATGCCGCGGGAGAGGTTGGCTTCAGGAGTTTGGATCAGAAGGTGGTAATGGTTGCCCATCAGGCAGTAGGCATGGCAGAGCCAGCGATATTTTTCGACAACCATCGCCAGAACATCAAGAAATTTGGCACGGTCGGAATCGTTCTCGAAAACCATACCCCGTGCATTTCCACGCGAGGTAAGGTGATAAATGGCATCTGGAAATTGAATACGAAGCGATCTGGCCATGGAGCCCCCTCCTTGGATTTTCGGCAGCATATCATAAAATGTGGCACAGAAAGACTTGACCCCTCACCTCCTCCTTTGCGCCAGCTCCTCGCCGCGACCCCGGTCGCCCGGGAAGAGCAGGACCAGCGCATCGGGGAATACCGGCGCAAGGTGCTGGAAACCTTCTTCCGCCACGGCCGGCTCGAGAAGCTGCCGGCGCAGCAGAAGAAGCGGCTGATCGTGCTGGAGGCGTTCGCGACGCGCTTCGAGGTCAGACGACGCTACCGTGAGGCGGAGGTGACGGAGCTGATCACGCCGCTGTTTGAGGACTACTGCACCATCCGCCGGCTGCTGGTCGACGCCGGGCTGATCCGCCGCGCCGGGGCGAGCTACTGGCGGGAAGAAGAGGGGAACCCGGCGCTGCCGGCTCCGCTGAAGAAGGAGAAGAGAATGCCCAGAAACGATCCGCGCCGGGAACTCAAGCGGGCGCTGAAACAGAGCGCCGCGCCGATGGGGATTTACCAGATCCGCTGCGCCAGCAATGGACGTATCTACGTCGCCGCCAGTCCCAACCTCGACGGCGAGCGTAACAGCCGCCTGTTCCAGCTGCGGATGGGGAAGGTGGTCTTCAGTCCCGAATTGCAAAAGGACCTCGACCAGTTCGGCGCCAGGGCCTTCACCTTCGAGGTGCTGGCGACGCTGGAACCGCCGGGACCGGGAAGTGATCCGAAGCGGGCGCTGGCGCTGCTGGAACTGGAATGGCTGGAGCGGCTGCAGCCCTTCGGCGCGCAGGGGTACAACAGTGAGCGCAAGTACCGCCGCGAGCGGGAGCGGTTCCGTCTGGATTAACCGGGCGGAATTTTCGCCAATCAGTCGTTGATGTTTGGCGGCAATCTTGGCAGAATGCGCAGATTGCATCGGCCACCCGGTTCAGCCACCAGACCAGAAAAGGATAGGGACTATGGCATATGGAAAGAAAGAGGGGCTGCTCTATTTCGGCATCCCGTCGGGGAGCCTCAACGAACAGGTGATGCGGCTGCTGGAAAAATCGGGCCGGCCACTGAAGGCAGGGCGCCAGTACGAGCTGACCACCTCCTATGACCCGGATGTCGTCTTTCGCGTCCTCGACCGCAAGGAGATGCCGCAGAAGGTGCGCGACGGCATCGTCGACTGCGGCATCACCGGCAAGGACTACGTCTTTGAGGCCGGGATGGAGCAGGAGGTGGAGGTGCTCGGCGACTTCATCTTCTCCAAGCACACCAACCAGCCGTCGCGCCTGGTCCTCGCCTCGCGCCCCGAGCTCGGCATCGCCAGTGCCGCCGACTGCCGCGGCAAGGTGATCGCCACCGAGCTTCCCAACCTGACCCGGCGCCGCATGAAGGATCTGTTCGGCGTCGAGGAGCTGCAGATCCTGCACAGCGAAGGGAAGACCGAAGCCAAGGTCAACATGGGGGAGTGCGACGCCTTCACCGACATCACCGAGACCGGCGCCACCTTAAAGGCCAACGGCAACATCATCGTCGCCGAGCTCTTCACCTCCAACCCCCAGCTGCTCGCCAACCGTGCCGCCCTTGCCGACCCCGCCAAGCTGGAGAAGATGGAGGATATCCGCATCTGCATCGACGCCGTCCTGCAGGCCGAGCGCGAGCCGGTCTACATGGTCTTCATGGACGTGCCGACCCGGGTTCTCGACCAGGTCGAGAAGATCCTCCCCTCGGTGATCTCCCCCACCGTCAGCCCGGTGGTGGACGAGGCCTGGCGCTCGGTGTCGGCGGTCATTCGCGAATCCCAGCTCAACATCCTCGCGCCCAAACTGCTGCGCCTCGGCGTCGATGGCATCGTGCCGATCCCGGCGCCCAAGGTCTTCACCCAGGACATGGTGCGTCCCCGCAAATTCTGAATGGCGGCGCCAAATTCCGTCCCACGGCCAGGTTGGACGAAATTTTTCATAGCCATTTATCCCAAGTGATTCAGATACGAAGGAGATTGATCATGGACAAGAAACAACTCGAAGAAGGGAGCGAGATCGCCATCGCTTTCGACAAGCGCGGCGGGCTGGTGCCGGCCGTGGTGCAGGACGCCAGGGACGGGCGGGTGCTGATGCTCGCCTATGTCAACGCCGAGGCCTTTGCGACGACGCTGAAGAAGGGAATGGCGACCTTCTGGTCGACCTCGCGCAACGAACTCTGGACCAAGGGGGAGACCTCGGGCGATTTTCTGAAGATCGTCGAGATCCGCACCGACTGCGACCAGGACGCCCTGGTCTACATCGTCGAACCCCAGGGGGGCGGCGCCTGCCACACCAGGAGTCCCGAGACCGGCAAGACCCGCGAGACCTGCTTCTACCGTAAGCTCGACCTTGCCAGCGGCGCCCTGGTGAGCGCCGACTGACCCCGCTTTCGCTGCCCCGTTAACGAACAAAGCCGCCCGCTGACCCCGGGCGGCTTTGTTCGTTTTTTGAGGGGGGAGAGCTGCCCGGTTACTTGATGCGGATCGTCTTGTAGAGAAAGTTCTTGAAGCGGTAAAAAATCTTCTGCTGTTCCGGATCACTGCTCTTGGGATCGCAGGCGCGCAGAAGCAGAGCGATCTTCGGCATCGAGGTGGCGCCGGCGGCGCGGGCGAGGTCGATGACGGCTGCGACGACGTCGCGGGAGATGGTGCTCTCGGTGAAGGGGATGTAGAGACCGCTCCAGAAGTCCTCGTCGCCACGGCGGATGGTGGCGAAGAGCTCGCCGGCGAGCTGGTCGCGCAGCGCCTCGGCGGTCCCTTCCGGGGCGGCGGGCGAGGCGACCAGCGCGTCGAGGATCTTGCGCACGTCTTCCTCGCTGATGGTGCGCCCCTTGCGGAAGAAGAGCGCCCGCACCAGGATCGAGCGCAGCTCGCGGATGTTGCCGGTGTAGTTGTGGGCGGCGAGGAGCGCCTGGGCGCCGCGGCTGATGCCGGGGACGGCGTCGTCGCTCTCCTCGGGGCGCTTGTAGACCTTCCAGAGCTTGCCGAGAAAGTGCACCACCAAATCGGGGATGTCCTCGCGCCGCTCGTTGAGGGAGGGAACCTCGACGGTCAGCTCGGAGAGGCGGTGGTAGAGATCCTCCCGGAAAGTGCCGGCGGCGATCAGCTGGCGCAGGTCGCGGTTGGTGGCGGCGACCAGCAGCACCCGGGCGTAGCGGGTGGTGTTCTCGCCGAGACGCATGAAACCGCCATTGTCGAGAAAGCGCAGCAGCTGCACCTGGGTCTTGGGGTCGGCGTCACCGATCTCGTCGAGAAAGACCACCCCGCCGTGGGCCTCTTCGAGGATCCCCTTGCGGTCGGTATGGGCGCCGGTGAAGGCGCCGCGCTTGTGGCCGAAGAGCTCCGAGTAGGTCAGCTCGCCGCTGTAGGCGGCGATGTTGCTCTTCTGCACCGCGAGCTCGCCGCGCGGGTTGATCTGCCCCTGGTACATCTCGTTGAGGCGCGAGTAGAGGTTGTTGAAGAAGAACTCCTTGCCGCTGCCGGTGGCGCCGGTGATCAGGATCGACGGCAGGCCGAGGGTCGCCTCGGAGAGGTCGCGCTGGGTCCACATGGCGATGCGGTTGAAGATCGGCGGGGTGACGCGCTGGATGAAGTCGACGATCTCCGTCGCCTTTTGCGAGTTGCCGATGATGTTGCCAAGCTTGTAGGAGTGGATCTTGGGATCCTTGTAGCCGACGTCGGTGCGCAGCCGGCTCACCTCGGTGGTGAGCTTCTCGATGCGCTGCAGATCGGAGAGGTGGCGCGAGATCATCTGCTCGATGATCTGCAGGATGCGCTTGTGCTCGTCGCTGAAGTACCAGGGGCGCTGCGAGTCGAGACAGATTACGGCGAGCACCTCGTCGTCGCAGATCACCGGCACCGCCAGCTCGCTCTTGATCGACTCGGTGATCTCCCGGTAGAAACCGCCGTTGCGCTTCTCCTCGCCGGTGTCGGCGACCAGCCAGGGGCGCTTGGTGTGGGCGACGTAGCCGGTAAGGCTGCGCTCCTCGGGGAGGAGTTCCATTCCGCCGATGCGGATCGGCGGGATGTTTTTCTTCAGCCACTCCTTGCTCTTCGCACCGGCGAGCCGGCCGTCGGGTTCTTCCACCACCAGCCAGCGCTCCCCCTCCTGCTCGCGCACCAGGGCGATGCTGCCGGTGTCGGCGCCGATCAGCTCCACTGCCTTGGCCAAAACCCGGGAGAGGAAGGGCTGGGTTCCCTCGAACTTCTCCTGCAGCAGGTCGTTGATCTCGGCGAGGACCTGGATCTCCATGTGCTCGTCGCCGATCTCCTGGATCACCCGCTGCGCCATCTCGGCGTGGGCCTCTAAAAGCCCCTTTTCAAAATCGCTGAAACGGTAGGCGGTGCGGGTATAGTAATTGACAAGGCAGATCACCCTGCGGGTGCGCGGCTCGTAGCGGGGGACGACGTAGAGGGACTTCATCCCCATCTGCTCGGTGAGGTAGCGCTTCTGCAGACGCTCGCTGGTGAGGTTGGGGATATAGAGGGGTTGCAGCAGGGTCTCGTCGCTGATCACGCCGCTGGCGTTGACATAGCGCGACAGCAGCGATTCCCCCGGCGCGAGGCTGATCAGGCGTTCGTCCTCGTAAAGCTGGCGCGCTTCCTTCTCCTTGGAGTAGCTGGCGAGGATGCGCAGCCCCTCCTCGCCGCTCCCGGTGGCGAGGGGCGCCGGTACCAGCACCGAGGCGAGGGAGAGCTTGTCGATCAGCCGCACCGCCGACTTGACCATGGTGAAGGCCGCCTCCTTCTTCTTCGCCTCGTCGACGCGGCGGGCGAGGACCATCTGCTGGTGGTACTTGCGGGCGGCATCGACGATCGCCGCGGTGCTGTCGAGGAAGTGGCGCAGGGCGCGGCGCTCTGCGCTGCCGGGGAGGTGCCCCTGGCGACCGCTATCGACGCAGACGACGCCGACCGCGCGCCCCTGGTGCAGCAGCGGCAGGTGACAGCTGGCGCGGATGGCGAAACGCTCGGCGAGTTCGCGGGCGAAGCGGCTCGGGAAGGTGAGGACATCCTCGACCTGGGCCTCCTCCTGGGTCAGGTAGACCTTTGATACCAGGTAGTCCCTGCTGTTGATCGGAAAGGAATGTTCGCGGATCGCCTCGGCGTGGAGGCCGGTGGCGGTGGTGCAGGCGAGGCTGCCGCTGGTGAGGTCCTCGAGGTAGACGCGGCAGCGGTTCTGGCGCGTAATCAGGTTGACGGCCTCGACCAGAACGTGCAGGATATCTTCCAGGTTTTCTTTGCCGTAGCTGGCGATCTTGGCCGCCAGCTGGGCGATCTTGGGGTCACTGATCGAATCCATGGCCACTCCCGAGTGTGTAGGAATTTTACTCAGGGAGTATAGGGCCGGGCGCCGGCAGTTGTCAAAGGGGCGGAGCCGGCCGGGACCGCTACGGGGAGGACGGATGGCAGCGGGTAAATGCATGATCATCGGCCTGGGGGATATCGGCCTGCAGCTGGTGCGCACCCTTTCGCGCCACATTAATCTGGTTTGCGTCGACGCCAGCCCGGAACTGCTGGAGGTCGCCGCGCAGCTGCGCAGCGAGGGGCTCGAAACCTTCCAGGGGGACGCCACCAGCCGCATGTTCCTGGAGAAGGCCGGCGCCGGCAAGGTCGACACCATCCTCATCACCACCACCTCCGAGGATGTCAATATCGAGGTCGCCCGGGTGCTGCGCCAGCACTTCAACGTTCCGCGCCTGGTCGCGCTGGGGATCACCCGCGGTGGCATCAAGACCCTGGAAAAGCTCGATGTCGAGGTCGAGGGGATCTTTACCGCCAGCGCCACCTTCCTGCGCAACCGGGTCGAGTTCAAAAGCAAGACGGTGCAGGGGATCGGTCTCGGCAAGAACGAGATCCTCGAGGTCGAGGTTCACGGCCACTCGCGCCTTGCCAACAAGTCGCTGGCGGCCCTCAATCCCCGCAGCTGGCGGGTCGGCATCGTCTATCGCGACGGCAACATCGTCATCCCGAGCGGTGACACGGTGCTGCGTGCCAAGGACCGGGTGGTGCTGCTCGGCGATCCCAAGGTGCTGAAGACCGTCACCGACCTGATGACCTTCCGCTTCGAGCATTTTCCCCTCGAATTCGGCGACACCCTGGTCGCCTATGTCCCGGCCGAGCCGCCCCCTTCCTACCTGGAGGAGCTCGCCTACCTGCTCAGCGTCTTCCCCCTCGAAAAGGCGCTCTTCGTCTGCGCCCGGCCGGGGGAGGCGCTGGAAGAGGAACTCCGCGGGCTGGTGACCCGCCAGCATGTCGGCGAACTGCGCTGCGAGCCGGCCGGTACCGACGAACCTTGCGCCGCGGTGCGGGACGCGGTGCGCGAACTCGGCCGCGACGCCAGCGTCGTCATCCTCCCCCGCGACGGCGCCCTCGGCCGCGGCCTGCAACTCTTCGGCGACCACCTCAGCAAGCGCTGCCTGCGCCAGCTCTCCAGCATCGTCGGTTGCCCGGTCCTCCTTGCGGCCGGCAGCTTTCCCTATGAAAAAGTGGCGGTGCCGGCGGTCGACCCGGTCGGTTTCCAGCACGCCCTGGAGACAACCCTGGAGATGTCGGCCGGGATTCGTTACCGCATCGATGCGCTCTTTGCCGTTCCTTCCGAATACATCGCCTCGGAGGAGGAGCACGGGACCGAAGCGGAGATGCGCAAGGCGGCGACCGAACTCGCCCTGGTCTACCGTGCCACGGTGGGAGCCGTCGACCTGGAAGGGAACCCGGTACGGGTCATCAGCGCGGCCCTCGGCGACTACAACCTGATGGTCGCTGATGTCGGCAGCTGGCACCCCGAAGGGCGCCTCTTTCCCCTGCTGCGTCCCGATGTTGCCTGGAGCCTGGTGCGGCGCGCCGGCATCTCCACCCTGCTGATGCCGCCGGACGAAAAGATCGCCTGAGGAGCGCCATGGGACACGAACAGCTCTCCATCTTTCTGGTGGTCCTCGGCGCCGCCGTCATCCCCTTCTTCGCGCGCCGCTTCCGCCTCCCTTCGGCGGCCCTCGAAATCGTCTACGGCGCCTTCCTCTTCAACACCCTGATCAACGGCCGACCGGAGTGGTTTCAGCTGCTGCGCGAACTCGGCTTCATCTACCTGATGTTCATCGCCGGCATGGAGCTCGACCTGCACAGCGTCCGCAAGAGCGGCAAGAGCCCCTGGTACGTGCTGATCTCGGTCGTCTCCTTCTCGGTCACTCCGCTAATTTTCGTCGCCTGCGGCCAGCCCTTTTTCCTCGGCGTGGCGGTGGCGATGATCTCCGCCGGCATCACCATCCCGGTCCTCAAGGAGCTCGGCCTCTCGCGTACCCCCCTCGGGCGCGACATCATCGGCGTTGCCTTGACCGGCGAGCTCCTCTCGATCCTGGTGCTGACCCTGATCGACGCCTACCACAAGCACGGTCTGGCCTGGGAGGCGGTCCTCGAACTCGGCAAGCTGGCGCTTCTCTTCGGCCTGGCGCTGCTGGTGCTGCGGCTGCTCTACCTGCTCGCCTGGTGGCATCCCGACCGGGTGGCGAAGGTGATGGAGAGCCAGGACCCGGTCGAGGAAGGGGTGCGGGCAGTGGTCGTGGTCGCCTTCGGCGGCGGCATTCTCGCCGCGGCCGCCGGCGCCGAGCCGATCCTCGGCTCGTTTCTCGCCGGCATGATCTTCAGCCAGGTCTTCCGCAGCATGGGGCGCTTCGAGGAGAAGCTCAATGCCCTCGGCTTCGGCTTTCTGATCCCCTTCTTCTTCATCGGCGTCGGCTCCCAGCTCGACCTGCAGACCGTCACCTCGCTGCCGATCGTCCTCACCGCCCTCGTCCTCACCGGCATGGTCCTGGTCAGCAACCTCTCGCCGCTGCTGCTGGTGCGTCCCCTGCGCCTCTCCTTTCGCGAGGCGGGTGCAATGGCGATCCTCCTCTCGGCCCCCCTGTCGATGATCGTCGTCGCCGGCACCCTCGGCAAGCGCATGGGGCTGATCTCCGACCCGCTCAGCGCCGCCCTCGTCCTCACCGCCCTCTTCGCCAGCGTCGTCTACCCGACGCTCTTCCGCTTCCTCGCCCCACGGCTGCCGGCGCCGAAACCCGCCAACGGCAAGTTGATCTGAGCAAGATCCTGCGATCCCGGTCGCCCCCTCGCCGATATCGGCGCCATCGAAATCGACTAGCGGGCCGAAAAAACACTTGCCCGTGCGGAACTCCCCGTGCTAGAAGAATGAACGTTCATTCCGCAACGAGGAGAACCGCATGACCAGAACCGACAAGCGGGAAGAGATCCTCCACGCCGCCCTCGAACTGATCGCCGAAAACGGCTTTCACGGCGCGCCGATGGCGATGATTGCCGAGCGGGCCGGGGTCGGGGCGGGGACCATCTACCGCTATTTCGAGAACAAGGATGTCCTCATCAACGTCCTCTATCAGGAGCTCGAATCCCGGATTCGTCCGGTCTTGATGGTGGGCTATGCGACCGACAAGCCGATCCGCGAGCGGTTCATTCACCTCGGCTCGGCCTGGCTCAAGTACTTTATCGACCACCCCCTCGATTTCCGTTACCTGGAACAGTTTCACAACTCCCCCTACGGGGTCGAATTCCGGCGGGACAAACTGCTGGGAAAGAAGGGGAATTGCGGGGTCTATCAGCAGCTTTTTGCCGAGGCCATCGCGCAGCAGGTGATGAAGGACCTGCCGCTGGCTTCCCTGTTCGCCCTGGCTTTCGGTCCACTGCTGGCCGTCGCCCGGGACCATATTTTGGGGTTCATCGCCCTGGACGAAGACCTCATCGCCCGGATCACTGCGGCCTGCTGGGACGGAGTCCGAAGATAGTCCCGAAAGGTCACCTTGGTTGAGAACCGTTCCGGCTCGCGCCGGGACGAAGCCCTATTTCCACTTCATGCCAGAGGTTGTTATGCGAAACGTGTGCACACTCAGAAAAATCCTGTTTGCCGGGCTGCTCGTGGCCGGCTTGACGATTGCCGGCTGCGACCAGCCGTCGGTAGCCGCTCCTCCTTCCCAGGCGCCGCCGCCTGAGGTAGGAGTCGCGGTGATGAAGACGCAGCCGGTGACCCTTACCAGGGAACTTGCCGGCCGGGTTTCGGCGCGGTTGATTGCCGAGGTGCGCCCCCAGGTGGGAGGGATTATCCAGAAGCGCCTCTTCACCGAGGGGGGCGAGGTGAAGGCCGGCGATGTGCTCTACCAGATCGATCCGGCCACCTACCAGGCTGCCTATGCCAGCGCCCAGGCGGCTCTCGCCCGGGCGGAGGCGAACGTCGAACCGGCGCGCCTCAAGGCTGAGCGCTATGCCGGGCTGGTCAAGATCGACGCGGTGAGCAAGCAGGAATCGGACGACGTTACAGCCGCCATCAAGCAGGCCGAAGCCGACGTCCAAGTGGCTCAGGCAGCGGTAGATACAGCGCGCATCAACCTCGGTTACACAACCGTCAAGGCTCCGATCAGCGGCCGCATCGGCCGCTCTCTGGTTACCACCGGCGCCTTGGTGACGGCCAGTCAGGCCACCCCGCTGGCGACAATCCAGGCGCTCGATCCGGCCTACGTGGATGTCACCCAGTCGAGCGCCGAGCTGCTGCAGCTAAAGCGGGAACTGGCCAGCGGCGCCCTCAAGGGGGCGGCCGGCCAGGCCAAGGTACGGCTCGTCTTCGAGGATGGGACGGATTACGACCAGACGGGGGTCCTCAAGTTTTCCGACGTTACCGTCGACCCGAGTACCGGCTCGGTCACCCTGCGTACCCTCTTCCCCAATCCGAAACAGCTCCTGTTGCCCGGGATGTACGTGCGCGCTCTTCTCGAAGAGGGGGTCAACGAAAATGCCATCCTGGTGCCGCAGCGGGGCGTGACCCGCAATCCGGAAGGGAACGCGGTGGTGATGCTGGTCGGTGCCGACGATAAGGTCGAGCAACGGGTGATTCAGGTTGCACGCACGGTCGGTGACTACTGGCTCGTCGCGGGTGGACTAAAGCCCGGCGACCGCGTCATCCTGGAGGGGCTGCAACGGGCCCGGCCGGGGACGGTGGTCAAGCCTGTTCCTTTCGGTACCCCTGCCGCTGCAGCGCAGCCGGCCGCAGCGAAGTAGAGGAGCCCCGTCATGCCGAAATTTTTTATCAATCGCCCGATCTTTGCCTGGGTGATTGCCATTGGCGTCATGCTGGCCGGCCTGCTGGCGGTCAAGACCCTGCCGGTCTCCCAGTATCCGCCGATCGCGCCGCCGCAGATCGCCATTCGCGCCGTCTATCCAGGCGCTTCGGCACAGACCGTCCAGGACACCGTCACCCAGGTGATCGAACAGAAGCTCAACGGTATCGACAACCTGCTCTACATGTCCTCGACCAGCGACTCCTCGGGAACGGTCGCCATCACCCTGACCTTCAAGGCCGGCACCGACCCCAATATCGCCCAGGTCCAGACCCAGAACAAGCTGCAACTGGCGGTGCCGTTGTTGCCGCAGATCGTCCAGCGGCAGGGAATTCAGGTGGTCAAATCGACCCGCAACTTCCTGCTGATCGTCGGCCTGGTCTCGGAAAACGGCTCGATGGATCGCAACGCCATCACCGACTTCATGGTCTCCAACGTCCAGGACATCATCAGTCGCCTGGATGGCGTCGGCGAACTTCAGGTTTTCGGCACCCAGAACGCTATGCGGGTCTGGCTCGATCCGGCCAGGCTCTACAACTATCACCTGACCACCAGCGACGTGGTGGCGGCGTTGCAGGCCCAGAACGCCCAGGTCTCGGCCGGTCAGTTCGGCGGCCTGCCGGCCGAGCAGGGACAGCAGCTCAACGCCACCGTCACCGCCCGCACCCTGCTGCACACGCCGGAAGAGTTCGACGCCATCATCCTGCGCACTAACCCTGACGGCTCGACGGTGCGGCTGAAGGATGTGGCAACCACCAAGATCGGTACCGAAGACTACCAGATCCAGGCCTTCTACAACGGCAAGCCGCTGGGCGGGATGGCGGTCCGTCTCGCTTCGGGCGCCAACGCCCTGGAGACCGGGACCCGGATCAAGGCCAAGATGGCCGAACTGGAGAAGTACTTTCCGGCCGGGCTGAAGGTGGTCTATCCCTACGACTCCACACCCTTCGTCAAAATCTCCATCGAAGAGGTGGTTCGGACGCTGATCGAGGCGATCTGCCTGGTCTTCGTCATCATGTTCCTCTTTTTGCAGAATATCCGCGCCACCCTGATTCCGACTATCGCCGTGCCGGTGGTGCTGCTCGGGACGATGGGGGCGCTTTCGGTCGCCGGTTTCTCCATCAACACCCTGACCATGTTCGCCCTGGTCATCGTCATCGGCCTGCTGGTCGACGACGCCATCGTTGTGGTAGAGAACGTCGAGCGGATCATGTCCGAGGAGGGGCTCTCGCCCCATGACGCGACGATCAAGTCGATGGGGCAGATCACCGGAGCCCTGTGGGGGATCGCTACCGTGCTGACGGCGGTTTTCCTCCCCATGGCCTTTTTCGGCGGTTCGACCGGCGTCATCTACCGCCAGTTCTCCATCACCATCATCTCCGCCATGATCCTCTCGGTGTTGGTAGCGATGATCCTCACCCCGGCGCTGTGCGCAACCATCCTGAAGCCGATCCCCAAGGGACATCAGGCCGGTGAAAGCGGCTGGTTCCCCTGGTTCTTCCGCTATTTCAACCGGGCCTTCGAATTCTGCCGCCACAATTACGAGCGGATCGTCGGCCACTCGTTCCGCAAGCCGCTGCGCTATTTGCTGATCTACGGCTGCATCGTTGCCGTCATGGTCCACTTCTTTCTCAAGCTGCCGACCTCTTTCCTCCCGAGCGAGGACCAGGGCTTTCTCATCTGTCAGGCCCAATTGCCGGCCGGAGCGACCCAGGATCGAACGATCAAAGTTCTCCAACAGATGGAGAAACACTTTCTCGAGGACGAGAAGCAGGCCGTCGAGGGGGTCATCACCGTGGCCGGCTTCAGCTTCGCCGGCCGTGGCCAGAACATGGGACTGGCCTTCGTCAAGCTCAAGGACTGGAAGGTGCGGCAGGAACCTGCGCTGCAGGCCGACGCCATCGCCGGCCGGGCCATGCAGGCCTTCTCCCACATTCGCGACGGCCTCGCGTTCGCTTTTTCGCCGCCGGCGGTGTTGGAGCTCGGGGTCGCCAACGGGTTCGACCTGGAACTCCAGGATCGCGGTGGGCTCGGCCATGACCAGCTGATGGCAGCGCGCAACCAGCTCCTCGGTATGGCGATGCAGGATCCCAACCTGGTTGCGGTACGTCCCAACGGCCAGAACGACACCCCGGAGTTCAAGCTCGACATCGACGACGCCCGGGCTGGCGCTCAGGGGGTGGCGATCGGGGACATTAACAGCGTTCTCTCCACGGCCTGGGGGAGCAGCTACGTCAACGACTTCATCCAGAACGGCCGGGTCAAGAAGGTCTTTGTCCAGGCTGATCCCCAGTTCCGGATGCTGCCGGAGGACATTAACCGCTGGTACGTCCGCAACGACCAGGGGGCGATGGTTCCTTTCTCGGCGTTTTCCACCGCCCACTGGCAGTTCGGTTCGCCGCGCCTGGAACGCTACAATGGCATTCCCTCGGTGGAGATCATGGGACAGGCGGCGCCCGGCATCAGCACCGGGGAGGCGATGAACCGGATGGAACAGCTGGTCTCCAAGCTGCCGGCGGGGATTGGCTACGAGTGGACCGGCCTCTCCTACGAGGAGAAGAAGGCGGGCGCCCAGGCCCCGGCCCTCTACGCCATCTCGCTCTTGGTGGTCTTTCTTGCCGTGGCGGCTCTCTACGAGAGCGTGACCATCCCTTTCGTCAACCTGTTGATGCTCCCTCTGGGGTTGGTCGGTGCGGTGACGGCGGTAACCCTGCGAGGTCTGCCTGACGACATCTACCTGCAGATTGGCCTGCTCACCACGGTGGGTCTCTCGACCAAGAACGCCATCCTGATCATCCAGTTCATCAAGGACCAGCTGAATCAGGGGCACGAGCTGGTCGAAGCCACCCTGACGGCGGTAAAGATCCGGCTGCGGCCGGTCATCATGACCTCGCTCGCCTTCTTCTTTGGCACTCTCCCGCTGGCGCTGACCAACGGGGCGGGTGCGGCGGCCCAGAACGCCATCGGTACGGCGGTCACCGGCGGCCTGTTGTCGGCGACCTTTATCGACCTGATTTTCATCCCATTCTTTTTCGTCCTGATTTCGCGGCTCTTTGCCAGGAAGAAGAAGACTGTCGCCGCGCCGATGGAGGGGCACTGATATGCAACGGAAAACGCTCTTTCTGTTCTTTCTGCTCGCGCTGCTGGCCGGCTGCGCGACCTTGGCCCCCAATTACTCCCGTCCCGCCGCGCCGGTCCCCACTGACTGGCCGGGCCAGGGGGGGGAAACGCCAGCGACCGCCGGCGCGGCCGTTGCGGAGATCCCCTGGCAGGACTTCTTCCTCGATCCGCAGCTGCGCGCGGTCATTGCCACGGCACTGGAGAAGAACCGCGACCTGCGCCTCGCCCTGCTCAACATGGAGCGGGCCCAGGCCGAGTACCGGATCCGCCGTGCCGACCTGCTGCCGGCCCTGGACGGCAGCGCCGCCGGCAGCGTCCAGCGCATCCCCGCCGACCTCTCCGCCAGCGGTGACGGTGAGATCGTCCGCCAGTACAGCGTCGGTCTCGGCGTCAGCGCCTTTGAGCTCGACCTCTTCGGCCGGGTGCGCAGCCTCAAGGAGCAGGCGCTGGAGGAATATCTCGCCACCAGCGAGGCCCGGCGCAGCGTCGAGATCAGCCTGGTCGCCAGCGTTGCCCGCGCCTACCTGAACCTCGCCGCCGATCGCGAGGGGCTGCAGCTCGCCCGGGAGACCCTGGAAAACCAGCAGGCCTCCTACCATTTGATCGAGCGCCGCTTCCAGGCCGGGGTCGCCTCTGCCCTCGATCTCAACCAGGCCAGATCGAGCCTCGAGGCGGCGCGGGTCGACATCGCCCGCTACACCTCCCTGGTCGCCCAGGACGAGAATGGTCTCGATCTGCTGGTCGGCGCCCGGGTGGCAGCACCCCTGCTGCCGGCGACGCTCAGCACCGACCCGGCCCCTTTCCGTACCCTCGCCCCCGGTCTCCCCTCCACGGTGCTGCTGGCGCGGCCCGATATCCGCGCCGCCGAGCATCGGCTGCAGGGGGCCAACGCCAACATCGGCGCGGCGCGGGCCGCTTTCTTCCCGCGTATCGAGCTGGTCTCCTCCATCGGTACCGGCAGCGACCAGCTCTCCGGGCTGTTCGGCGCCGGCTCCCTCGCCTGGAACTTCGCGCCGCGCCTGACCCTGCCACTCTTCAACGCCGGCGCCAACCGCGCCAACCTCGCGGTAGCGAAGGTCGACCAGCAGCTTGCCGTAGCCCGCTACGAGCAGGCGATCCAGGTCGCTTTCCGCGAGGTGGCGGACGCCCTCGCCGTTCGGGCCACCATCGGCGAGCAGGCGGCGGCGCAGCAGGCTCTTACCGCGGCCACCGCAGAGAGCTACCGCCTCTCCCAGGCCCGTTATGCCAGGGGGATCGACAGCTACCTCAATGTTCTCGATGCCCATCGCTCCCTCTACAGCGCCCGGCAGAACCTGATCGGGGTGCGCCTCGCCCTGCTCGCCAACCAGGTCACCCTCTACCAGGTCCTCGGTGGGGGGAGCTCTGCAGCGCCACTGTAAAGGGCGGCCGCTGCGGCGCCGATCGAACTGTTGCAACAGCAAAGGCCGGGATATTTCCCGGCCTTTGCTGTTGGTGGCGCTGCCGGCAGGGGACGCCATGGTATGATTGAAAAAAGGGAAGGTTGCTTCGCCAGACGGAGCTTCAGCAAGGAGGAGAGCCATGTCGTTCAAAACCTTTCGTCGCAACTACCTGATTCGGCCGATCTTCAAGCTGGCCCGGCGCGCGCTCCCCGGCCTCTCGGCGACGGAGCGCGAGGCGCTCACCGCCGGTGACGTCTGGTGGGACAGTGATCTTTTCACCGGCAACCCGGACTGGGAAAAGCTCCTCGCCACGCCGCCGGCGACGCTGAGTGAAGAGGAGCAGTCCTTTCTCGACGGTCCGGTGCAGGAACTCTGCAGCATGCTGGACGAATGGGAGATCAACCGGAGCCGCGGCGACCTGCCGCCCGCGGTCTGGGAATTTCTCAAACGCGAAAAGTTCTTCGCCATGATCATTCCGCGCGAATACGGCGGGCTCGAATTCTCGGCCTACGCCAACTCGGAGGTGATCCGGACCATCGCCTCACGCAGCCTCGTCACCGCCGTCACGGTGATGGTTCCCAACTCCCTCGGCCCGGCAGAGTTGCTGCTGCAGTACGGCACCGACGCGCAGCGTGATTTCTGGCTGCGGCGCCTCGCCGACGGCCGCGAACTCCCCTGTTTTGCCCTGACCAGCCTCGAAGCCGGCTCCGACGCGGCGGCGATGGTCGACTGCGGCGTGGTCTGCCGGGATCAGTTCGACGGCGAGGAGGTGCTCGGCATCCGCCTCAACTGGAGCAAGCGCTACATCACCCTCGGTCCGGTCGCCACGGTCCTCGGCCTCGCCTTCAAGCTTTATGACCCTGACCATCTGCTCGGCGACCTGGAGGATATCGGCATCACCCTGGCGCTGGTGCCGACGAACCTGCCGGGAGTCGAAATCGGCCGGCGCCACCTGCCGGCGTTCCAGTTCTTCCAGAATGGCCCCAACCAGGGACACGACGTCTTCATCACTCTGGACCACGTCATCGGCGGCCGGGAGCAGGTCGGCAAGGGGTGGCGCATGCTGATGAGCGCCCTCGCCGTCGGCCGCGGCGTTTCGCTCCCCTCCCTTTCGGCGGCCGCGACGGCCCTCTGCGCCCGCACCACCGGCGCCTACGCCCGCATCCGCCACCAGTTCGGTATCCCTATCGGCCAGTTCGAGGGGATCCAGGAGCGTCTCGGCCCCCTCGCTGCGGACGCCTACCTGGTCGATGCCGCTCGTCGCCTGACCTGTGCCGGCCTTGACCAGGGGCGCAAGCTCTCGGTGATCTCGGCGATCATGAAGGTCCATGCCACCTACGCGATGCGCTCCGCCATCGACCATGCCATGGACGTCCACGGCGGCAAGACCGTGATCGACGGTCCTCTCAACTACCTTGGCGACGCCTACCGCGCGGTGCCGGTGGGGATCACCGTCGAGGGGGCGAATATCCTCACCCGCAGCATGATCATCTTCGGCCAGGGGGCGATCCGCTGCCACCCCTGGCTCCTCAAGGAGATGCTCGCTCTCGAGGAGGAAGATCCGGACGCGGCGCTCGCCGCCTTCGATGAAAGCTTCTCGGGGCACTTCCGTCATGGCTTCAAGACCTTCTTCCGCGCCTGGGTGCGCAGCTGGTCCGGCGGCCGCATCGGCCCGGCCCCGGCCCAGGGGAAGGCGACGAAGTATTACCGGCGCCTCGATCGCTATGCCGCCAGCTTCGCCCTGCTGGCCGATGCGACCCTGCTCCTCCTCGGCGGCGGGCTCAAGCGCAAGGAGATGATCTCGGCCCGCCTCGGCGACATCCTCAGCGAGCTCTATCTCCTCTCGGCGGTCCTCAAGCGCTGGCAGGACGAGGGGCAACCGGCGGAGGACTTGCCGCTGGTCGCCTTCGCCATGGAGAGCCGCTTTGCCCTCATCGAGGAGCGGCTGCACGGCGTCCTCGCCAATCTCCCCAACCGGCCGCTGGCGGCGCTTGTCCGCTTCATCATCCTGCCGCTGGGGGTGCGCCGCCACGGACCCTCCGATCGGCTCACCCGGCGCTGCGCCGAGCTTCTCCTCGCCCCTTCGGCCACCCGCGAGCGCCTGACGGCCGGCCTCTTCCTCAAGGGAGGCGCCAACGTCGCCGTCGCCGGTCTGGAGCAGGCTTTCGACCTGGTGATCGCGAGCGCTCCGCTGCAGCAGCGCCTGCACGAGGCGCGTTGTCGCGACTTCCGGGAGGGGTTCGAAAAAGGACTGCTCAGCGCGAAGGAAGCCGACCTGCTGGAAGAGTGCGCGAAGGCGGTCGCGCAGGTATTGGCGGTCGATGATTTTGCCGCGGAGGAACTCGGCGAGAGCAACTTTTCCGCTACGGCCGGAAGCTGATGGTCAGAAGGGGCCCTGTGGGACGCACGACTCACCGAAATCATGATTTTCCACCCTTGGAGCGGCTACTGCACGCTATTTCCGTTTCTTTTGCCGCCGTTTACGTGCTAAAGTGGCCCCTTGGCGGCAGGGAAAGGATCGAAATTGATGGTCCGACAGCTGTAATATTCGCCCCCTTGCCGGTCTCCGGATCGATTTCAACTTTGCGGGTAGCTGAGATCGCATGGACGTCGCAGGCAACATTTCTCTTCCGGCCCAGTTGGCGCAGCAGCGCGAGCGCCTGCTCGAACGCATCTATGCAACCGTCGCCGAGCCCGGCGACTGGCGCGCCTTTCTCAATGACCTGATTGCCCATACCAACTCCCGTTCGGCCCGTCTGCTGGTCATGAACTCCCAGGCAACCCGGGTCATTTCGAGCATCAAGCAGAATATCGACGACGATTTTCATCACCAGTACGTTGAGCACTATGTCAACGCCTGCCCCTGGCGTCCCGAATTGCTGCAAAAACAACCGGGCCGCCTCTACTCAACCTATCTCCACTTCAGTTGCCGTCAGCCCGATTTTTTTCGCAGCGAATTCTACAACGACTGGGCGCGGCCGCAGGATATCCACCACGGAATCTGCGGCACCATTTACCAGGATACCGGGCGCACCGTACAGCTGCTGGTCCAGCGCACCCGCGGCCAGGGCCATTACACCGAGGCGGACACGGCCTACGTCAATAATTTTGTCCCGCACCTGCAGCATGCCTTTCAGCTGGCCGGCCAGGTCGGCGAGCGCCGCGCCAGGGCCGAGGCGGTGGCGATCGCGGCGGGAGAAGAGGTTCTCCCCTTTATCCTGCTCGATTTCACGCTGCGACCGGTCCACTGCAATTCCGGGGCGGAAGCTTTCATCGGCAGCGACACCCCCCTGACCCTGGCCAACGGCCAATTGCGCCTTGCCGACCGGTCACAGGACCCTTCCCTGCAGCGGTTGTTGCAGCAGTGCCTGGCGGCCGCCGATTCCCGGGGTCTCCATTTTGCCGGTGGATCCCTGGCGGTGGAGCGCGCCGACGGCTCGATCCTGCAGCTGCTGGTCAAGCCGGTCCATCCCGATGTCCCGGTCCTCGGGGGGAGGACCACCGGTTATGTGGCGGTTTATCTCCATGATCCCGAAGCGGGCCTGCCCATGGACGGCGAGCGCTTGCGCAGCCTCTATGCCCTCTCGGATGCCGAAACCCGCATCGCCCTGGCCCTGCTGGCAACCCCCGACCCGGCGGAGGTGGCCCGGCGCTGCTTTGTCAGTCTCCATACCGTCCGTTCCCACCTCAAGACGATCTTTGCCAAAACCGACACCCGCAACCAGGCGGACCTGGTGAAAAAACTGCTGGCCGGCCCCGCCCGGCGCCGCTAGAGGTCTCAACCATGGAAATGAAAATTCCCACCCCAGACATGTTCTATTCCCATGACGGGATTCCTCTCGCCTGCGATTGTGGTGGCGAAGGCGGGCCGCTCCTCCTTTTTGTCCATGGCTGGACCTGCCGGCGCAGCTACTGGCGCCCCCAGCTTGACCACTTCAGTTCCCGCTATGCGGTGGCCGCACCCGACTTGCCCGGCCACGGCGACTCGGCCAACGGCAGCCGCAGCCGCAGCCGCAGCCGCTGGAGTGTGGAGTCCTTCGGCCGGGATATTGCCGCCTGTGTTGACGCTCTTACGGCAAGAGAAGTGGTTTTGGTTGGCCATTCGATGGGCGGCGCCGTCGCGCTGGAAGCCGCCCGGCAGCTGGGTGCAAAGGTCGTCGGCGTGGTGCTGGTCGACACCTTTGTCATCGATTACGGTGGTTTGTCCGCGGAGACGGTTCAGGCCATTGCTGCGCCGTTCCAGGAGGATTTCGCCGCCGCCATGGCCGGCCTGGTCGAGCAGACCGCCACTGCGGCCACCCCGGCGGCCCTCAAAAAACAGTTGATCGAGGAGATGTCCACCGCCGACCCTGCCTGGGCCCTGCCGGCCTGGGAGGCTCTCCTCACCTGGAGCCCGCAGGCCGCCTTCAGCGAACTGCGGATGCCAATCTACGCCATCAATGGCGCGCTGATCCCGGCCTCGGCCCGCGAGCGGTGCGCACCCTTCGTCACCGAAACCCTGGTCCCCGGGGCCGGACACTTCCTGCAAATGGAGGACCCGGCGCACTTCAACAAGGTCCTGGAAGAGGTTCTGGGCCAGCTTTCCTGATACTTCACCACCCTGCCGCCGGGCCTTCTCTCATGCCCTCCCCCGATTCGGGGTGAGTTTCTGGCTGGGACGGGAGGTCGCGATCTCGTTCTTCAGCAGGTGGGCCTGGTTGTCGAGCCTGGCCACCGACTCCTGCAATTCCTTATTCCACCGATGATTTTGATAATGGCGGCGCTCTCCTGGCGAATCGCGTCGACGACCGCCTGCAGCAGCGCGGGCAGGTCCTGATTGAGCGCACCCAGCTGCCGGGCCTCGGACAGGTTGTTCAGGGCCGCGACCGCATTGTTGGTCAGATACGAGCTGACTCAATAGCCGATCCCACCCAGTAGCAGCAGACCGACCAGGCCAACCAGGCCGATCATCACCCGGCGCGTGGAAATTTCATCCTGCGCCCGGCTGTGGCACGCTAACCAACATCGAAAGGTCCTTTAATTGACCCCTAACACGCCGGCCCCAGCTTTGTCCCATGACGAAAAGCGAAAAACCGGGGACATCCATGGGGCAGGGGACGGTTCTTGTCGTCGAAGATCAGCCGGAGCTGGCGGCGGTCCTCGAGTACCAGCTGCAAAGCCAGGGCTATGATGTGCTGCTGGCTGAGGATGGCCTCAGCGCCTGTCGCCTCGTCGGTAGCGCCCGGCCCGACCTGATCCTCCTCGACATTCTCCTCCCCGACCTCGACGGCTGGGAGGTCTGCCGGCTGATCCGCTCCCGGCGCGAGGAACCGATCGGCAGCGTGCCGATCATCATGCTCACCGCCCTCGGCTCCATGGATGACCGGCTGCGCGGCCTGGAGCTCGGTGCCGACGCCTTCATCCCCAAGCCCTACTCGGTGCGGGAGGTCCTGTTGACGGCCCGGCGGCTGATCGAGCGGCGCCACCAGGAGCGCCAGTTGCATGGCGCCATCGACCGGCTCCGGGCGCAGAGCGATCGCGACGGGATGCTGCAGGATATCCTCGCCCACGAACTGCGCAACCAGTTGCTGATCCTGCGCGGCTACTCGGGGCTCCTCAGCCGTCCGGAGCTGGGGAATGGTGAAGCGTCGCGCAACTGTATTGCCGCTATCGAGCGCAGTTCGCAGACCCTCGGCAACCTCGCCGAGAGCCTGCTGCTGCTCAGCCGCTGCGCCGACGAGGGGTTGCAGCTGCCCGGCGACAATGTCGAGGTGGTGGCCCTGGCCCGCGAGCTCCTCGAACTCTACCAGCCGCAGGCCGAGCGGTGCCGGATGCCCCTCTTCCTCGACACGGCGGCGCCCGTCCTGCCGACCGGGCTCAACAGTCTCGGCTTACGCCTGATCCTCTCCAACCTCCTCGAAAACGCCCTGAAGTATGCACCGGAAGGGAGTCCGGTGATGGTGCGGTTGGCGGTTCCCGCCGGCGCCCGGCTGGAGCTGGCGGTGGAGGACAGTGGCCCGGGGATTGCCGCAGAAGAGCGGGAAAAGATCTTCCGGCGCTTCGTCCGCGGCAGCGGTGTCGGCACGGCCCCTGGCAACGGCCTCGGCCTCTATATCGTCCGGACCCTCGCCGAGGTGATGGGGGGCGAGGTCCGGGTCGAGGATCGGGACCCGGTCGGCAGTCGTTTCGTGGTCAGCTTTCCGACGCCGCAATGATCCGGCCAATGCGCATCGCCATTGTTTCCGAGACCTGGCTGCCACAGATCAACGGCGTATCCCGCACCCTCAACCAGCTTGCCAATTACCTTGTTGCCTGCGGTGACCAGCTGCTGTTGCTGACTCCCCGCTATCGGCAGGGGCTCACGCTCCCAGTCGGCAGTGAAGCAGAATGCTTCCCCGCGCTACCGCTCCCCTTTTACTCTGAGGTTCTCCTTCCCGTCGTTACCCCGCTGCGATTGCTGCACCGTCTTGCCGCCTTCGTCCCCGATCTGGTCCATATCGCCACCGAGGGGCCTTTAGGGTGGGCGGCCTTGCGGGCGGCACGCCGCCTCGGCCTGCCGGTGGTCAGCTCCTATCACACCAATTTCGCCCAGTATCTTGCCAGTTACCGGCTCGGCGCGCTCGAAACGGTCGCCTGGGACTACCTGCGCAAATTTCACAACCGTACCGACCTGACCCTCTGCCCGACCCCGTCAATCGTCGGGATGCTGGCGGAGCGCGGTTTTCGCAACCTCATCGTCTGGCCACGTGGTGTTGATGCCGCGCGCTTCCATCCGCGTCATCGCGATCCCGAACTGCGTCGCAGCCTAGGCATCGCCGGGGACGAGGTGGTCCTTCTTTTTGTCGGTCGGCTCGCTGCGGAGAAGAACCTCGCCCTGCTTTTTGCGGCTTGCCGACGCCTCTCCGGTAGAGTGCGCCAGCTGCTTGTCGGCGACGGTCCCCTGCGCGCTGAACTGGAGCACACGGCCTTGCCCGGTGCAATTTTCAGCGGATATCGCGAAGGCGAAGAGCTGGCACGTTATTACGCCTCGGCTGACATCTTCGCCTTCCCCTCCCTCTCCGAAACCTTCGGCAACGTCGTCCTCGAGGCTCTCGCCTCCGGTCTGCCGACGGTCGCCTTCAACGTCCCCGGGCCGCGGGATATCCTCCTCAGCGGCGAGTCGGGAATTCTGGTTGAGGAGCAAAGTGCAACGGCGCTTGCGGCTGCCCTGCAGTCGCTGGTCGATGATGCACAAATGCGCCAGCGCCTTGGCCGGGCCGCGCGGCTCTACGCAGAGGACCAGAACTGGGAAGAGATCAACAGTGCGGTGCGCGATCAATATCTCCGGCTGCATGCCGAGCATTCCGGGAAGCGGCTGTGTTGTACCGGGACCCTGCCCGAACCAGGGAAGGAGAGTCTATGCTGACTGAGACGCACAACCCTTTCGGCCGCCACCTGGTCGATTACTGCGCCCGCCATATCACCAGCCATGAAGTGCTGCTGATGCAGCGCCTCTGCGACCTGCGCCGCCATCGCTGGCTGACGCAGCTGCTGATCACGGCGAGCCGCCTTGGCGACGGCCCACTCTGGGGTATCAGCGGCCTGATACTGTTGACGGTCGGCGGTACTGCCGGCCGGCAGGCGGTCCTTGCCGCAGCGCTCGCTATTACCGCTTCGATCCTTCTCTTCAAGGGGCTCAAGAACCTGATCGGCCGCCCGCGCCCCTGTACCGCCTGGGCCGATCTGAGCTGCTTGCTCGCCCCACCCGACCGTTTTTCCTTTCCCTCCGGGCATACCATGACCGCTTTCGCGGCCTGCGTCGCCTATGGCGAAATCCTCCCCGTCGTTGGCCTGCTGCTCCTGCCGGTGGTAGTTCTGGTCGGCGTTTCGCGGGTCTTTCTCGGTCTGCATTACCCGACCGACGTCCTAGTCGGCGCGCTGCTCGGAATTGGTCTCGGCTGCGCTGCAGTCAGCATCCTGGCGTGGACAGGGAACTTCTGACCCCCGAGCCGCCGAATGGCTGCTCCCGGCCATGCCGCCAATGACTGCCCCCCCTCCGCTCGAAAATTCCCATTTCCGCCTATTCGTCGTTCCCGGCCCGCCCGTCTGGCATCCGGAGCATTCGCTCCGGTGACTGCCGCAACGGGTTGCCGGTAATCCTGGTAACCAAGGATGTCAACCTGCGCATCAAGGCTCACACCGTCGGCCTGGCGGTCCAGGATTATGAAACCGACAAGATCTCTTACGACACCCTCTACCCGGGCTGGGCCAGGTCCTCGTGCCGGGGGAGCAGATCAGCCACTACTACCGCCACAAGAGCCTGGCGCTGGAAGCGGTGCCGGGTGAGACGTTCCATCCCCACCAGTGCCTGGTGGTCGATGAAGCCCAGAACCTCACTCCCCACGAGGTCAAGACGATCATCACCCGGGCCGGCGAGGGGACCACGTCCTCATCGGCGACCCCGACCAGATCGACAACCCCTACGTCGATGCCGGCAGCAACGGCCTGACCTATACCGTCGAACGCTTTCGCAGCCAGCCCCTGGCGGGACATATTACCCTCTCCCGGGGGGAGCGCTCCGCATTGGCGGATCTGGCCAGCGACATCCTCTGAGCCGGCTGCGAATACTGGAAAGGACATCGTGGCTGCTTGCCGGAAGGGGGGATAATCATTGCGGGAAGGGCACAGTCTCAAGCCGGGCCGGCTACCGGCGCATCAGCAAGACCGGCGAGGATGCTGTTGGCGGCGTCCAGGGCGATGGCACGTCGTGCCATGTCGGTCGCCGAGCCGAGATGGGGGGTAAAGAGAGTCTTCTCCGGCAAAGCGAGGAGCGCCGGGTGAATGGCAGTGGGCCGGTCGGGGAGGGTCCAGTCTTCGAAGGCGAAGACATCGGCGGCAAAGCCGCCGAGTCGGCCGCTGGCCAGGGCCGCCGCCACTGCCGCCTCGTCGAATACCGAGCCGCGGCCGACGTTGACCAGATAGCAGCCCGGCTTGACCCGGGACAACAGGCCCGAATCGAACAAACGCCGGGTTTGGGGCAGCAGCGGGACACTGAGCAGCAGGTGGTCGCATTCGGCGACCAAGAGCGGCAGGTTGCGGCGCTCGACGCCGAGGACCGCGGCCTGGTGGCCGGCCAGCGGACGGGGGTCAGCGTAGAGCAAGCGCGCCTCGAACCCGGCCAGCCGCCGGGCGATCGCCTGACCGATGGCGCCCATGCCGACCAGCCCGACGGTGCTGCCGACCAGGCCGGAGCCATAGAAAATCGGCCGCCAGCCGCTGAAGCCCCCGGAACGGACCAGACTGTCGCCAGACCGCACCTGGCGGATCAGGGCCAGGAGCAGACCGACTGCGAGCTCGGCGGTCGGGGCGGTAAGGAGGTCGCTGACGATATTCAGTTTTACGCCGGCGGCCAGACAGGCGTCGGCGTCGATATTGTCGTACCCCTTGAGGGCTGCGCCGATCACCCGGAGCCGCGGACAGGCACGGAGAAATCCGGCGTCGATCTGGTCGGGCATGAACGTCATCAGTCCTTCGGCCCGGGCCGCCCGCCGCAAAATCTCCTCCCGCGGCAGGGTTTCCCGGCTCTGGTTGGGAACCACCCGGCAGCGGGACGCCAGGAAATCGATGACCTCTGGATGGACCCAGTGGGTAATGACGACGGTCGGTTGCATGTCACCTCCTGGCGGTCAACCGGTGCTCCTCCGTTTCCTGTCTCAACCTGGCGACGATGGCCGCGAGGTTCTGTACCGATTCACGGGTGTGGCGGAAATAGCGGGATCGAAGTTCGGTTATCAGCAGTCCGGCGTAATCGGGCAGGAGCGAAGCCAGGATCCCGGCGAAATCGATGCCGCCCCAGCCGACCGGCATATGCGAATCGCCGCGGCCAAAAGGGAGCTGGTGGGTCTGCAGCTTTTCGCTGGCATAGACTGGATCGCCGAAGTTGTCGTGGACATGGCAATGGGCGATCAGACCGGACAGATGGCCGGCCTCGGCGGCGGGGTCGAGGTCATAGAAGCGGGCGGCCATCTGCAGATGGCCAGTATCGAGAGCGACGCGCACGTTCTCCCTGGCGATGCGCCGAACCTGGGCCTTGAGTTCAACCGGTTTTTCCGCGTAGCAGTAGGGGGAATGGCCGCGGTAGGGACGGGCGTTCTCCATGGCGATGCAGAGCTCGGGAAATTCCGCGGCCAGATTCTGCAGGGTCGCCGCCTCCCGTTCCAGGAGGCGGCGTTTTTCATCTTCGGCGACCTGGGGCGAGCCGGGACTGACGGCAAAGGCCTCCTCGGACAGATAGCGTCCCGGGTGGTAGACCACGGCCTGGGCCCCGATTTCGGTGGCAAACTCCAGCGTTGCTCTGAAGACGGCGACATGGAGATCAAAGCGCTCCCTGGTCATCAGGTTCAAGGGGTTGGGGGCGTGGACGCTGTAGGCGAAGGGAAAGGCCTCGACGAGCTGGCGGGCGGCCAGCAGGGTCGGCCGGTGCAGTTTCCCGTTGCGGATGGCGTCGAGTCCATGTACCGGGATTTCGACCGCCTCCAGGCCGAAATCGGCAAAGGCCTCCAGATCCCGACGCAGCGCATCGAGGTCCCCGTCTACCCGCACTTCATTGATTTGACTGCCGATTTTCAGCATGACCCATACACCTCCAGGCCACCGACAAAGGTTTTGAGGACCCGGGGGAAGCCCTGGGCCAGGTCGAGCAGCTGCAGGTCGGCAGCCAGGCCCTCGACCAGGGCTCCGGTTTTGGCTCCGATCCCGACGGCCTGGGCCGGGTTGCGGCTCACCAGGTTGACCGCTTCATGCAGGGGCTTCAGGCCCAGCCGATCGAGGGTGAGCACCGCATGCAGCAGCGTCTGGGGTGCGTAGTCGGAACAGAGGATCTCGCCGCAACCCTCGGCCAGGGCCTCGCGGGCGCTGAGGTTCCCCCCCTGGGAGGAGCCGCGCAGGACATTCGGGGCCCCGAGGATTACCGTGATACCGCGATCGCGGGCCGCCCGGGCCGCGGCCAGGTTGACGGGGAACTCGCTCATTCCGACCCCCAGCTGCTGCAGCCAGTCGAGTTTGGCGGCGCAATCGTCGTCATGGGAGGCGAGCGCTACGAGGTGCTCCCGGCAACAGTCGGTGAGCCTCCCGATCCTGGTCAGGGCATCGCCGTTCTGGGCCTGCTGTTTGCGGGCGATGATCCGGTCCATCTCCTCCTCGGTCTTGGCATAGACCGGGCCATAGTAGTTCTTGAAGCTCGCCACCTCCCGGAACTGCCCTTGGCCAGGAGTATGATCCATCAGCGAAAAGAGCCCCACCTCGCCGCCACGAATCAGCTCCTGAAGGATCGGAACGGCCCCGCCGTCGGTCACCTCAAAGCGGGTATGGACACGGGTGTTGATCCGCAGGGTGGGCGCCTGGCGATTGACCTCCCGGACGATTTTCGCGGCCATCCCGTTGGAGCGCAGGCCGACCTCCAGCTCAGCGAAGGAAAGGGAGTGGAAAATGGTGGTGACCCCGCAGGCGGCCAGCTTCTTGTCGAGTTCGTGAATGGCAATATCGACCGGGAAGAAGGTGTTTGGTCGCGGCTCGATCTGCTTTTCGATGGCGTCGCAGTGCAGGTCGATAAAACCGGGGAAGAGATGTTTGCCCCGGGCGTCGAGGTGCGGGTCACTGCCGTTGAAACTCCCCCCCGGGCGCAGTTCGGCGATGCGCCCCTGTTCTACCCGCACGGAACATTCCGGGAGGACCGCTTCGGGGGTAACCACGGTGGCGGCATCGATGACGAAGGAATCAGACATGGCAGGCGGTCTCCAGGGAAGCGAGTGGATAGCAGCGGGTGGCGACCCGCTGCATGATTTCGGGGTCGTGAAAGATGCCGACCAGGGTGGTCCCCGCGCGGCGCAGCTCATCGAGCATTTCAAGGACAATGTCGATGGAGGCGGCGTCCAGCGAGGCGGTCGGCTCGTCCACCAGCAGCAGCCGCGGCCGCCAGGCGATCGCCCGGGCGATGTTGATCCGCTGCTGCTCGCCGCCGCTGAAGGTCAGCGGATAGGCGTCCCACAGCCGGCTCGGGATGCGCAGCCGTTCCAGCAGCTCTTCGGCCCGGGCCCGGGCCTCATCCCCGGTGACGCCATTGCGGGAAAGGATCGGTTCCATGATCACCTCCCGCGCCGTGACCCGCGGGATCACCTGCAGAAACTGGGAAACGTAGCCCAGCTCCCGCTGGCGGATCGCCAGCACCTGGCGTTCGCTGGCGGCGGCCAGATCGACGCTGCCGAACTGCTCGGAATCGTAGCGGATCTCCCCCCGTTCGGGGAGGTAGGTCCGGTAGAGGCATTTGAGTACCGTGCTCTTGCCGGCGCCGCTCGGTCCCGCCAGGGCGAGGAACTCGCCGCGGGCGACAGCGAAGCTGATATCGTGGATCGCCGCGATCCGCTCGCCGCCGAGGGCGTGGATGGTGAAACTCTTGGTCAGGTTGGTGACGGTCAGCATGATAGAGGCCTTTGTTTTTTATAGGTCCCATGGGTCCCATAGGATCGATGGGACCCATGAAATGCTCAAAGCTGGGAATTAACCAACAGCTGCGTATACCGGTGCTGCGGGTCCTGCAGGATCTGGTCGGTGAGACCGCTCTCCACCACCCGGCCGTACTTCATCACCAGGGTGCGCTGGCAGAGCAGCCGAATCACCCCGAGGTCGTGGGAGACCACCAGCATGGAGAGTTTCAGCTCGTCGCGCAGCTGGCGGATCAGATCGAGTACCCGCGCCTGCACCGACAGGTCGAGACCGGTGGTCACCTCGTCGAGCAGCAGCACCAGCGGACCATTGGAGAGCGCCTTGGCGATCTGCACCCGCTGCTGCATGCCGCCGCTGAAGTTGCGCGGTGGCTCATCCATGCGCGTCACCGGGATCTCGGTCTTTTCCAGCAATTCGGCGGCGCGCGCCCGCATCCGTCCGATGTGCCGCCAGCCGGCGCCGAGCAGCCGCTCGGCGACGTTGCCGCCGGCCGAGACGTTCATTTTCAGCCCCAGGTAAGGATTCTGATAGACAATCCCCATCAAGGCGTTGCGCACCAGGCGCTGCTGGAAGTGGCTGACGCGCAGCAGGTTGGCGCTGTACTCCGCCTGGTCCGCGAACAGGTTGGGCAGCCGCTCGAGTCCCGGCAACCGCTGGAGTTCGAGGGAGCCGGCGGTCGCCTCCCACTCGAAGTGCAGCAGCCGCACCAGGGTGCTCTTGCCCGAGCCGCTCTCGCCGACGACCCCGAGCACCTCATTGGGGTGGAGGTCGAGGTCGACGTCGTGGCAGGCGACCACGGTGCCGCAGTGGCGGCAGAGGTTGGTCTCGGCCGCGGGACCGGTGCTCTCGGAGCAGCGCGGGCAGCCGGGACCGAAGTGCTTGCCGAGGCCGCGGATTCTGGCGAGTGGTTGCATCATGCGCACCTCCGGTCGCAGTAGCCGGTGTCGGAACAGACGTGGCGTCGGGCGCCCGAGGCGTCATCGATGACCTCGTCGAGGAAGCTCTCGGTCGAGCCGCAGCGGTCGCAGACGTGCCCCCTGAAGTCCTCGACGCGGAAAGCGTGGTCTTCGAACTCCAGCGGCTCGACCCGGGTGTAGGGTGGAATGGCGTAGATCCGTTTTTCGCGACCGGCGCCGAACAGAAAGAGGGTGTCGGCCATATGCAGTTTTGGTACGTCCCAGCGCGGAATCGGGCTGGGATCCATGATGTAGCGGCCGTTGACGGTGACCGGGTAGCGGTAGCTGATCCGGATCTCGCCGAAATTGACGATGTTCTCGTAGAGATAGAGCCACATCCGGCTGTAGTCGGCTTCGGCGTGCATGCGCCGGGTCTCCAGCTCCGACGGCTCCACCTCGCGCAGCGCCTCCGGGTAGGGGACCTGCAGCACCAGGATCTGTTCCTCCGTCATCGGTTCCTCCGGGATGCGGTGGCGGGTCTGGATGATGGTTGCAGCTGCGGTCTCCGTCGTCGACGGTACGCCGGTCACGGCGCCGATGAACTTGCGGATGTTGACGGCGTTGACGCTGCCGTCACACCCCTGGTCGATCACCTTGAGCACGTCGGCGGGGAGGATCAGCGCCAGGGTGATCTGCAATCCGCCGGTCCCCCAGCCGCGGGCGATGGGGAGCTCGCGCGAGCCGAAGGGGACCTGGTAGCCGGGGATCGCCACCGCCTTGAGCAGGCTGCGGCGGATCTCCTTTTTCGCCCCCTGGTCGATGAACCCGTAGCTGTAGCCGGAGAGGGTCGTGTCCGGGGCGGCTTGTGCCCCGAGCCAGTCGTTAAGTTTCATCGTCTGCCTCGCTCTGCTTGCTATCGTGGGTGGCCTGCGCCTTGCGCAGCCGGTCGAGATCGGACTGGAAATCGACGTAGTGGGGGAGCTTCCAGTGATTGCAGAAGCCCATCGATTCGATGCCGTCGATATGGGAGAGGACGTACTCCTGATCCTCGGCCGGCGTCGCGGGCTCGGCGCTGCGCATGGTGCGGTCGAGCACCCCCATGGAGATCGCCTTGAGCTCGTTCTGGCCGAAACAGAGTCCGTAGCCGAGCGTGAAGCGCGGCTTCTCCCCCTCCTTCTCGAAGTGGGCGACAACCTCCGCTTCGGTCACCTTGACCTCGCCGACCTGCAGGGCCGCGCCGGTGAGCGGATGGCGGATCTCCAGCGGCACGTAGCCGACCCGCAGCTCGCCGAGGGTCGGATGGACGTTGCCGTAGCCGCGCATGCTCGAATAGGCGAGCAGCAGCAGGCCACCGGTCTCGCCGCGCGCCAGCGACTGCAGGGAGGCGCTGCGCGGGGCCGGGAAGGTCAACGACTGGCGGGTGATGTCAAGCAGCTCACCGGCCTCGCGCGCCGGGAGCTGGCGCTCGGCCAGCAGCCCCTCGCGGCGCAGGATCTCGATCACCTTGGGGAAGGAGTCGGGGAGCGCCTCGGCGGCGATGCGGTCGCCGAACAGCCGCTGCCGGTAGGCCTCGCGACGGGCCGCCGAATCCTCCAGCAGGTCGAAGTCGAGCAGCCGCAGGGTATAGTCGCTGGTCGGTCCGAGGACCTGACCGCCGGGGATCTCCTTGAAGGCCGAGGAGATGCGCCGGACGATGCGCATCCTCGCGGTGTCGGCGACCAGCGAGTAGCCGAGGCGTGGCTGGGTGGCGCGGTAGGCGCGCAGCATGAACGCTGCCTCGAAGGTGTCGCCGGCTGCCTGCTTGAGGGCCAGGGCGGCGTGGTCCGGGGCGTAGAGGGAGCCCTCCCCCATCACCCGGTCGACGCCGAGGTAGAACTGCTCGCGCACCTGGTCGACGCTTAAGGGGGCGGACTCCCCCTGCTGGCGCAGCCAGGTGAAAAGGCTGTTGGATTGTTCGATGGCTTCGGTGCCACCCTTGACGGCTACGTAACCCATGTCAGTCTCCGATTTCGGTGGAGCGGGGGATGCACAGCAGCTCGCCGCCGGGGCTGAGCAGGATCGCATCGACCCCGAGCGGGAACTCGCTGTTGACCAGGCGAAGAAGCGGCAGCTCGGCCGGATCGAGCCCGTGAATCGAAACCCGCAGCCGGTCCTTGATGCCCGGACCGGAGAGCAGCGGGGTGAGGCCGCCGGGCGCGAACGACTCGACCTGGTAGATGACCGTCGCACCCCGGTCGGGGTACTCGGGGGTTCCGCGCGACAGCCGCTCAAGCTGGCCGTAACTGCGCCCCTGGGGGGCGATAAAGAAACCGGCCGCTTCGACAGCGCATTCGGCCGCTCCCCAGCGCTGGCGGATCGCATCGCCGAGTTGCAGGTCCGGGGCGGCAAGGGAGAAACTCACCTCCGGATCGAGCAGGCAGTCGAGGAGGCTGAACAGGGGGGTGGCCTGCGGTGCGACCGGCAGCCGCTGCAGGGTTCCCGGCCGGCTGGTCGCTTGCAACAGGGCGCGAAAGACCGTGTGCTGGGTGATCTCTTCCTGGTGGAGCAGGGCCTGGCTGGTCATCTTTCAACTCCCCGGCATGAGGTCGAAGCGCACCTTGGTGCGGGCGACCAGTTCCGCCGCGTCCCGCTGCTGCTGCTCCAGCAGGTGCCGCTGCTCGGCTGCCAGCCGGTTCAGGCGCTGCCGCAGCAGCTGGTTGTCGCCGGCGATGATCACCTCGGCCACGGCCCGGGCAAGGGCGCGGCGCGGGTCGTCTCCCGGCACCATGCCGTAACCGTGCACTCCGCGGCAGCACACCTCGGCCTCGCTGACCAGCACCTCGCCGAGGTGGAAGTCGCAGTCGAAGGCGTCGCGGCAGGTCATCATCACCAGCCCGGAGCGCGGTGTGCGGATAATCTCGATCTCCTCGGTGGCGGCCAGTTCCAGCAGCAACCGGTCGATGGCGGCCGGTTCCATCTGCCCGACCAGGGTCGGGATGTCGTCAAGGTTCAGGCTCATACCCCCCCTCCCGATAATCGATGTAGAAGCTGATGCCGTGACGGCGAAAGCCGAGCGATTCGTAGAAGCGGTGCGCCGCCTTGCGGTTGCGGTTGCTGGAGAAGCTCATCTTGTAACACCCCTTGTCTAGACAAATCCGGTTGGCGAATTCCATCATCTGCTTGCCGATGCCGCGGCCGCGCAGCCGGGTGTCGACCACCACGTCCTCCAGCACCGCCGAGCGGGCGCCGAGGTGACCGAGGTTGTCCATCACCAGCAGAGCGAAGGTGCCGACCGGCTCGGCGTCCAGTTCGGCCAGGTAGAGCTGGTAGTCGGGATAGGAGCGCATGCGCCGGTAGATGTCTCGCGCCTGCTCCAGGGTCAGCACCCGGCCATCGTCTTCGCCGAGCTGGGCGTAGAGCCGCAGCACCGCCGGCAGGTCGGTCTCGTCGATTTCACGGAAAGTCAGGCTCATGGGTACCCCTTTACCTTTAAGTACATTTCTTTCGGATCACCGCACTCAGTCGGTCGACCAGGGCGACGGTGATGACGATAATGATCAGGATGGTGGTGACGTCCTGGTTTTCGTAGCTGCGCAGCTTGTCGTAGAGGTAGACGCCGATGCCGCCGGCGCCGGTGAAGCCGAGAATCGTCGCCGAGCGCACGTCCGACTCGAAGCGGTAGAGGGTCATCGAGACGAAGAACGGCTGAATCTGCGGGAAGACCGCGTAGCGGATCACCTTGACGAAGCCGGCGCCGGTGGCGGTGAGGGCGTCGATCGGCTCCTGGGCGACCGCCTCGATCCCCTCGGAGAAGAGCTTGATCAGCACGCCCGAGGTGTGGACGCCGAGCGCCAGGATCCCCGGCATCGGCCCGAGGCCGACCGCCGAGACGAAGAGCAGGGCCCAGACCAGTTCGTTGATCGAGCGCGACAGGTTGGCGAAGAAGCGCACCGCCGTATAGAGCGCCTGGCGCAGGATCTGCGACGGGAGGCGGCGCCCCGGGACGATGATCTTCAGAGTGTTGCGCGAGGCGAGAAGTGACAGCGGAAACGCGATCGCTACCGACAGCAGCAGGGCCAGGAACGCCATCTGCACCGTCTCCAACATCGAGGCGAGGTAGCGGCCGATGCGGTAGCTGCTGGCGTTGGGCGGGAAAAAACCGCTGTTCTCGATGCCGGGGTTGCCCTGGAGGTAGACCAGCATGTTCTGCCAGCCATCGAGTAGCGCCCGGAGGCTCATCTCGGTGGCATGCCAGCTCCAGCCGATGGTCACCAGAATCAGCACGGCGAGCACCAGGTTGAAGGGCTGGAACGGGTTGGTCCGGCGGCGGATCTCGTCCAGGCTCAAGGGGGTGACGGTCGACATGGCATAGCTCTCGTTCAGGTGTGACCGGCACGGACCGTGCGGTCCGTGCCGGTCGGGGCGGGTATTACTTCTTGGCCAGGCGCTTTTTGGCTTCGATCAGATCACGGATCGGGTCATAGTCGGCGTCGGCCACGTCGTCGTACTTGGAGAGCTTGAGTGCCGCCAGCCCCTGCTGGTCGTCGAAAGCGAGGAAGGCGTCCTTGAGTGCCTTCTTCAGCGACGCGGGGAGGTCCTTGCGGTAAGCCATCGGCGAGCCGGGGATCAGCTTCGAGGTCCAGATGATGTTGAAGTCCTGGTCCTTGTTCCAGAGCTTCCCTTCGCCGCGGACCATGTCGAGGTCGTTGGTCGAGGCGGCGTCGACCTTGCCCCCCTTGACGGCGAGCATCGACGCCTCGTGGCTGCCGGAGTAGATGACCTTGGAGAAGTACTCATCGGGGACAATCTTCATCTCCTGGGTGAAGAAGACCGTCGGCACCAGGGTCCCGCTGGTGGAGTTGGGGTCGGTGAAGGCCCAGACCTTCCCCTTGATGTCGGCCAGGCTGTTCAGGCCCGAGCCTTTCTTGGTGATGATCACCCCGTGATAGCCGTTGGTGCCGTCCAGGCCGACCTCGATGGCGAAGGCCTCTGCATTGGCACGGGCGGCGGCCTCACAGTAGGACTTGGGTCCGAAGTAGGCGAAATCGACGTGCTTGAACTGCATGCCGGTGATCACCCCGGCATAGTCGGTGCTGGTCTTGAACTCGATCGGCAAGCCGAGGCGCTTTTCCAGGTACTGGACCAGGATCTCGAAACGCTCGTTGGCGTTGCTCGACGACTCGGTCGGGATGACCCCGAAGGTCAGCTTGTCGGGCCAGTCGGCGTCCTTGGCCAGAACCAGGGTGGGGCAGAGCAGGGCTGCAGCGAGCAGCGCGGCGACTAGCAGCTTGATGCGTTTCATGGGTTTCTCCTTTGTTTGATGAATTTCATGGTGATTTTGACCATCAGGCTTGGGCCATGGCGGCCGCAGGGAGGTATTCCTTGATCCGCGGCATGTCGTGGGGGTGGTGCTGGGAGCCGCGGTAGATCTCGTCGATGGTCTGCCGGTCGAGTTCACTCGGCGGCCCGTCGAAAATGATCCGCCCGCCGTGCATGCCGATCACCCGGCTGCAGTACTCACGGGCGTAGTCAAGCTGGTGCAGGTTGGAGACCACAGTGATGCCGTAGCGTTGGTTGGCGCCGCGCAGGGTGTCCATCACCCGGCGGGCGCTGATCGGATCGAGGGAGGAGATCGGCTCGTCGGCAAGGATGATTTCCGGTTTCTGCGCCACTGCGCGGGCGATGGCGACCCGCTGGCGCTGGCCGCCGGAGAGCCGGTCGCAGCGTGACAGGGCTTCGTGTTCGATGCCGACCACCTTCATGTATTCGGAAATTTCCTCGTATTCCTCACGCCGGTAGAGCTTGATCAGGGCCGGCAGGAGCGCCTTGCGCTGGAGCATGCCACTGGCGATGTTGTCGAGGACGCTCATTCTGGCGACCAGGTTGTAGCTCTGAAAAATGACACCGATCCGGGCCCGCAGCTGCTTGAGAGCGGCGCTGGAGATGGTGGCGAGGTTTTCGCCGAGAACCGAGATCTGGCCGCCGAGGATCGCTGTGGTCCCGTTCAGACCCATCAGCAAGGTCGATTTGCCGACGCCGGAGGGGCCGATGATGCTGATGAATTCCCCCTTGTTGACATGGAAATCGACCTGTTTGACGACTTCCTTGCGGCCGTAACCAAGGATCAGCTGCTGGGTCTGGATCTGCATGGTGTCTCCTCTGCCAGGGAGTTCCGGAGGCAGGTTTGCCGGCCGGGACTCCCTGGTTGAAAATAGTTCACTTGCCGGCAAAATCGATGACGATGCTCCCCAGATCGCCGCGCATCCGGCTGACGCAATATTCGATCGGGCGCTGGTGCTGATCGGTGGCCAGACTGCGCGTGGTCAGCAGGGGGACGGAGCGGGGAATCTGCAGCAGGTCGCCCTCGCGCTTCTTCGCCAGGGTTACTTCGAAAATCGAGGACTTGCGGCTGGCATCGATTCCGTGCAGGTCCCGCAGCAGGGCGTACAGGGAGAAGCCTTCGCCAAGATAGTCGACCAATCCGGCGAAGGGGTCACCCGGCAGCCAGGAGAGAGCGAGGCTGAAGGGGATCCCGTTGACCGAGCGAAGAATTTCGAGAGCCAGGATGGGCGCACCCGGTTCCAGTTCCAGGCGGGCGGCCAGCCAGGGATCGGCCTGCTCCAGGCCGGCCCCGAGCAACCGCGCTCCAGGTAGCAGGCCGGCTTCCAGGATGGCGGAGCTGAAGCGGACCTTTTTGGAAACCTGGTACGGCACCTTGTCGCTGGCAACGAAAGTCCCTTTACCGCGGATGCTGTAGACGAGACCGTTGTCCTTGAGCTGGCGAAGGGCCTCCCGGGCGGTGTGACGGTTGACGCCGTAACGCAGACCCAGGTTGTGCTCGGTCGGCAGCTGATGACCGATCGGGTAACGGCCCGATTCGATCTCCTCCTCGATTCGGCGTGATATCTGGCGGTAACGTGCCAGGCCTGCAGACCTCTCGGCCATCTGCTTCTCCCTGTTTGTCTATACAAGCTGATGACAGTTTCCAACCGGCGAGTTTGGTCCGGGCAAGAATCAGGTGAAAAATTGGTTACAGCGGATTAGTGTTTGATTAGGAAAAAATCGAATTGTTAGGGGAAAATACCTTCTCGTCACAGATGCCGAATCCTGCCTCAGAGGCCGTCGCAGAGGGCTCGGCGGTTGGGTGAGAAGCGGATGGCGAGGATGCGCAGCACCATCAGGACCACCACCAGCGCCAGCAACATGGCGACCCGCGCCAGGTCGACCTCGTGGTACCAGAAGGCGAGCAGTTCGGTCAGCAGCGCCACCAGCACGGTGTCGATGATGTAGGTGACCTTGACCTTCCCTTCGACGAGGTAGGTCATGGCGGTGCGGAAAACCTCCATCATTGCCAGGACGCCAAGCACATCGATCAGCACTGCACGGTTACCAACCGGAGATGCCGGACCGGGGCCCAGGGCCAGCAGTGCCTGCTCGACGTCGATCAGGGCGCGGATAATGCCGGAGACGATACTGCCGAGTATCGCCAGGATCAGCAGACAGAGCAGAATGCGGCTGAGCTGTTCGAACCAGACCCCCGTCGCCTGGCGGTCGGGGAAATAGTGGGTGATCATAGGTGCCTCCCGGCGATCCGGTTCCAGACCGCGGGCTTCCGTTCACGGTGCCGGCGATTCCCCGCCGTCTCGGCAAGATGGCCGAGGATATCCTGAAGGACGGTGGAGAGGAGCCAACACTCGAGGAGCAGCCCCAGCGGGCCAAGGAGGAAGAAGAAGGCCAGACCGATCCGGGTCCAGGTTCCGAGGGCGAGGCGCCGGTCGATGATCAGGGCCGGCAGCAGGTGCAGCAGCACGGTAAACAGTGCGCAGAGCAACCACAGCTCAAGTATGTCCACACGGTCCTCTTCGAAGGGGAGGGGGAAGCGTTCTGATCGGGGGTGGCCGTTACCACTTAAGTAAAGCGGTTGTTGGTTCGGGCCAGGTTTTCACCAGGTAAGAGCTTTATGAAAAAAGCGACCCCACCTGAGCGGGGTCGCCATCGCATGCCAGGGAGGCGCAGTGAGCGCTGCGCCGGGCAAGAGGTCAGAAGACGTACTGGGCCTGAACGAAGAGTTCATCCTGGTCCTTGTCCTTGACCCCGTTCAGGTTGCTGCCGATGCGGTAGGTGGCCTGCAGCTTGATGTCCTGCTTTTCGAGGAACCAGTTGACACCGAAGGAGGTGCGGGTCCAGACCTCGGCGTAATTGTCGGCGTCCATCGCTTCATAACCGGCAACCAGTTCGATGGTCTTGGGTAGCACCATGTAGCCCCCTTCGAGGGCGTAGTTGCTGAGCTCGGTTTCACCATTTTTATAGATACCGCCGGTGAAGGTGCTGTCGCTGGTCTCTGCCTGGAAGAGGTTGTACTCGGCATCGACGGAGAGGCCGAAGCCGCGGAAGCCGGCGCTCACCTCAAAGCCGTTGACGTTGTCGACATCGGCCTTGCTGGTACTGGTCGAGAGCCCGGTGGTAGCATCGGTGTAACTATTGTTGTCATCGTCGTTGGCCCAGGTAAAGGCGGCCAGACTGATCGTGGTGCGGATCTCATCGCGTTTGAAGTCGCCCTGATCCATCTTCATGTAGCCGAGGGGGTGAAAGTCCACCCGGCCGCCGAAAATCCAGCCCTGGTTGAAGTCGGCGTTGGCATTGACCGGCGTGTCGAAGTCGAGCTTCTTGGCGTCGGGATCGATGTTGGCCTCGGCGCCGGCGAGGTGGAGTTCGAGCTTCTTGTCGAGGAGCTTGTAGTGGGCGAAGATACCGGCGTTCCGTTCCGGGGTGCCGAAGTTATGGTCGCCGACGAAGGTCCGCTCGACCAGCTGCTGCTTCTTCGATGAGGTCATGTCCTCGCGGGAGAAGGGGAACTGGGCGTTGCCGATGGTGATGCTCAGATCCTTGACCCCGCTGTAGCGCAGGTAGGCATCCTTGATCGCCACCTCGTTGTCGTTCTCGGCCTTGCCCAGGTCGAACTCGAACTTGCCGAGCCAGTTCTTGTGGATGCTCCCTTCGATATAGGGCCGCAGCCGGCGGAAGAAAATGGTGTCGGTCTTCTCGCCGCCGTCGGGGTCCGTCATGTGATACTGGAGCTGGATGCGGCCACCCAGTTCGACCCATTTTTCACCATCTTCGTAGCGAACTCCGGCCACCGCGGGGAAGGCGGTGGCGGCCAGCCCGACCAGGGCGATGGCGCCAATCAGAAACTGTTTCATGGTCGATCGGTTCATTTTTTTCCTCCTGTGTGATGGTTGATAGCCACGAATGAAATCTGGCCTCCGGGAGTGGCCACCCCCGGGACAGCCCTAGAAGACCGTCCCGGCATTAGCGTCGGGTTAAGAAAAGACGTGTATGCGGTTAAATTCCATATCGGGTAATGGGCGCGGAAGCTGGCGAGGGCAGAGGGAAGGCGGGCAGGGCCCACGGCGCAGTATGGAGGGAGGCCGAAACTAAAAATCCCCGTTTCCGACCAGGCGGCGGAACGGGGGGCAGGGGGGCGGCACGGCCGGGCGGGGCTACTTCTGGAAGAGATCGTGGCGGCTGGCGCCGCAATAGGTCGAGCGGCTGCTGCGCAGCAGCCGGGCGAGGTAGAGTGGGCAGCAGTCGTAATCATCGCTGCTGCAGCTGAGGCGGATCCGGCGGCGGTCCGGGATCAGGCCGGAGGCGGCGGCGCGGCAGCGGTTATTGCTGTCGCGATAGGGGCAGCCTGGGGTGGCGCTGTCGAGCAGGTCAAGGGCGTAGGGCATCGAATCGGCTCCTTTCTGTAAATTTGAGCACGAGAATGCCGGAGAAATGTCAGGATTGTGTTGGCGGCGGGTGAAGATCGGGTGTGGAGGCAACAGTCAGGCAACCTGCAACTCCAGGCGGCAGTTGAAGGCGGCGGCGAAGAGGTCCCCCTTGGTTTCACCACCGTAAAGCTCCACCGAAAGGTCGTCCCTCCCTTCCAGCCGCACCTGAAACGTCTTTCCCCGGAGTTGGCAGGAGAGGCCGGTGACGAGGCGGTTGCGGCGCCGGTCGAGGCCGTCGGCGAGCCGCAGGATGCCGCCGAGACGCATCACCAGCAGCCGGTCCTCGTCGCTCAGGCGGGAGAAATTGTCGTGTTTCTTCTTCGGCAGCGACTTGCGATGGTAGCGGGCGATGTTGGCGACGAGTTCGCGCTCGCGGGGAGAGAAGCCGAACAGGTCGGCGTGGCGGATCAGGTGGTAGGAGTGCTTGTGGTGCTGGTCGTAGCTGATGAAGTAGCCGACATCGTGGAGCAGGGCAGCCGCCTCGAGGAGCTGGGCGTCCCGCTCTTCCGTGCTCCAGAGGGGTGCAACCCCGGCCAGAAGGCGTTGCGCGAGCTGATTGACCTGCTGCGAATGGTCGGCGTCGAAGTGGCAGGCGCGGGCGAAGTCCTCCACCGACTGGCGCCAGTCCCGGCGCGCCGCCGGATGGGGCAGCAGGTCATGTTTCTCCAGCAACTGCAGGATCAATCCTTCGCGTATCCCTTTTTCGTTGATGCGCAGCAGGTTGGTCCGGTAGTGACGCATCAGTTCATCGACCACCAGCACCCCGGCCACGATGATGTCGGCCCGCTCCGGGTTGAGGCCGGGGACGGCCCGGCGGCTCTTCTGGTCCTTGCGCGCCAGCATCGCCAGCAGATGGACGACCTCGGATCTCAGCACTTCGTAGTGGTGCGACGAGTCGAACTGCTCCTTGCGCATCGCCATGACCATGCCGGCGATGTTGGTCATGGTGCCGCCGGAGCCGATCAGGTACTGGACCGGAACGGTGCCCCGGCTCAGGTGGCTGTGCAGGCTCTTGCGGACGTGGCGCCGCAGTCGATCCAGGTCGGCGTCACTCACCGGGTCGTGGGGGAGGAACTGCTCGGAGAGGACGACGGCGCCAAGTTCAAGGGAATGGAGCTCATCGACGTGGTCCCCGATCATTGCGACGATCTCGACGCTGCCGCCGCCGATATCGACCAGCAGGGTGCGGCCGCCGGCAAGGTCGAAGTTGTGACGGGCGCTGCGGGCGGCCAGGTAGGCCTCCTCCTCGCCGCTGATCAGACGCACCCCGACCCCGGTCGCTTCGGCCATCGCCGCCAGCAGCGCCGTGCCATTGGTCGCCTGGCGCACGGCACTGGTCGCCACCGCTTCGATGGCGGTGACGGCGAGACCGTCGATGATCTTTTTCATCCGCCGCAGCGCCGCGAGGGCCCTCTCCCAGGCCGCCGGCTGGATGGCACCGCTCGCTGCCAGCCCCTCACCGAGGCGCACGGTGGCCTTTTCGTCATCGAGGACGCGGAATTCTCCGTTGCCGTTGGTTTCGACGACGATGCAGCGGATCGAGTTGGTGCCAATATCGATGGCGGCGAGGCGTTCGGCCATGCGGGTCCATTCCTGGGGGAGCTGAAGGGGAGCGACGGCTGGCTGCTGACCGTTCCCCTTCAGTGTAACGGAAAAAGAGCGACGAGAGCTGCAGGAAATATCAGGCGAGGGCTTTCTTCAGGGTCTTGCGGGTCTTCTTCAGCCCCTTGGCGATCCGTTTCGGACTTGCCTCGCCGAGTTCGGACAGCTGCCGATCGCTCTTAACCAGGGCCTTGCTTTTCCGCTTCAACCGCCCCGGCAATCCGGCCACGATCTGTTCAAGGAGAGTGCCGACCTTGTCGATCTCCTTCTTCATGCGCGCCGCGGTCTTCTTTCCAGTCCCGCCGTCACCGCCCACTTCGAGCAGCGCGGCAAACTGGGCGACGACCTCCTGCAACCGGCCGGCGATTTCCTGGAGACGTGCCGCTTCCGCCTTTTTCCCCCCGGCGGCGGAATCGAGATTGGCCCGGGCCGCCGCGGCCTCGAGGATACCCGGGATCGAGCGCGGGTTGAGACCGCGGATGGCGCCCAGCGCCTCTTCCCCCGCCGCGGCGAGTTTGGCGTAATCGTCAATGCCGGTGGCCACCAGCTTCCGGGCGCTTGCTGCTCCGAGGCCTTTGAGCTGCATCAGGGATTTTACCGCGCTGCTCTCCATGAGATTCTCCTTTTTCGGTTAGCGATCAGCAATAAGAGATTCGCCCGCAGGGACCGGTGCGTTACAGCAGGTTGCGCTTTTTGCCGGCGCGGGCTTTCTTGCGGCGAAACCGCAGCGAGTCCTTCTGTTTTTTCTGGGTGAATTCGATCAGGCGCTGGTGGCTGCCGGCAGCCTGCTGGTCCGATTCGGGCTGGCGCTGGCGGTAGCTGCCGTCGGCCTGCATCTCCCAGGCGCTGACCGGGTCGCCGAGCTGGATCTCGAACATCTGCTCCAGTTCCCGCTGCAGTGCCGGGTCTTCCACCGGGACCATGACCTCGACGCGGTCCTCGAGGTTGCGGCGCATGGCGTCGGCCGAACCGATGAAATATTCCTCGGCACCGCCGTTGCGGAAGTAGTAGACCCGGGTGTGTTCGAGGAAGCGCCCCACGATGCTGACCACCCGGATCGTCTCCGAGACTCCCTTGACTCCGGGGCGCAGCCGGCAACTGTCGCGTACGATCAGGTCAATTAACACCCCGGCGCGGGCGGCGCGGTAGAGGGCGCGGATGATCTCGACATCGTCGAGGGCGTTCATCTTGAAGCGTAGCAGTCCCGGCGACTCCTTGCTGTGCAGTGCCGTCTCCCGCTCAATCCGGCTGAGCAGGGCTTTTTTCAGCAGCTTGGGGGCGGGCAGAAGTTTGTGATAAGGGCGCTTGGGGGTATAGCCGGTCGTCAGGTAGTTGAAGAGCTCGGTGGCGTCCTCGCCGATCAGGGGGTCACTGGTCAGAAGGCCGTAGTCGCAGTAGAGCCGGGCGGTGCCGGGGTGGTAATTGCCGGTTCCGATGTGGACGTAACGCCGGAGGCCGCTGAAGTCCTGGCGCACCACCAGGATAACCTTGCAATGAGTTTTCAGGCCGACCACCCCGTAGGTGACGTGAATGCCGACCTCCTCCATGCGGCTCGCCAGGCGGATGTTGGCCGCCTCGTCGAAACGGGCTTTGAGTTCCACCACCACCGCCACCTGTTTGCCGCCGCGGGCCGCGGCGATCAGGTGGTCGATGATACGGCTCTGGCTCGAGGTGCGGTAAAGGGTCATCTTGATCGCCCGCACCTTGGGATCATTCCCCGCTTCCTGGAGGAAACGCTCCACCGAAGAGGAGAAGGACTCGTAGGGGTGATGCAGAAGAATCGAACCGGCGTCGCGGACGATGTGAAAGATGTTGCGCTCGGTCTGCAGCCGGGGATGGTCGAGAGGAATATGGGGCGGATAGCGCAGCTCCGGCCGGTCGAGGCCGGCGAGCTCGAGCAGGTCACGCATCGCCAGCATGCCGCCGACCTCGAAGACGTCAGCCGATTCGTCGAGGGCGAGCTCGGCTGCGAGCATGCCGCGGTGCACCGGGTCCATACCGTTCTTCACCTCGAGGCGGACGATGGGGGCGAACTTGCGGTGCTGCAGCTCGGTCTCGATCATCGCCAGCAGGTCGTCGGCATGTTCCTCGTTGCGCTCGGTGTTGGCATTGCGGGTGACCCGAAAGAGCTCGCATCCCAACACTTCCATCTCCGGGAAAAGCATGTCGAGGTTGTTGCACATCACCTCTTCGAGGGGGATGTAGCGTTCCTTTTCGCCGACCTGCAAAAAGCGCGGCGCGCCGGCGCCGACCGGCACCTTGACCCGGGCCAGGGAGATTTCGGCGGCCTGGGGGGCACGCAGGGTGACAAGGAGGTTGAGGGAAAGGTTGGAGACGAAGGGGAAGGGGTGGGCCGGGTCCATCGCCTGGGGGGTGACCAGGGGGTAGATGTTACGGAAGAAGTGTTCGCGCACCAGCTTCCGTTCGCGGGCGCTCAGCTCCTGGTAGGAGACCAACGCGATCCCCTGCGCCGCGAGGAGCCGGGTCAGCTCGGGCAGGAGCTCTTCCTTCTGCCCCTCAATCTCCCGCACTCGCCCGTAACATTCGACGATCTGCTGCTTCGGGGAGCGGCCGTCCATGGTCAGGCTCTGCAGCCGGGCACCGATCTGCTGCTTGAGGCCGCCGATCCGTTTCATGAAGAATTCGTCAAGGTTGGAGCTGACGATGGCGGCGAACTTGATCCGCTCCAGCAGTGGTACCCGCTCATCGCGGACCTGGTGAAGGACCCGGCGGTTGAATTCGAGCCAGGAGAGTTCGCGGTTCAGGTAGAGCTCCGGCGTCAGCAGATCCTGCTGCTCGCGCCGGGGCGAGGTTTTCCGGACTGGGGGGTGGGCGCCCTTCATGGTGGCTTCCTCGGCGGTTAGCGCCGGGGGCGCAATTTCGCTCTGCGGTTCCGGCACTGTGGGTGGGGAATCAGGGTGCATGGGGGGCCCCGGGCTGGCGGTTGGCAGTTAGATCCATACCCTCGTGGCACCACGGCCCCGAAGGAAACTTTACCTGAAATAGCAGGGGGATGTTAGAAATCGGTTAAAAATGGGGGGCCAGTGGAAATTATTTGGCGCCGCCGCCGGGATTGTGCGGGTTGCCACGGGTCAACTGTTGGCGGCCGGCGAGGCCTGTGCCGGAGGATTCCTACGGCGGGTCCCGTCTTCGCCTCGCTCGCGGGGGTGCGGGTTTTTCTCGGCGGGCTTGCCATGGTCGGCCGGGCCTTCCGGGCGCTGGGCAGAACGCTGCCCCCCGCCGTCGGTACCGAGGAGTTCCTGGCTGGGAGAGCCCGGAAAAAGCTCGGTGCCGGGGGAACGTTCGCCGATCCGGAAGCTCCCCATTTGGGTGTTGAGGATACCGATCTGTACCTTCTGGTTGGCGACTGCCCCGGCGAGGACCGCCGACGCGGCGAGATTCGCCTCCGCCGAGTGGTGAATCTCCTCCACCGCCCGGCCGATCTGCTGGCTGCCGCGGGTCTGCTCCTCACAGGCATGACCGATCTGGCGGATCATGCCGTCAACCTCCTCGATGGCCGCGGCAAGGACCTTGCTGCCGTTGCTCTGCTCGCGGGCCAAGTTTTTGACCTGCAGGGCGTAACTGCGAAGGCGCTCGACCGCCGTGGTAATGGTGCGGGCCGCCTTGCTCTGTTCGCCGGTGGCGAGGACGGTGTGGTCGACCATCTGCGAAACTTTTTCCATGGCGGCACCGATTACCCTGGAGCTCTCCGCCTGTTCGCCGGTGGCGCGGCCGATTCGTTCCATGCGGTGGTCAATCTCGTGAATCCCTGCGACGATCTTGGTTAGCGCCGCGCCCGAAGCGAGAGCGAGTTCTTCCCCCTCGACCACGCGGCGTTCGGTACGCTGCACCGCGGCCACCACCTTTTCGGTCTCCTGCTGCAGGCTGTCGATAACCAGGGCGATTTCGCCGGTCGACTGGTTGGCCCGGTCGGAGAGCTCGCGGATCTCTTCCGCGACCACGGCGAAGCCCTGGCCATGAACCCCGGCCTGGGCGGCGATGATGGCGGCGTTGAGGGCGAGCAGGCGGGTCTGGTCGGTGACATCGTCGATCATGCAGAGAATCTTGCCGATCTCCTGGACCCTGGCGGAGAGGTTGCTGATCGCCGTGGCGGTTACCTGGGAGGCCTGGCGAATCTCGTGGCTGCCGGCGATGGCCGTGGCCATCGCCGCTTGTCCCGCCTCGACGTCACGACGCACTCCGGCGCTGACCTGGGCGGTTTCCGAAACCGCGCTCTCGACCTCGCCGAGGGCCGTGTCCAGCTCTGTTACCGATGCGACGGTGGCGTCGGCCGATTTCTTGAGGACGAGGGAGTTGTCCGCCACCTGCTGGATCGAGCTGGCGACTTCAGTGATCGAGGAGCCGACTTCGTCGGCGATCCGCGCCAGGTTTTCGGCGCTGCCGGCGAGCTCCTCACTGGTCGCGGCCATTTCCAGGACCGAGGCGGTGCCGTTGGACGAGGCGCCCGACAGCACCGTCACCCCTTCGTTTACCTGTCGCACCGACGCCGCAATCTCCTGCACCGCCGTGCGGGTCGAAAGAACTCCTAGGGACTGGGCGTTGGCCGCCTCGGTCACCTGGTGACAGGCGCCGTCGATCTGGCTGCCGACCGCAGCCAGCTCAACGGCGACGGTATGGACACCCCGGACCCGCTCCTCGAGATCCGCGGCGAAGGTATCCATCGCCCGGCTCATGGCACTGATTTCGTCTTTTCCGGCGAGTTCCAGACGTACATCGAGGTGCCCCTGTTCGAGTTCACCCAGCACCTGTACCGTGCTGCGCAGCCGTCGGGTCATGTGGCGGGCCAGCAGGATGCCGCCGCCCAGGCCGCAGAGGATGCCGACCACGGTAGCGATCAGGGCGATCGTCTGGCTGCGGTTGCCGGTCGCGGTTGCCTGGTCGCTGTCCGTGATGGCTTGGGCCGAAACTTCGGTGGTAGTCGCTTTGAGGGCGGCGACGCTGGCATCGAAGGCGCGGGCGACATCGCCGAAGACGTAGTTGATGGCAACATCGAAATTGGTCAGGCGCTCATCGACATAACTGCGGGTCGATTCGACCGCCGCCTGAAAGTCACCTAGGGCCGGCGCCCCGTCCCGGGCCAGCAGTGCGCGCGCCTCCCTGGCCCGGCCGCGCGTGAGCAGGTCGGCGATGGTGTCACTTGCCTCGTGCAGCCGTTGGTGGGGAGCACGCAAGCCGGCGAGCAGTTCCTGCAGGCCGGGGTCGTCGCTCTGGTAGGTCGGCAGCCAGCGGCCGAGGCCGCAGGCGAGGGGGCTGGTCTCTTCCCGGAACGGTTTGCCGTCGCCGACCGCCCGGCGTAGCTCGTCGAACCACTGGCGATGGTCGAGGAGATGGCCGGCGAGGATGCCCGGCAGCAGTTCGACGTTGACGATGCGGTTGGCGGCGACCAGATCGATCATACGCCGGTGCTTGGGTGCCCAGCTGTCGAGGGCGGTTTCGGTTTCGCTCCAGAGTTCCGCCTGGCGCGGCGTCATCGGCAGCGCTGCAAAGGCCGCGCGGCCTGAAGCGAGGCGGCTGCTGGCCTCCCCGAGGCTGACGAGGATCTGTTCACGGCGTTCCGGCTCGAGCCTCGAGTTGACCAGGGCGAACTCGTCAACGCGGATGGTGTTGAGGGTTTCGACCATCTGGTCGATGGCGTGAATCTGCGGGGTGCGGATCCGGATCACCATGTCGAGGCCGGCCCGGGTGGCATCGAGGCCGAACCAGCCGAGGCCGCCGATGGCGAGGGTGATGAGCATGGCGACCAGGGTCGCACCGAGGAGCTTGCCGAAGATTTGCATGAGCAGACAGCCTTCCTGTCCGGGGAATCCGGTACCTTGGAGGGGAAGCCTGCCGGGGAAATGTTGGCGCTGGATTAACGGCCGGCTACGGATTGGTTAGCGGGGGACGCGGTGGCTGGAGGAAGGTTTGTCAGGGAAGAGGCGTTCGATCCGGGAGCGGTTTTTGACCCCGGTGTGAAGGGCGAAGCGGACCAGGAAGAGCTCCCGGGTCGCTAGGCGCCGGCGCTCGAGGCGTTCGAGCAGGCGTCCCGTGGCAAGGAGGGTGGCGACGGTCGCCTGGCCGGCGGGTAGGTTTCGGGCCAGTTCCTCCAGGGCAGCCGCCTGAAAGGCGCAGTCGTGGTCGGCGCCGAGGACCTCCTGCAGACCTTTCAGGGTTTGGATCAGTTTTTCGAACGGTTTGCGCGGCGGGATAGGACGCAGCGATTCGAGGAGGTAACGGAGCTTCTTGCAGGTGATGCGCAGTCGGTGGAAGGCCTCGGCCGGTGACCCGACATCAAGCCCCTTCCCCTGGCGCAGGCTGCGCACGTAGAGCTTGCGGATGCGTCGACTGGCCAACTCCTTCGCCGACTCACGGTCTGGGACTGCGGCTGCCCCTGCCGGCGGCTCCGCCGCCAGGAAAGTCTGCCAGTGATCCAAAAGCTGCTGGCAGCGGCGGCTTTCGAGCACCTGCTGCAGCTGGAAATCGGCCGCACGGTGCCGGGCGTCGAGGAGTTCGAGCAGCGGCTGCAGGTCGCTCCGGGTGGCTGCGGCTAAATCAGTGAGGTCGGCGGCGAGGCGGAGCTGAAACACTTCCAGATCGCGGGCCGGCCCGGTCTGCGCTCCCAGCCAACGGAATTCCTTCCGCAAGTGCGCCCCCTCGGCGGTGGGGAGGAGGTGGCCAAAGGCGCCCAGCAGAGCCCGGGTGCGGCGCAGGGCGACGCGAAAGTCATGGAGGGATTCGGGCCTTCGGCCGGCGAGAAGTTCCGTCCGCTGGCCGTTCAGGGTTTCGAGCAACTGTCCCAGCAGCCGCCACAGCTCCGGCCCGTGGCCCGGATCTTTTCCCCCCTGCGTCATCACTGTCGTTCCCCTGGCGTGACCGGATCCTGTTCCGCCGCGTGGTAGCGTTGCCGGATCTCCTCGAGATCGACGCTCGGCGGCGGGTAGGCCATCTTCATCGCTTCGAGGGTTTCGATGAGAATCCGGGTGACGGCGAGGTTGCGAAACCACTTGTGATTGGCGGGGATGACGAACCAGGGGGCCGTCGCGGTGCTGGTCTTCGCCAGCGCCTCGGCGTAGGCCTGCTGGTAGTCGGGCCAGAGTTCCCGCTCGCTGTAGTCGGCGAGGCTGATCTTCCAGTGGCGCCCCGGGTCGTCGAGACGCTGCTTGAAGCGCCGCAGTTGCTCTTCGGGGCTGATGTGGAGAAAGAACTTGAGGATCTGCGTACCGGCGGCCGTCAGATTCTCTTCGAAGGCGACGATCTGCCGGTAGCGCTGCGACCAGACCTTTTTCGGCACCAGCTGGTGGACCCGGGTGACCAGGACGTCCTCGTAGTGGGAGCGGTTGAAGATGGCGATCTCCCCTCTGGCCGGCACCTGGCGATGGATGCGCCAGAGAAAATCGTGGGCGGCCTCTTCCGGCGTGGGGACCTTGAAGCTGTGCACCCGGGTCCCCTGGGGGTTGAGGGGGCCGATCACGTGGCGGATGGTGCCGTCCTTGCCGCCGGCGTCCATCGCCTGCAGGCAGATCAGCAGCGAGCGGCGATTCTCGGCATAGAGGAGTGCCTGTAGCTGCTGCAGGTGCGGCAGCAGTTGGGCAATCTCGGCGTTGGCAGATTGCTTGTCGTGGTGGCCGTCGGTGGTGTCGGGATCGAAGCGCTTGAGGTCGACCTTTTCCCCTTCCCCGATGCGAAAACGCTGGCGGTAATTCATGGAGTTTCTCCCTTCGGGCTGAGTTCGGGCGACTCTGGTGCGATCACACTTCAACTCTAGCAGGGAGCCGGTTCGCTGCCAGCGGGTGAGTCAATCCTTGGTATCGAGGGGCGAGTCGGTGAAATCCCCCTTGTAGGTCCGCCAGCGAAAGGCGGCCTTCCCTTTGTCATCAATCTCCAGGGCGACCAGGTCCCCCTTCTTCAGGGTGAAATGGACCTTGATGCCGAGCAGCGAGGTGACCAGCAGACTCAGGTCGGGTTCGTGGCCGACCAGGACCAACTCCTTGATCGCCTCGTGCTGGCTGAGCAGCCGGCGCAGCTGGCTGCGACCGAAGCCGGGGGCGAGCAGCGGTTCCACCAGCAGCGGACCGGTAAAGCCGAAGGTGCAGGCGAGAATTTCGGCGGTCTGTACCGAGCGGATCAGTGGGCTGGTCAGGATCAGATCCGGCTTCATCCCCCCCTCGCGGAAGTGGAGTGAGTTCAGGTTGAAGGTTTCCCGTCCTTCGCTGGTGAGGTAGCGCTGTTCTTCGGGAATCCCCCCCTGGCGGGGGATCGCCTTGGCATGGCGCAAGAGGTAGAGAATCATGGCGTAGCTCCCTGGTCCGGGGTGGGGGGAAATGCCTGCAAAAGCGGGTGAGCTTTTATCTTCTAGCCGAAGATTGTTAGCGCAGGATAAAGGCGGGTGTTTTTTTCGCAGGGACCGGCGTGCTTGAGACCTTCGAGACCAAAAACTTCCAGGGTCTCGGGCTGCGGGAATCGTACCTGGCCTTTTTCCCGCCGCTGTGACCTCTCTTACTTAATACCCACCCAGCGGTAGAAAGCGGCGTCAGTTGCCGGCCGGCCGAGAAAATCGGTGATCAGTTCGGAGGGATCCCGGCTCGCCCCGGACTCCAGGATGGCCTGGCGATAACGCCGGCCGACCTGCGGGTCGGCAAAGCCAGTCTGCTGGAACTCCGAGAGAAGGTCCCAGGCATAGACCTCGCCCCACAGGTAGCCGTAATAGCCGGCATCGTAGCCGCCCATCAGATGTCCGAACCCCGCCAGGTAGAGGTTTCCCGCGGGCAGGTCGATGCCGAGCAACTCCCGGTGCAGAGCATTGCAGGTCGCGGTTGGGTCGAGGGGCGTCGCGGCGGTGTGGAGAGTCATGTCCACCTCGCTCTGCCAGATCTGGCGCGTGTAATTGTACCCGAGGTTGAAGCTGGCGCTGGCGAGCGCGGCATCCAGCAGCGGATCGGGGATCTTTCGGTTCTGGTCAAGGTAATGACCGGAAATCCGCCGGAGGAGTTCCCGGTCGCGAGCAAAGAACTGCAGCAGCTGCGAGGGGATTTCGATGTAATCCATTGGGCTGTGATAGCCGCTCAGCGAGGTGTAGGGGGCCTTGCTGAGGGTCAGCTGCAAGACATGGCCGAACTCGTGAAAGAGGGTCTCCACATCGAAGGGGGTCAGCAAGGGGGGCTCGCCATTGGCGCCGCGGATGAAATTGCCGATCAACAGGGTCACCGGTTTCTGCAAACGGCCGTCGTCCAGCAGGCGTCCATCGCGCAACACCCCGGTGGCGAACCAGTCGTACTTGCCGTCGCGCGGGTAGAGGTCGAGGTAGACGTAGCCGAGCAGGGCGTCGCTCCGATCGTCGCGCAGGGCATAGAGTTGCACCGAGGGGTCCCAGACTACGGCCCCCTCGACCGCTGCGAGCCGGATGCCGAAAAGTTCCCGGCACAGATCGAGCAGGCCGGCAAACACCCCGTCCAGGGAGAAATATTCCTTGGTGGCCGCCTCATCGTAGCTGTACTGCTGCGCCTGGACTTTTTGGGCGTAATAGGGGATGTCCCAGGAGTCCAGCTGGCCGGCGCCGGGGTCCGCGCCCTGTTTCGCGGCCAGCATCGCCTGCATGTCCGTCGCGAAGCGGGGTGCAAGCTCGCCAGCAATCCGGTTCAGCAACGCCATGGCTGCTGCCGAAGTCCTCGCCATGCGGCCGTCGGTCTGATAATCCCCCCAGTTGGTGTAACCGAGCAGCCTGGCACTCTGCTGCCGCGCCGCGATCGCCGCGCTGAGCAGGTCGATGTTGGCCTGGCCGCCGATCTGACTGTAGGCGAGCATCATCCGCCGGCGGGTCTCCGGATCATGGGCATACTTCACGACCAGATCAAAATTCTGATACTCGGTGGTGACCAGGTAATCACCGCTGGTTGTGGTCGGGAGGCGGGCGAGGTCTGCCGGCGGCACGCCTAGCAGTTCCTGGGAGGTGAACTGCAGGGTGGTCTGATCGTTGGCGATATTCTGCTGGAACTGACTCTCCTTGCTGTCAATGGTCGCCAGCGCCGCGACCAGTTCCCCCTGTTGCGCCGCGTCCAGTCCAAGCCCCCCTTTGGTGAAACGCTGCCGGTGGTAAGCGAGCAGCTGCCGCTCGTTCTCATCTGCCGGAACGGTCTGGCTGATGGCCTGGAAGAGGTCGTTGCGGGTATAGACAGAGGCGAGAAAACTCTCGTAGGTGTCGCGGGCGGCAAAACTTTCCTGGCGGACGGCGGCGTCCGTGGCCACATCGCCCATGGAGGTCAGGACCAGCATCCGGCCATCCAGCGCGCCGAGAATGGCCTCGAACCGGAGCAGGGCGCCGCCGCTGCGGCTGGCAACGACAAGCCGGCTCAGGGCGTCCAGTTCTGCCGCCGCCTGGTCCATGGCGGCAGCTGCGGCGGAGGTGATCTCCCCCGGCTGGTAGACGACCTGTAGTGGTTCCCGGCTCGCCGTTTCCTGCCTGCTGCCGTTCTCCCCACAGCCGCCGAGGGTGAGCAACAGCAGAACTACGATTCCCGCCAGGTGCCGCCGTTGCATCATTGTTTCTCCTTATGTCCGCCCACTGGAGCAACCCGCGCTGCATTCGGGAGGGGCCCGTAACACCTGGCAGTTTGTCGGACTATCTTAAAGTCGGCTGCAAGTCCGGCTCCAAATCTCTGGATTTTCGCTGCTATCCGCATCGGCGGACCGGCTTCTAGCGTCCCAACTCCACCTGCATTTCGGCCGGGTACTCGATGGTGTAGCCGTAGTGGATGGTCTGCTGCGCCCCGGGCTGCAGTTCGAGTTCCCAGGTGGCCGGGCCGTCTTCCTGCGACCCGTTTGCGGTCGAGGTCGCCGTCAGTTTTATCCGTTTGTCCTCGACCTGGGGAGGGCTGTCTTCGACCCTCACCCTGACCGCGATCGGCTTGTTGTTGGTGACCGCGACCGCCCACTGCCAGGTCTGGGATTTGGTCCGGCTGAAGACGCCCCCTTCGTCGGCTTCCCGCGTCGGCGTGACCTTGACCTGAATCTGCGGATCGTTGCCGAAAGGGAGATCGAGCTTCTTCGCCAGCAGCGCGAACTCCCGGTGGCCGACGAAGACCCCTTCGACCAGGATGCTGGCCGGCCCCGACGGCATCGGGAGCAGGGTGTCGAATTCGAGTTTGGCCGAGAGAAAGGCCTGCGGCGACTCGAAGGGGCGCACCAGGTAGGCGAACTGCGCCGGCCAGACCCCGTCGCGGATCTTCAGTTGATAGCTTGCGCCGGCCAGCAGCGTCTGCTGGCCCAAATCGTAGATATCGAAGAGGGTTCCCGCCTGCCGGACGGGGGCGGGGGCGGCAGCGGCAAAATCCTGGGCCAGCGACTCGGGCATGGCTGCTTTGCTCATGAGACGCGGCGCCGGCAGCGGATAATCGTTCGCCGGTCGAATGAACCAGAGTTGGAGGGCGGGGGGCGTCAGGGTGACCACCGGTTCGGCCGTGGCCAGCAGCAGGCGGACATCCTTCCAGTCGACGGCGGTGCTTTGCCTGACCTGCGCGCGCCAGTCCCACTCTATCTGCCTGGCCCCGGGGCGGGCATCGAGGGTGTAAAGGGGTTGCCAGTCGGCATTCCGGACCCGGTAGGAATAACGCAGCACCTCGGTCGTCCCGGCTCCGGCGAGGGTGAGGTGGACCGACCAGCTGCGGTGTTGCCGGCTGGTGGCGTCGGCAAGTTTTTGTTCAAGTTCGTGCAGGTCTTTCTCGATCTTCTTCTTTTCCTTCTCCAGGCGCGAACGGTCCTGGTAGAGCTTTTCGCTGTTGGCGAGGAGCAGGTCGGCCAGTTTCTGCACCTCGCCGGCGGTCTGGAATTGTTCTCCGAGGGGCGCGTGCCACAACTCCAGGGCCCTGAGCCTGGCCTGGAGGGTATCTTCAACCGCCTGCAAGCGCTCCTGCGTCGCCGCGATCGCGTCCCGCAGCGCCTGGTAATCCCCTGCCGGCGCCAGGGTCGATTCGTAGCGCAGGGCGCTGATGGCCGCTTTGCCGCCGACGGTGGCGAGCTGCAGCGATTCGGGGTCGGCGGCTTCCGGCAGGGTCAGGGTCACCGCGCCGGCAACCACGGCTGCACTCCTTTGTTCTGTAATGGTGGCCCCCTCCGGATAGACCAGCACTTCGACCGGCCGGGCCAGCAGCGACGTGGGGCAGACCAGCAACAGGATCAGACCGATAAGGCAAAGCGGGTTCATCCATTCCTCCTGGGGCGATGCGGGGCAGTTCGTCGGGTGAAGAGCGATGGTGCGCCCTTCACAATACAACAAACCGCCCTGTGGTCAAATCGGGCCTGGCGGTTTGACTCCCCTCCCCGCGATTGGCTACGGGTCCTGAGCCGGCCGCTTCACTCTGGTCCCGTGGGGCCCCAAAAGAGACGGGGAGGGGCGCCAGCCCACTCCCCGTCTCCGGAATCCAGTCTCCCCGAGGGAGACGCCATGCTGAAATGGCAGGAATCTATTGCACCCCTGCCGCCCGCTGCATGACGCTATGAATGCGGGTGTTGTCGATGATTTGCGTTCCCGGATACCATTCCCCCGCGAAGTCGGCGAAAAGTTCGCTGCCGGCGCCGCGGGAGTAGTAGTTGACCAGCTCGTTGGTGTGGTTGCCGGTGCCATAGCTGACGATGCCGGTCAGATCGGCCGGAATCTGGCCGTTGCGCAGCGCCGCCTCATCGAGGAGGCGCAGGTAGCTGTTGCCATGGTCGGTGGTGACGATGAGCAGGGTGTTGTTCCAGTCGATGCTGTCGCCGGGCTGATCGACGAAGGCGATAATCCGGGCAACCGCCTTGTCGAGGTCATCGATGGTGCCGATCATGTCGGTGTAGTTGTTGGCATGGTTGGCCCAATCGATGTCCCCCTGCTCGACCATCAGGAAAAAGCCGTCGGGGTCGCGGGCGAGGACTTCGAGGGCGGCCTCGCTCGCCTGGGCGAGGGTCGGGTTCTCGATCGAGCCGCGATTGACGACGGCGCTGCCGTCGGTGGTCGGGACCGGGTACTCGAAATTGCCGCCGCTGCCGCCAAAGAGACCGAAGAGGCGCCCGTTGACAGGGAGGGTCGCGGCGGCGGCAAGCAGGGCGGTGCCGCCATCGACGCCGGCCGTGCGCTCGACCAGGGTGTAGCCGGCGCTGCCGTCGACCAGCGCGGCATAATCGGCGGGGTCGATATTGCCGGACTTCCAGTTTGGATGCCCGCCGCCGATCACCACCTCGGGCTTGACGGTGTTGATGATCTCGGCGGCGATCTCGCCGTAGTTGTTGCGATTGACGTTGTGGGAGACGAAGGTCGCCGGGGTGGCATGGGAGAACTGCACGGTGCTGACGACGCCGATCGCCGCACCCTTCTGGGTGCGCATCTTTTCGGCGATCGTCTCCAGGGCGCCGTCAGCCGGGTCGCCGGAGCGCCAGGCGATGTTGCCATCGTCGGTCTTGATCCCGGTCGCCATGGCGGTTCCGGCCGAAGCCGAGTCGGTGGCCGGTTCCTTGGGACCGGTCCCGCCCCAGGCATTGAGCTTGGTCAGGAAATAGTTGTCGTCCCCCCAGGCGACTTCGGGGTAGGGCATGGTGCCGCCGCGGTTGGTGTCGTAGCCGACGACCGGCTTGAAGGTGGCCGGGTCGTATTGCGCCATGCCGAGATCCCAGGCGTAGCGGTCGTAGGTGGTCACATCCCAGGTCGTGACGAAGCCCTGGACCGGCAGGGCGTGGAAGGTCAGGCCGCGGCTGGTGCCGGTCAGGTAGAGGCTGCCGGCCCGCTCGCTCTCCTCCTGCATGCCGTCGCCAATGACGAGAATGACATTCTTCGTGGTGGCTTGGGTCTGGGCGCTCGGGGTGGCTGTGGAGCTGGAATCGCTGTCGCCGCAACCGCCGAGCAGGGCGGCGGCCAGAAACCAGGGGGCCAGGAACATCATGCGCTGCAAGTTCATGCTTCTACTCCTCCATCGATAGGGTTGGGACCCGTCAGGGTCGATGGGGGGAGCTTGGCGGGGCCTGGTGAGATAAGGGTTAGCGAAAAATAATAATTGTGTTGTTTGTGTTCTGGGTGGCCGTCCGGGACCGGCAAGCAGCCAGGAATCGATGTCACGAAAAAAGGGCCGGCTCCATGGGAACCGGCCGATTGCACCCTCCTGTGAAGGACTCAGGCACAGGCGGCATGACCGCCGCCGTGGTTTTCCGGATAGTCGCGGAACGTTGCGGCCCCCTCCCGCCCGAGGTAGCGGGTAAGGGTCTTGAAGTCGGTTTGGTTGAGGTCGACCACCACCAGGGCATCGACGACGTCGGAAAATTCCTTGTCGAGGTTGAAAGCGAGGACCCGGCCGCCGAGGCCGAGGTAGTGGCGCAGCAGCACCGGGATCCCCCCCGGTCCCGGCTCGATTTCGGCGATCAGCTCCTCGACCGCGGCGAGATCCCGGCCCAAAGCCTGCAACAGGCCGCGGTCGCAACCAGCCACCGCCGGAGGTTGCAGCCGGATCGGGGTACGCGGCGCCACCAGCCGGGCCAGGTCAGGAGAGAAGCAGTTGACGCGCAGGGCATCGGTGAGGAGCTCCTTTGACAGCTGGCTGTAGTCCTGGCTGATGCTGACCGGTCCGAACAGGGCCCGGTAATGGGGGTTGCGGACGAGGAAGGCGCCGATCCCCTTCCAGAGCAGCAGCAGCGGCGCGAACTGGCGCTGGTATTCGGGACGCACGAAGGAGCGGCCCAGCTCCAGGGCCGGGCCGAGGCGTTCCAGGAATTGTGCGCCGTAGCGGAACAGGGTGTGGGTATAGAAGCGTTCGGGGGGGAGACCCCGCTGCGGGTCGACCCGGCCGATGCGGTAGGCGCCGGCCACTTCCCGGCGCCTGGCGTTCCAGAGAAAGAGATGCTGGTAGTGGTTGTCATACTCGTCGAGATCGAGTTCGCGGCCGGTTCCTTCGCCGACGGCGCGAAAAGTGACCTCGCGCAGCCGACCGATCTCCAGCAGCAGCTGCGGAATCTGACGGGCGTCGGCAAGATAGACTTCGAGCTCGCCACTGCCGGTGAGGCGCTGTTCGGCGCCGAGAGCGGCGACTTCGGCGGCCAGGGCCTCCGGGATGCGTGCCGGCACCAGCGGCGCCTGCGGCCGCGCCGCGTCCCCGCGTTCGCCGCTGCGGGGCTGGGAACGGCTGCCGAGGAGGTAGGTGCGCAGTCGCAGGTAATCGACCAGGGCGGCGTCATTGGAAAAGCCGGCAAGCTTGTCGGCGCCTATCACCCCGCCGATGCGCATCGGCAGGGTGCGGCAGCGCTTGTTGAGGAGTTGGCGCGGCAGCAGGGCGGTGCGCAGGCGCCGGTGGAGCAGGCCGGCCAGCTGGAAGGTGGCGCCGTTGCCGCCACCGAACCAGACCGGCAGCACCGGGACGCCGCTGCAGCGGACCAGTCCGGCGAGATTCTCCGCCCAGGGCGGATCGCTGACCCCGTTGCGGCCGACCTGGAGGTGCGAGACCTCGCCGGCGGGGAAGACCACCAGGACGCCGCCCTCCTTCAGCCAGCGCAGCGCCTGGCGCAGCGGCTGGCGATTGCCGGGGGCGGCACCCGGACCGCCAAAGGGGTCGACGGCGATCAGCAGGTCCTTGAGTTGCGGAATACGGTTCAATAGATGGTTGGCAAGAATCCGCACGTCGGAGCGGACCTGGAGCAACTGGTGAGCGAGCAGCAGCCCTTCGGCGGCGCCGAAGGGGTGGTTGGCGATCACCAGCAGCCCCCCCTGTGCGGGAATGCGCTCGCGGTCCGAGCGGGTGCAGTCGGCCCGCAGCGACAGGGCTCCGAGCAGGCGGCTGATGAATTCAGCGCCGCGCAGGTCGGCGGGAAGTCCGGCATAGATCTCCTGACAGCGGTCGAGAGCGAGCAGGCGCCGGGCGATGGGGGCCACCGGACGCCACTGATGGGGGAGGGTGAAGGGTGAGGACGTAAGTTCGGGGACCTGGGGCATGAATTTCCTCCACGTTAAAGACTAGCGTGGTGGCAGCGTGGCGGGAGCCGGTTAGCGGCATGTTGCGGCGGGATGAGAAATCGGTGAAGGGGGAATGATCAATGGTCCCATGGGTCGCATAGGACCTATAAGGCCTATAGGACCCATGGGACCTGTCGCTCTAACCAAAAAATCATCAAACCGTAGCGGCGGATGAACAGAGGGGAATTAGTTTCCTGGCCCATCAGGCAGCCAGAATGCATTGCTGCCCCGCAAGGAGGACCATGCCCAGCCGTCCCCAGCGACTCGTCACTTTTCCCGACTCAACCCGTCGCGCCGGGTTCGATCTCCCCCGCCTGTTACGGGGACTCGGAAGCCAGCTCCCTTTCAGCGGCGCCGATGTTACCGCCGGCGGTGAGAGCGAGCTGCAGGCGGTGGTCATCGGCCGTCGCGAATCTGTCGACCTGCCGCAGACCATCGCCGACTCCAACTACTTCGCCAATATCGTCCGCCGTACCAGGGCCGGCGACACCTCGCCGAAACTCCTCGGTGAACTGGAACGGTTCCTGGCCGAGAACCGCGAGCAGGTCTGGGAAAACAGCTGGGTCCGATTCCCGCGCCGGCTGCTCGCCCCCGCCGCCGGGGCGGTCCTGGAGCACGATCTGCTCGCCGACAAGGGGGATCCGGCAGCCGGTCAGCGCACTGACGTCGCACGCTTCGTCATCCAGCAGCAGGGCGAAGAGCAGTTGCGGATCCCCGTCAGCTACCTGCTCAAGCTCGGGTTGGCCGACGCCATCGCCGCCGACGGCGGCCTGCCGCGCCCCCTCGCTACCTGCGGCGAGCGCCTGCTGGCGCATTTTCTCAGCGACAACACCAGCCCCGAAACCTTTTCTTTTCGCGTGCTTTCCCTAGTACCCGGTCCCGGCTACGGGGCGCCACTGGCCCGCGAGACTGCCCGGCGTTATCTCCTTTCGCAACTGATCGTTGAATACGCCAATCGTCGCTTCGGCCTGACCGAAAGTGGCCAGCAGGCGCGCATTTACTTCGCGCCGCAGACTCCGGTGCGGCAGCGCGAACTCAACGGCCTGATCGCCGACGGCTTTTACCGCGAGCTCTTCATGAGCCCCTGCCTGTCGGGCTGGGACCAGGGCGAGAAGAAGCACCGCTACATGGAACTCTGTCACCAGGTGCTGAGCCGCAGCCAGCTGCAGGCGGTGGCCAAGCTGCGCGAGGCGGGGATCATCACCAACAACCTGGTGGTCCTCCCCAACGTCTCCAACACCAGCCTCGCCAACAACGGCACCCACATCAGTCTCGGCAGCCGCCTGCTCAGCGCCGCCGTGGCCGACCCGGCCTCGGGTTTCGGCGCGGCGGAGGAGAAGTATGCCGGCGACCTTGCCATCAAGTGCATCGAGCATTTTCTCCCCCTCTTCGTCGGTACCTGCAGCGCCGCCCCCTCACGCATGGGATTTTCCGATTTCCATCCGGAACTCGCCCTCGGTTTTCTTCCTCACGAGCTCGATTACACCCACCTGCGCATGCTCTGGCGGCGCTGGCGCAAGAAGGCCGACCTGGCGATCTGCGGCCGGTCGCTGACCCCGTTCGGTCCCGGGTGGCTCGATCAGTCCCTGAGCGCCGGCTTTGGCCTGCGCGGTGATTTCATCCCCGATGCCCGCCTCATCGACTATCCGGCAGCGCTCCTTTCGACCTGGGCGAGCCCGGCGCTGGACGGTCGCCTGGGCAACCACGAGCGGCTCAAGGGTGACCTGGCGGCGCTGGGCGCCTTCGATCCGCAGATGTCCCTCTATCTCCTCTGCCGCCAGCGCCAGTTCGCGGCAATGGGCTTCTCCGGTTTCGAGGGGCGTCACTACAGCCTCTTTCCCGACCTGGGAGCCGATCTCGCTGCAGCGGCGGCGCTGCAGACCCTGGTGACCACCTTCGCCTACCGGCAGATGGCGACCGGCCGCCTCCATCACCGCCTGGTTCCCGACGACCCGGTGACGGAGAGCGAGCGCCGGCAGATCTTCTTCTTCGCCGCCGCCGGCATCCCGACCTTCTACGTCCGCCGCAGCAGCCGCAACCTCTTGTTGCGGCGCATCCTGCAGCGCACCCGCAAGGTGCGACCGAGCAGCCGCTATCCGGGCTATTTCCGGGTGCCGGTACTGGAATACCAGCGGACCCTGCTCGAGATGCTGCGGGAAGAAGCCGCCGACCTGGTCGAGAGCCTCGGCGTCGGTGATGTCCTGGACGATTTTTCCCGGCGCCTTGAGGAACCGGCGCTGCACGGAGCGGCCGGCCGGCTGACGGCCGGTATTCTCGGAACCCTGGGGGCCGGCAACCCGATGCGGGTACCGGCCCGGGAATTCAACCTCGCCGCCGAGCGCTATTACCGCGAAGAGCTGCGCCGGACCCAGCTGCGTGCGGCTCTCGGTGAACTGGCCGCCGACCTGGTCCGGCTCACGCCCACCCTTGCAGAGCCCCTGCGCCGGGCTCTGGGTGAACTGCTCCCCCAGGGACCGGGGCACTCCTGGGCCGGCTTCTGCCAGGAAGTGCTCGACGGCAGCGCCTCCGCCGCGACGCTGCAGCGCCTGATCGGCCTGCTCCTTTTGACCGTCGCCGCCGACGATTCCGCGGGCGCGACCGCGAGCCACGACAAGGACGATCATGACCTTCGCTCATCACTACATCGAGCGCTCTAGCGGCGCGGTGCGTGCCGAGCGCCTCTTCGGCGACCAGCTGGTGCGCTTTCTCTACCACCCGCTGCGGGAACGGGCGCCGGCCCTCTTCAACCTGTTGACCGGGGCGCGCAGCAGCGCGCTGCTCGGCTTCTTTAACTACGACCTGGCGCTGGCGACCCGGGTCGCCGGCAATCGCCGCTTCTTGTGCGAATGCGGGGTCGACCTCGGCGAGTGCCTCGATCCGCCCGAGGCGCTCGACACCGCGCGCAAGGTCTTCGAGCGGCGCATCCGCTACTGGGAATGCCGGCCGCTGCCGGAAGATCCGGCGGCGATCGTCTCGCCGGCCGACGCCCGGGTGATCGTCGGCTCCTGCCGGGAGACCAGCCATCTCTTTCTCAAGGACAAGTTCTTCTCCTTTGCGGAATTGCTCGGCGAAACCCGGCGGGGCTGGCAGGCGGTCTTCGCCGGCGGCGACTTCGCGGTCTTTCGCCTCACCCCGGACAAGTACCATTACAACCACCTGCCGGTCTCCGGTGAGGTCTCTGAAATCTACGAGCTCGACGGCAGCTACCACTCCTGCAACCCGCAGGCGGTGGTGACCATCGCCACTCCCTACTCGAAGAACCGGCGGGTAGTGACCATTATCGACACCGACGTTGCCGGCGGTTCGCAGGTCGGCCGGGTGGCGATGATCGAGGTGGTGGCGCTGATGATCGGCGCGGTGGAGCAGCGCTACAGCACGACGCGCTACGACGACCCGCAGCCGCTGCAACCGGGGATGTTCGTCGCCAAGGGGCAGCCGAAGAGCCTCTACCGTCCGGGGAGCAGCACCGACGTGCTGCTCTTCGAGCCGGACCGGATCCAATTCGCCGGTGACCTGCTCGCCAATCAGCAGCGCCGCGACGTTGCCAGTCGCTTCACCCAAGGCTTCGGCACTCCACTGGTCGAGACCGAACTGGTGGTGCGTTCGCTTCTTGCCTGGCCGTACGAAACGATCCAACCTGTTCACGACAAGGAGAATTGACCATGAACCCGATGACCCTGCTCCTCCTCCTGCTCGGCGCCACCCTCGGGCTCTACTGGGGGCTGCGTTACCTGGCCGAAGCCTCCGAGGCCTCCCTCGGCGACCTTCTCGACTGGCCGACGGCGACCCGGCCGAGCCTGCGCAAGGAGGAGTCCCCGACATGAACCCGACCCTCTTCGTGCTGCTGCTGGCGCTCTTCTGCTATGGCCTTCTCGCCTGGGGAGTGCGTACCCTGCCCCGGGAGAACTGGCAGATCTTTGCGGCCCTGCCGCGGCGCCGGAATGCCGACGGGGCCTGGCAGGGCCTCAACCTGACCTGGTACGGCCTGCTCACCGCCAACGCCTACCTGGTGGCGACGGCCATCCTTTTCCTGCTGCTCGGAGCTTTGCACGCCCCCCTGGCGGCGGTGCTGACCGTAGCCATCCTGATGCTCGGCATCTGCGTGCCGGCCTCCAGGGTGGTCGCCTGGCTGGTGGAAGGGAAGGCCCACACCTTCACCGTCGGCGGCGCCGTCTTCGTCGGGACCCTGGTTGCTCCCTGGGTGGTCGGGCTGGCCAATCTCCTCCCCTGGGCCGAAGGTGACCGGCCGTTGCCGATCCTGGCGACGCTGGCGGCGATCGTCACCGCTTATGCCTTCGGCGAAGGGCTCGGGCGCCTCGCCTGCCTCAGCTTCGGCTGCTGCTACGGCAAGCCGCTGGAGGAATGCGGACCGTTGCTGCGGCGTCTCTTCGGGCGCCGGCCGCTGGTCTTTTCCGGGGAACTGAAGAAGATCGCCTATGCCAGCGGCCTCGCCGGAAAGCCGGTGGTGCCGGTGCAGATGCTCACCGCGACTCTTTATGTGACGACCGGGCTGCTCAATATCGGCCTTTTTCTCGCCGGCCACTTCGCCCTCGCCTTCCTCCTCGGCACCCTGGTGACACAGGGGTGGCGGGTCGCTTCCGAGCTGCTGCGCGCCGACTACCGTGGCGACCAGTCCTTCTCGGCCTACCAGTGGATGGGTCTGGCGGCCATCCCCTACGCTCTGGCCATGGCCTGGTACTTCGCCGCTCCCGCCACGCTGCGCCCCGACCTCGGCGCCGGGCTGGCTGCCCTCTGGCAGCCGGCGCTGCTCCTCGCCCTGCAGGCACTTTGGCTGGTGATCTTTCTCTATACCGGGCGCAGCGCCGTAACCGGCGCGACCCTCTCCTTCCATGTCCATCGCGAACGCATCTGAACCGGGCGCCGCCGTCCACTGCTACCGCGAATGGTTGCGGCGGCGCCTGCTCGATCCCCTGCTGAAACTCCTCGGTGACGGTCTCGGGCCCGGCCCAGCGGCCCGGGCGCTGGCGGTCGGTGCCCTCGTCGGGGTGATGCCGCTCCCCTGGGGAACGAGCCTCCTCTGCCTGGTGGTTGCGCTGCCGCTGCGACTCAACCCTTTAGCGGTGCAGGCCGGCAATTATGCCGCCTGGCCGCTGCAGTTGCTCCTCGCCTGGCCCTACCTGCGCCTCGGCGGCGCCTGGTTTCCGGCAGCCACTCCGGTCGCGGCAACCGACGATCTCCTCCACACTCTGGCGAATGCCGGTGGCGCCGCCCTTTGCGCTTGGGCGCTGACCGCTCCACTGTTGCTGCCGCTCCTCTACGCGGTCAGCCTGCGCCTGGTCGTCGCCCTTGGCGCGAGGGCGTAGCTGGGGCAAGATTTCATGGGTCCCATATGCCCTATGTGTCCCATGAGACGCATGAGACACATGGCGGGTGCAAGGCTTTCCAGGTTCGCTAACGTTGTCGGTAGGGGATCTGGCAGTAGCTGATGCCGGCAGCCGGGCGGATGCCGTGGTGGGCGAGGCAGAGTTCCAGGGAGTTCATCGAAATGCTGATGTTGGGGGAGGGGCCGAGGAAGAGGTGTTCCAGTTGCAGCGTCTCCTCCCCGGTGGTAAGGCCGAATTCGAGGTAGGGGACGAGCATCGAGGTCCCTTCGCGGAAGTGGATCGGTGCCGTGGCGAGATCGCTGAAAACCGGCGAAACCACCCGCCACTCATCCTCCTCCTGAAAGGAGGGGTGCTTAAGAATGGCAGCGATGCGCAGCAGGTCGCTTTCCACCAGTTCGAAGCTGTCGTGGTAGGACTGGTCGGGGGAACGGCGCTCCGGGTCGGTGCACTCCCCCTGTTCTTCGGCGACCGCCTCCACCGCGTCGACCACGGTGCCGATCAGCTCCTGCTGCCGCGCCGGGGCGTAGATGCAGCGCCCGACCTGAAAATCCTGGGCCCGGGCGAGGGCGACGATCTGCTCCGGATCGAAGCCGATGCTCACCCCCTTGCCGTGCGTGCTGTAGCCGCGCCACTGGCTGAGGAGGTTGCCGTTGCTGCGGAAGGAAGCGGAGAAGAGCATGTGGCCGTGGGTGACGCGGTGGCCGACCCAGTACTGGAACTGGTTCAACAACTTCGGATTGGGGTGGCCGGCGGCGATGCGGCGGGCGATCTCCCGCTTGATCAGGTCGGCAGCGTGTTTCATCTCTGCTGAGTCGTTGAGATAGCGGATATCGCTGGCCCAGAGGGTCCGGCTGCCGATAATGCCGAGCAGCCCTCTGAGGGTGGTGTAGTGGTAGAGGGTTTCGTCGGGTCGGTCGGCGTAGAGCCGGGCGGTGATATTGCGGAGCATGGTGACCCTCCTGGCGGGATTGGCGTTCAGCGTGGGCGCGAACTGTTGCGGCCGGATGAGCGTTCGGTGAGGGGCCGATTGGCGCCTCGTCCCCTTTTTATCCGCTCCTCATCGGACCCTTACTCTTGGCCGTAACAATCAGCGTCAGGCAACCACGTGAGGAGAACCATGGATCAATTGAACCGGTTCGGCCGGATGCGCCTCGATTATCTTACCACCTGCCGGCCCGACCTGTTGCTGCGTATCGAGCGCGAGGGGCGGCTGCAGGAACATTTGCTCGCCCTGCAGCGCCATATCGACTGGGAACTGGAGCAGATGATGGCGGCGGGGCTGGAGGAGGAGAAGGCGGAGTCCTACCTGCTCGGCGAATTCCTCCACAACCCCGACCTCGTCTGAAGCGCTGGCGGGCGGCAATCGCCATAATCCCCTCCCCCTTGACTTACGCATAACTTACGCATATTCTAGCATCCACCACATTGGAGGATGCCATGAGCCCGTTGACCCCCAAGCAGAAAGCCGTCCTCGACTTCATCCTCGCCCACACCGAGCGCGAGGGGTACGCCCCGTCGCAGCAGGAGATCGCCCGCGCCTTCGGGTTCAGCTCCCTCGGCACGGTGCAGAACTACCTGGTGCGCCTCGAACGCGAGGGGGCGCTTTCCCGCGACTGGAACGCCCGCCGCGGTCTGCGGGTGCTGCGGCCGCAGGGGGCGGCACTGGAACTGCCGCTGGCCGGGACGGTCGCCGCCGGCAAGCCGATCGAGGCGATCGCTACCGCCGATACCATCGAGGTGCCGCCGTCGATGGTCGGCCCAGGGGAAAACTTCGTGCTGCGGGTGCGGGGCGATTCGATGATCGGCGACGGCATTCTCGATGGTGACTACGTGGTGGTGCGCAAGCAGGCTCGCGCCGAGAGCGGTCAGACCGTGGTCGCCCTGATCAACGGCGAGGCGACGGTGAAGCGCCTGCTGCAAAAAGGGGCGGTCGTCGAACTCCACCCCGCCAATCCGGCGCTGCAGCCGATCCTCCTCGACGGCAGCGAAGAGTTCCGCATCGAGGGAGTGGTGGTCGGGGTGATCCGCCACTGTATTTAGTCCGTCTTTCCCATGCCCCGCGATATCCTCCACCTGCAGATCCCCGCCTTTGCCGTCGCCGTCGCCCGGGTCGTCGATTCATCGCTGCGCGGTCGCCCGGTCGCTGTTGCCCCCGGCCACTCGGAGCGCGCCCTGTTGCAGTGCGTCTCCGCCGAGGCGGCCGCCGACGGCGTCTTCGCCGGCATGCCGCTCTTCCAGGCCCGGCGCCGCTGCCCGGCGCTGCTCCTCCTCCCCCCCGACCCCGAACTGCTCGGTCGCGCCGGCCGCGCCCTGCTCGCGGTCAGCGCCGCCTACTCGCCGCTGATCGAGCCGGCCGCCGCCGGCCGCCTCTTCCTCGACCTGACCGGCTGCGGGCGGCTGCTCGGGCCGGGGCGCGACGCCGCCGCGCGCCTGGAGCGAGAGCTCGCCGCGCGGCTGCACCTGGCCGGCTCCGTCGGCGTCGCCGGCAACAAGCTGGTCAGCCGCATCGCCGCCGGCTACCTCGAGCGCCCCGGGGTCTGCGACGTGCTGCGCGGCGCCGAGGAAGGGTTTCTCGGGCCGCTGCCGGTGACGGTGCTGCCGGGGATCGGCGCCGCCCGCCAGCTGGCGTTGACGCAGGAGCTCAACCTGCGCCGGGTCGAGGAGCTGGCGCGGCTATCCATCGCCCAGCTGCGCCTCCCCTTCGGGCCGCTGGCGCCGCTGCTGCACCAGCGCGCCCGCGGCATCGACCCCTCGCCGGTGCTGCCGCCGCGGCAGGCACCCGGCGTGGTCGAGGAGGCCTTCCTCTCCCGCGAGGAGAATGACGACGAGCTGCTCCTCGCCGAACTCTGCCGCCTGGCGGAGAGCTGCGGGCGGCGGCTGCGCCGCCAGGGAGCGGGGACGGCGGAACTGGCGCTGACCCTCTTTTATGTCGACGGCGTACGCGAGGAGTGCCGCCAGCGCCTGCCGGCAGCGCAGAACCACGACCTGGTGCTGCTGGCGGCGGCCGAAGAGCTCTTCCGCCGTGCCTGCAGCCGGCGGCTGCGGGTCAAGGGGCTGCGCCTCGCCTGCACCCGCCTCGGTCCGGTCTCCCCCCAGGTCGATCTCTTCACCGCCGCTGGCCCGTCCCCCCACCAGCTCGCCCTGCAGCAGGCGATCGACGCGCTGCGCGACCGCTACGGCATGCAGGTGCTGCGGCGTGGCCGGGCGCTGGTGACGTAAACGGCGGCGAAAGCCGTCTCTCACAGAGATCACGGAGAAAACCTGGTTGCACGCGGATCAAATCGGATCACTTCGGATAAAAATCTGATCAGGCCTGGGACTGGTTCAATCCGACCTTAATCAGATCTGATCCGAAGTGATCCGCGCGAAACGCTTTGAGATTTTCTCCGTGTCCTCCGTGATCTCAAGTGAGCGTAGCGAACGGGTGAGAGACGCCCTTGAACAGAAAATTTCAGCTGCTGGCCCCTGTGGCACACTGCGAAACCGGTTCCCCCCATGAGCTACGTCCCCCTCCACCTCCACTCCGCCGCCTCCCCCCAGTGGGGAGTGCGCCCCGTCGCCGAGCTCTGCGCCGCCGCCCGGGCCATGGGCTTCGAGAGCCTGGCGCTGACCGACCGCAACGGCCTCTACGCCATCCCGAACTTCCTCGAAGAGGCGCGGCGCGGCGGGCTGCGGCCGATCATCGGTGCCGAGGCGCTCCACGCGGGGAAGCGCGCCGTGCTCCTCGCCCGCGACGCCGAGGGGTACGCCAACCTCTGCCGGCTCCTCTCGGAACTCCATTGCCGCGCCGACTTCGACCTCGCCGCGGCGCTGCGGCAGTATCGCCGCGGCCTGACGATCCTCGCCGACCAGGCCGAGATTCTCACCCCGTTGCGTCGCCAGGGGGACGAACATCTCTATGTCGAGCTCTCCCCCGGCCACCAGCTGCACCGGGCGCTCACCCTCGCCCGCGAGCTGGGGCTCCCCCCCGTTGCCACCAGCCGGGCGCTGCTGCTCGATCCCGGTGATTTCGAGCTGCACCGGGTGCTGCGCGCCATCGCCCTTAATACCAAGCTTTCGCGCCTTGCCCCCGCCGATACCGCCCGGGAGGGAGACCTGCTGCTGGCGCCGGGAAAGCTCGCCGCGTTTTTTCCCCACTGCCCGCAGGCGCTGGAAAACAGTCGAAGAATTGCGGTCGAGTGCCGCAGCGACTGGGAGTTTTCCGCCACCATCTTCCCGGCCTTTCGCGGTCTGGGGCAGGAGCAGGCCTACGCGCAACTGGAAAAGCGCGCCCGGCGCGGCGCCCGCTGGCGCTACGGCGCCATTGACGGGCGGGTGGAGGAGCGGCTGCGAAAGGAGCTCGCCATCATTCGCGCCAAGGGGTTCGCCGATTACTTTCTGGTGGTCGAGGAGATCGCCGCCCAGTCGCCGCGCACCTGCGGCCGGGGGAGCGCGGCGGCCTCGCTGGTCGCCTACTGCCTCGGTATCACCCACGTCGACCCGATTGCTCACAACCTCTTCTTCGAACGCTTCCTCCATGAAGGGCGCAGCGACCCGCCCGACATCGACATCGACTTCCCCTGGGACGAGCGCGACGCCATCCTCGATTTTGCCTTCGCCCGCTACGGCGCGCAGCGTGCGGCGATGGTCGCCAACCAGATCGGCTTCAAGGGGCGCTCGGCGCTGCGCGAGGTGGCCAAGGTCTTCGGTCTTCCCGATGCCGAGATCAAGCGCCTTACCGAGCGCGTCTCCGGCTACTGGAAGGCGGACCAGACCGCCGGCGCGGTCGCCAGCCATCCGCTCTTCGCCGGCGAGAGCTTCGACGCCGACTGGCAGCAAATCCTGCGCATCGCCGCCCGCCTCGGCCCTCAGCTGCGTCATCTCGCCCTGCACTGCGGCGGGCTGGTGATCGTCCCCGACGAGCTGCGCCGCTATGTGCCGGTGGAGGTGAGCGCCAAGGGGCTGCCGGTGACCCAGTGGGAGAAGGACCAGGCCGAGGCGGCCGGGCTGGTAAAGATCGACATTCTCGGCAACCGCTCGCTGGCGGTGATCCGCGACGCCCTGGCGGCGGTGGAACGCCATACCGGCACGATCATCGACTACGCCAGCTGGCGGCCGCTGGACGACGAGCCGACCCGGGAACTGCTCCGCTCAGGGGCGACCATGGGCTGCTTCTATATCGAGTCGCCGGCGACCCGCCAGCTGCTGCGGCGTATGTGGCTGCACAACCCGCGCGGTGCAGCATGCGACCTCTTCGAGCACCTGGTGATGGCCTCCTCCATCATCCGCCCCGCCGCCAACCGCTTCATCCTCGAGTTCATTGCCCGCATGCACGGCGCCCCCTGGCAGCACCTCCATCCGCTCCTGGCCGGGGTTCTCGACGAGACCTACGGCATCGCCATTTACCAGGAACAGATCACCCAGCTGGCGATGGCCCTGGCCGGCTTCTCGGCTGCGCAGGGAGACCAACTGCGCAAGATCATCAGCAAGAAGCACAAGGCGCAGACCCTGGCCGACTACCGGCAGCAGTTCAGCGCCGGCGCCCGGGAGCGGGGGGTGCCAGAAGCGGTGGTGGCGGCGATCTGGGAGCAGATCCTCTCCTTTGCCGGCTACTCCTTCTGCAAGCCGCACTCGGCCTCCTACGCCCTGGTCAGCTGCAAGGCGGCTTTTCTGAAGGCCAACCACCCGGCCGAGTTCATGGCCGCGGTGATTGCCAACCAGGGGGGCTTTTACTCCCCCTTCGCCTACCTCTCCGAGGTGCGCCGAATGGGGATCAAGGTCCTGCCGCCCGACATCAACGCCAGTGATCACCCCTGCACCGGCCGGGGCAACGAGCTGCGCCTCGGCCTGATGCAGATCCACGGACTCACCGGGTCGGCGGGCCGGGCGCTCCTCGCCGAGCGGGAGCGCGGCGGGTCCTATACCGGCTTCAGCGACTTCCTGCGACGGGTACGGCTCGATACGGAGGATGTGCGGCGCCTGATCAAGGCCGGCTGTTTCGATGCGCTGGAAGGGCGGGAGAAGCGGCCGCGACTCCTCTGGGAACTCCTCGCCCGTGCCGCCCCGGAGAGCGGGACAGCATCGCTTTTCGACGCAACCCCGGAGCTGCCGGCACCGCCGCCCTACGACCGGCGCACGGTGCTGAACCAGGAGCTCGAGACCCTGGGGATGCTGGTCTCCTGCCACCCTCTTGAGCTGCACCGGCGCGCCATCGCCCATATCCGGCCGCTGCCGGCGCGGGAGATCGGCGCCTGGAGCGGGCGTTACGTGACGATGATCGGCTGGTGGGTGACCGGCAAGCCGGTGCAGGACAAGGATGGCCGGCCGATGGAGTTCATCACCTTCGAGGACACCAGCGCCCTCTTCGACGCGACCTTCTTCCCTGCCGCCTATGCCCGCTTCTGTCGCAAGCTGACGCGGCTGCGCCCCTACCTCCTGAAAGGGAAGGTAGAGACGGTGTTCGGGGTGGCGACGCTGACAGTGGAGTGGGTCGGCTGTTTTGATGAAACGGGCGCGCCATGACCTTTGCGCCGGGCGTCCCGTAAGATTCGTGTTCTGCAGTGACGGCCGTATGCAAAGCTCGGAAGGCAACCGTACTGCTCGGTGCGACCCCTTTCGGACTCGGATAACAGGAAATAGGAGGTAATCCGAAAGCGTTTGCGGTGAGAAGGTAGAGATAGCATTTCCGGTATTTCGCCAACCCCGCCAAGTTTGTCCAGAGCGGCGATTTGGTGACGCCGGGACCGGTGCGCCATTTCAGCACGGCTCCCTGAGCCGACTTCCCGTGCCAGAACGCAGAGCACCCCGGAGGAGTGATCCCCCGGGGCGCTCTGCGCTTGTGCCGGCAATGTGTCTCAGTCGACCTGCAAGGACCGACAACCTTCACGGTCGAGGGGGGCGACGGAGAACTCCTGCTGTTCCTCTTCCTGCTGGGCCAGGATCGTCAGCTCGGCTTCCGCCTGCCCCTTGCCGTAGGCGGCGACGATAGCACCGGCAAGGTGCAGCTCCGCCTCGGCCGGCTGGCCGCTGACCAGGCCGAGGGGACCGGAGTAGTCGGCGGCGCGCAGCAGGGTGTCGACCGGCCGGGCCAGATCCTTAAGGGCCTCGTTGTCGGCGAGGTTGCGGCCCAGGGTCAGCTTGGCCCGGGGGGAGAGACGGAACTGGCGGCCGAGCTTGAGGAGTTCCACATCGACCGGGGTGGCACCGGGATGATGGCTGAGCAGGTCCTTGAGCCGACCGATGAAGGATTTTTCGGTGAGCAGGCAGCCCCCCCCCGAGGAGGGGTAGTCGGTGAGACCCCACTCCTTGGCGAGTTCGGCCTGGCGCCGGCGCGAGCGACCCTGGATGTCAAGGAGCTGTTCACGATCGACCAGCCCAGCCTCTTCCATCGGCGTGATCGGCAACAGCCGGGCGCTCAGGGGACGCAGGATCCGGTCGCGCAGTCCGGAGTGTTTGGCGACCGTCGCCAGCGCGGTCATGTTCTGGCTCATCGGGCGCTGGCCGAGGACCTCCCCGGAAAAGAGGAAGTCGAACCCCTCCCTCTCCATCCGTTCACCGGCGAGGCGAAACATCAGGGCATGACAGTCGATGCAGGGGTTGAGGTTCTTGCCGTAGCCGTAGCGGGGATCCTTCAGTACCTCGAGATGGATATCGGCGATGTCGCTGACGATCAGGGGGATATCGATGGCGGCGGCGGCCTTGCGTGCCCGCCCGGCGCCGAAGAAGGGGGTGACGAAGGCAATGGCGGTCACCTCGACACCCTGACGCTTCAGGGTGAGCGCCGCAAGGGTGCTGTCGAGGCCGCCGGAGAGAAGTCCAAGTGCTTTGCTCATGAATGTTCCTTCCGAAAAGCAGACTTTCAGGCTGTGGTATTGCCGTGGAAATGTACCACGAGGGGGGGCGTCGGTTCAAGGTCGTGGCGGCACTCTTCCGGCAATTCGCCTTGACAAGCTGACGCCCCTTTTGCCAGAATGGCCGGGATCGAAGAGGCAAATCCCGGGAGACCGGGAGACGCAAAGCCGCGGGTCCCAGGCCGGTACGCTCCAGCAGCCGCCGGCAAGGACGGCCGGGTTGCCGAAATCGCGACAGAACCCTGCCGATTGCCGCCACCTGCCCACTCCCCCGTCGGCAGGTTTTTTAATCTTCGCGGATGCCGCTGTTCGCAACGGAGAGGTGCTGATGGCCAAGATCGACAGCTTGTTCAAGCTCATGAAACAGCAAGGGGCCAGTGACCTTCACATCTCCACCGGTGCCCCGCCGATCCTGCGCCTGCATGGCGAAATGCAGCGGCTCAACTACCCGCCCCTCACCCCGGAGCAGTCCCGCGGCCTCCTCTTCGAGATCCTCTCCGAGAAGCAGCGCGCCGATTTCGAAGCGACCCGCGATCTCGACTTTGCCTACCAGCTCCCCGAGGTGGCGCGTTTTCGCGGCAATATCTTCGATTCCCATCGCGGCATCGGCGGCGTTTTTCGCATCATCCCCAGCAAGATTCTCACCGCGGACGACCTCGGGCTCCCCCACGGGGTGCGCAAGCTGACCCAGCTGAAGAAGGGGCTGGTGCTGGTGACGGGGCCGACCGGCAGCGGCAAGTCGACGACCCTGGCGGCGATGGTCGACCTGATCAACAAGACCCGCAAGGAACATATCCTGACCCTCGAGGATCCCCTCGAGTTCGTCCATGAGAACCAGCAGTCCCTGGTCAACCAGCGCCAGGTCGGGGAACACTCCCAGTCCTTTGCCAGCGCTTTGCGCGCCGCCCTGCGCGAGGACCCGGATGTCATCCTGGTCGGCGAGATGCGCGACCTGGAAACGATCTCCCTGGCGATGACCGCGGCGGAGACCGGCCACCTCGTCTTCGGCACCCTGCATACCAACTCCGCGGCAAAGACCATCGACCGGATTATCGACGCTTTCCCCAAGGATGCCCAGGAACAGGTGCGGACGATGCTCGGCGAGAGCCTGAAAGGGGTCATCTGCCAGCAGCTGCTGAAAACCGCCGATGGCAAGGGGCGGGCGGCCGCCCTCGAAATCCTCGTCGGCAACCCGGCGGTCAGCAACCTGATCCGGGAAGGAAAGACCTTCCAGATCCCCTCCATCATGCAGACCGCCCGCGGCGAGGGGATGCAGATGATGGATCAGCACATCATGGAGATGCTCAAGGCGAAGAAGATCTCTCCCGAGGAAGCCCATCGCTGTTCCGCCGACAAGCGGCCCTTCGAACCGTTCCTCCCCAAGCAGACTCCCGGAGCCTGACGCCGGCATTGCCCGAAACCGGCCGGCAGTGGTATGATGCCGCGTGGTTCAGCCTGGCAACGGACCGGGCACGGGGGTACCTTGCAAGACCTTTTCGGACGTTCCATCAATTACCTGCGGCTGTCGATCACCGACCGCTGCAACCTGCGCTGCCGCTACTGCATGCCTGCCGACGGCGTGCCGCCGCTGGGGCATGACGCCATCCTCTCCTACGAGGAGTTGCTGCGGGTCGCCCGGCTGGCGGTGCAACTCGGGGTGCGCAAGATCCGGGTGACCGGTGGCGAACCCTTGGTCCGGCGCGGTGTTGTCGATTTTGTTGCGGCCCTGTGCGCCCTGCCGGAGCGCCCCGAGGTGGTCCTGACCACCAATGGCCTGCTCCTCGCTGATTACGCCGCCGATCTCGCCCGGGTCGGTTTGGCCCGGGTCAACGTCAGTCTCGACACCTTGCGGCCCGAGCGTTTTCGCGAGATTACCCGGCGGGAGGGGCTGGAACGGGTCCTGGCCGGCCTTGCGGCCGCCGAGCAGGCCGGGCTGGCGCCGCTGAAATTGAACATGGTGCCGATCCGCGGGGTCAACGAAGACGAAATCATCGATTTTGCCCGCCTCACCCTGCGCCACCCCTGGGAGGTGCGTTTTATCGAGTTCATGCCCTTCGGCCAGGGCCTCGATTATCCTGCGGACCGCCGCCTCCCGGCCCCCCGCATTCTCGAAGAACTCTCCCGGCTCGGCCTGCTGCTGCCGGTCAGCCGAGTGGGCAACGCCGGTCCGGCGCGGCTCTACCGCTATGCCGACAGTGTCGGACAGATCGGCGTCATCCCCGCCATTTCCGGGCATATCTGCAGCGAGTGCAACCGCTTGCGGCTGACTGCCGACGGCCGCATCCGTCCCTGCCTTCTCGGTGACCAGGAGATCGACCTGCGCCAGTTGCTGCGGGCCGGTGCCGGGGACGAGGAGCTTTGCCAGGCGCTGCTGGGGGCGGTCTGTGCCAAGCCGGAGCGGCATCGGCTCGGCGACGGGGGACAGGTCCGCAACCGCCGGCCGATGACCGGCATTGGTGGCTGACGCAAAACCCGGACGGGTCTGAAATCGAAGGGACAAAGAAAAGCCCGGCAGGCGTTCAGCGCCTGCCGGGCTTTTCTCTTTGCAGCGTGGTTGGTCAGCAGAAGAGCTGGGTGATGTAGATTTTGCCGTCGGCGGCGAAGACGATGCCGATCCCTTCGCTGCCCAGGGTCGGGTCGAGCAGGTTTTCCCGGTGCCCAAGGCTCGACAACCAGCCGTTAACGGTACTCCGGGCGATTTCGTCGAGACTGTTCCAGCGATAGCTGCGCTCTTCCCGGCCGTCGTGGACGACGATACTCATGCTGCTGTAGCGGTGGTTGAGGCTGAGGTTTTCCGCGACCCCGATATCGATGAGCTGGCCGCGGCGGACGCGGCAGGCGAAACCGGCCGCGTTCGCGCGCTCGCCGGGAGTGTGCCCGGCGCGGTCGATATGGCTGAAGTAGTCGCCTTCGGCCATGTCCTGGCTGTGGCCGCGGGCGATCTTTGCCAGTTTCTGATCGAACGTCAGTGCCGGCAGCCGTTGCGCCTGGCGTTCGGCGTTGACCAGTTGATGGATGCGCAGCTCCAGGTCGCCAGCAGAAAATGCCGGCGCCGCCGCCGCGTCAACGGGCAGGAGGCAGATAATCAGCAGCCAGAGGATGCAGAGCCGTCGTTCCATGGGACTCCTCCCTGGCGGTCATTATAGCGGACGGCTGGCCTGGGACAAGGAGGCGCGACGGTCAGGGGAGGGCGTCGTTGAGCAGTTCCAGGATGTGCACCGCCTTTTGGCGGCCACCGGCATGGTTGATCGAATCCTGCAGCTGCATGATACAACCGGGGCAGTCGGTGGCGACCAGCGCCGCGCCGCTGTCGGCGATAGCGGTCGCCTTCTTGGCGCCGATCTGCTTGCTCGTCTCGTAGTGATAGACCGAGTAGGTGCCGCCGAGGCCGCAGCAGGTGCCGGCGCCGGTCATTTCGACGAATTCGACCTGGGGCAGCGCCGCAAGGATCCGCCGCGGCTCCCTGGTGATCCCCTGGGTGCGCAGGTGGCAGGGGTCGTGGTAGGTGACGCGGACCTTCTTCTCCGCCGCCGGCAGGGCGGCAAGTTTTTCCGGCAGGCCGTGGTTGGCGAGAAAGACGAAGATATCCTCGACCTTGGCGCCGAGCGCCCGGTACTCCGCGCCGAGGTCGGCGTAGACCTTGCCGAGGCCGGCATGGCAGGAGGCGCAGGCGGTGACGATAAAGTCGACCGGCCGGGCGGTCAACGCCTTCAGGTTCTGCGCTGCAAGTTCCTCCACCGCCGCGCCGGCGCCGGCGCTCACCGCCGGCAGTCCGCAGCATCCCTGGTCTTTGGGAATGACGACGCTGACGCCGAGGAACTTGAGTGCCCGCAGCAGCGCTTCGCCGACCGCCGGGTACATGTAGTTGATGCCGCAGCCGGTAAAAAAGGCGACGGTCGGTTGACCCGCCTCTCCTTCGATCCACTCCGGCACCCGCTCGCGGAAGGGCTTGGCGGTGAACTCGGGCAGAGTGCGGTCCGGGTCGAGGTAGGGGAGGGGGAACCGCAGGCGCAGGCCGCTCGATTCGGGGAGCTTTTTGAACAGCAGCTTCGCCATCGATCCACCGGTCTTCGCCAGCAGGTTGAGGAGCTTCTGTCGCCGCAATACCGTGGTCATGCCGCGGCCGAAACTGGAGAGCCCCTTCTCCCGGGCGATGCGCCGCCGCGCCGCGGCGACGATCTCCTCGGTCGGCACCTTGTTCGGACACTGGGCGGTGCAGCTGCCGCAGAGGAGGCACTGGGAGAGGTCAAAGAGGACCTTCTCCTCGAGGCCGATCTTGCCGTCGAGGAGGGCCCCGGCCAGGGCGACCTTGCCGCGGGCGACCCGCCCTTCGTGCTTTTCGGCGCCGAAGACCGGGCAGTGGGCGCGGCAGGCGCCGCACTTGACGCACTGCTCGATCTCTGCGCGGTACTGTTCGAGTTCTTTCAGCTTGGTCATGTTGATTATCTGCCACCCGTTCGCTTCGCTCACTTGAGACAGGAAGGTGCAGAGAAAAGCTATATCGGACCTATCTCTCTGTCTCTGTGCCTCTGTGGCGGAGATCGCTCAGTTGTCCAGGAAGATTTTCCCCGGATTGAGAATGTTGTTGGGGTCGAGGGCGCGCTTGATCGTCTTCATGTACTCGCTCGCCTCGGGGGAAAGCTCCAGCGGGATATAGGCCGCCTTGGCGATGCCGACGCCATGCTCGCCGCTCATGGTGCCGCCCAGTTCCAGGGCGCCGCGGAAGACCTCCTCGATCGCCTGCTCTGCCTTCTCCAGTTCGCCGGGAACCTTCTTGTCGATCATGACGTTGACGTGGATGTTGCCGTCCCCGGCGTGGCCGAAGTTGACGATCGGGATATTGTACTTGCCGGCGATGGCGTCGACCTTGCGGATCATCTCCGGCACCTTGGAGCGCGGCACGCAGATGTCCTCGTTGAACTTGTCGGGGTTGACCTTGCGTAAGGAAGCCGAGACCGAACGGCGGATCTGCCAGAGCGCCTCGCTCTCCGCCGCGGTGGTGGCGATGCGGGTCTCGACGACGCCGAGGGGCTGGATGATCTCGGCGATCTTCGCCGCCTGGCGGTCGATGACGTCGGCATCGCCGTCGACTTCGATGATCAGCACCGCCCTGGCGGCGTCGGGGACCTGCAGGCCGGTCGCCTTGCGCACGCAGTCGATGGTAGCTGCGTCCATGAATTCGAGGGTGGTGGGGATGATCTTGCCGCGGATGATCGCCGAGACCGCCTGCGCTGCGCCGTCGATGGAGTCGAAGAGGACCAGCATCGTCTTCTTCGCTTCAGGAAGCGGCAGCAGCTTGATGACGATCTTGGTGATCACGCCGAGAGTCCCTTCCGAGCCGCACATCAATTTGGTCAGGTCGTAGCCGACCACCCCCTTCATGGTCGGGCCGCCGGTGCGGATGATGTCGCCAGTCGGGGTGACGATCTCGAGGCCGAGGATGTAGTCCTTGGTCACGCCGTACTTGACGCAGCGCGGACCGCCGGCGCACTCGGCGACGTTGCCGCCGAGGGTCGAAAATTTGAGCGAGGCCGGATCGGGCGGGTAGAAGAGGCCGACCTTCTCCACCGCCTGCTGGAACTGTTCGGTGACCACCCCGGGCTGGACCGTCGCCACCAGGTTCTCCTCGTCGATCAAGAGGATCTGGTCGAGGCGCTCGGTGACCAGCACGATCCCCCCCTTGGTTGGCAACGCCCCGCCGGTGAAGCCGCTGCCGGCGCCGCGGGGAAAGACCGGAATCTTCTCGCGGTTGGCGAGCTTGATGACGGCGCTGATCTCCTCGGTGGAGCCCGGGTGGACGACGACTTCGGGGAGGAACTGCTGCTGGGTGGCGTCGTAGGAATAGCAGATCAGGTCGGCGTTTTCGGTCGAGACGTTGGCGGCGCCGACCAGGGTTTTAAGTTCGGTGATGATGTGTGATTCAAGCATGGGCAGGCCTCGTGCTTCTCTTGAAATGAAGTTGGGACGAGCGGTCAGCGGGTAATTGTCACCGGCAGCACCGTGCCGCCGTCGGGAATGACGACCGTCCGCGGCGCAGCGGGCAGCCTTTCATACGCCATTCGCAGCGCGGCGTCAAGGTCGGCGGCCTTCTCCATCCCCATGCGGCCGGTCTGCTCGCCCGTGAAGGCGCTGACCAGGATAATGCGGTAGCGGCGCGCCTTGTCGAGGGTGGCGTGGGCGGTCTGGCCATTGATCTCGTAGCGGTTGCGCAGCGCCGCCTCGAAGGCGTCCAGCTCCTGGTAGCGGAACCAGTCGAAGAAGGTCGGGTTGCCGAAGCCGTCGGCGCATTCGGCGAGGAGGATGGCGGTGCCGCCATCGCGCAGCGCCTTGACCCCGTAGTCGAGGGCCTTGTGCGCCTGGATGAAATTGAGGTCCTTGGGCCAGCCGCCGCAGGAGATCACCGCCAGGTCGGCCGGCTGCTCCACCGGGACGGTATAAAGGCGGCGGGCGAAGTCGCAGCCAGCGCGGTGGGCTTCCTCCAGCTCGCCGCAGAAGACCCCGGCAATCCGCTTGTCGGGGGTGAGGACGGTGTTGAAGAGGAAGTCGGGCTGCACCTTGCGGGCGGCGGCGAGGATCGCCGCATGGACGGGGTTGCCGGCGAGTACCGCCGGAGCGGCGAGGGGGTGCTTGCCGCCGATTTCCGGCGGGTTGAAGACCATGAAATGGGTCGCCATGCAGGTGGCGCGCGACGCCACCCCCGGCACCAGCCCCTTGCGGCCGCCACCGAAGCCGGCGAAATAGTGAACGCCGATGGTGCCGGTGACGATCACCCGGTCGGCGCTCATCACCGTGCGGTTGATCTGTACCGGCAGCCCTTCCGCGGTGGGGCCGAGGTCGACCAGCTGCGCCGGGTCGTCACAGTCGTGGTCGATGACGCGAAGCTGGCCGAAGAGGGGGCCGAGGGTCCTGGCGTGCTCGGCAGGAGTCTGCTTGCGGTGAATGCCGAGGGCAATCACCACGACGATATCCGCACGCCGAATCCCGGCGCTTTCCAGTTCCGCAACCAGCAGAGGGAGATAGAGCTCGCTGCCAGTGTAGCGGGTGATGTCCGAGGTGACAATCGCTACCGATTCCCCCGGCTGAAGGATGCGGGAGAGGGGGAGGGTGCCGATCGGCGCGGCGAGAGCGGCGCGGATCGTCGCCTCCGGCTCGGCGGTCGCGCCGCGGTCCGCGACCGTCAGCAACTGGCCGCCGGCGATCTCGGCCTGGAGCGACTGGCGGCCGTATTTGAGGAGAAAGCCGGGCATTGGTCACCTTTCAGGTTAACTTTGCCATTCTAGCTGGTTTGGCGCCGGAAAAACAAGGGCCCGCGCAACGCCTGCCTTGCACTGCAGCCGCACGCCACGAAGGGTGGGGAGGGTCGGACTGGAGTGCTGCTGATCGGCTTGCCGGTCGCTAGGCTCCCGTTTCTCCCGGTTTTGTGAGCTGGCGCCGGGAGGCGTGGAAGTTAAAAAAGAAAATTGCGGACAAAACCGCCAGCCCGGCCAGGTGCCCCCACCAGGGGAGGGGCCAGAGCAGGGCAGCGGCACAACCGAAGGTGAGCAGGCGCAGCGGCAGGCGCAACCGGGTCTCCATAAAGCCTTCGATGCTGGCGGCAAAGGCGTAGAGTCCGAAAAAGGCGAAGAAGAAGATCAGGAAATCACCGGCCCAGGAGCCGCCGATAAACTGGGTGTAGGCAAAGAGCAGCGGGATGACATAGAGCCCCTTGGCCAGTTTCCAGGCCTGCAGACCGGTCTCCATCGGCTTGGTGCCGGCGATGGCGGCGCCGGTGAAGGCGGCCAGGGCGACCGGCGGGGTGACGTTGGAATCCTGGCTCAGCCAGAAGATGATCAGGTGCGCGGAGAGCAGGGCGTAGGTGAGGGTGTGCGGGCTGAGTACCGCTTCGCGCACCATGCTCGCCATGTCGATCGGCACCGCATCGACGATCATCCGCGCGGTGGCGTGGGTCATCGGTTGGCCGATCTGCGCCAGGTGCTCGGGGGCGGCGAGCATGAAGATCGCCTTGGCGCTCTCGGGGACCTGGCCGTTCATCAGCGCATCGACCAGGAAGCCGTCGGCGATCAGGGCATGCAGTGCCGGCGCCGAGAGGGTGCCGAGGACGATGTAGGCAGCGGTGACCGGCAGGCCCATGCCGAGGACCAGCGAAGCGAGGGCGATCAGGAGAATGGCGATGACCATATTGTGCCCGGCCCACTGGTTGATCATCAGCGAAAAGGTGTTGCCGATGCCGGCGGTGGAGATGACGTTGACGATCAGGCCGACGGAGCAGAGGAGGATGGCGGTCATTACCATGTTGCGGGCGCCGAGAGCGAGCGCCTCGATGATTGCCTTCGGTCCCATCCGGTTCGGGGAGAACCAGGAGGCGACCACCACGGCGAGCATGCTGATGCCGGCGGCGTAGGTCGGGGTGAAACCGTAGATCAGCAGCCCGATGAGAACGGCAATCGGGAGGAGGAAGACGATGCCGCCGCGCTTGAAGACGGCGAGGGCCGAAACCTCCTCATGGTCGAGGGCATCGACATGGCTGCGTTTCGCCTCGATACGCACGAAAAAACCGACCGTGGCGAAGTAGAGGATCGCCGGCAGAATACTGACCAGTACGATGGTGTTGTAGGAGATCTCGGTGTAGGAGGCCATGACGAAGGCGCCGGCGCCCATGATCGGCGGCATCAGCTGGCCACCGGTGGAGGCGGCCGCTTCGACCCCGGCGGCGAACTTGGCGGGGAAACCGGCCCGTTTCATCAGCGGAATGGTGATCACCCCGGTGGAGGCGGTGTTGGCCACCGCCGAGCCGGAGATGGTCCCCATCAGCCCCGACGCCATCACGGCCACCAGTCCCGGCCCGCCGACCATGCGGCCGGCTACGGCGCGGGCGAGGTCGATGACGAACTCGCCCGCGCCGGAGCGAAGCAGGAAGGCGCCGAAGAGGATGAACATGAAGACGTAGCTTGACGAAATGCTGGCAATGGTGCCGAAGAGGGCGTCGTCACCGTAAATGCTGCGGAACAGGATCGTCTCCGGGGAGAGACCGGCGAACTTGAAGACGCCGCTGATGGCGCCCCCCCACCAGCCGATGTAGGAGAGGGCGATCAGGATCAGCACCGGGATGAACCAGCCGGCGACCCGGCGGGTCAATTCAAGGGCGCAAAGGATCAGGACGATACCGGCCAGCCATTCCGTTGGCAGCAGACGCACGCCGCGGGCGTAGATGGCGTCCTCCATGGAGATCAGGTAGATCGCAGAGCCGGCCGCCAGCAAACCGAGCAGCAGGTCGAGTCCCTGCCAGAAGCGTCCGCCATCCTTGCGCACCGGGTAGACCAGCACCGCCATCAGGGCAAATCCTGCGAAGTGCAGGGAGTTCTGCCACAGGGAGGAGAGGACGGTGACCAGGTTGAACCAGAGGTGGAGCAGGGAAACCGTCACCCCGATAAAGAGGAGGGCATGGCTGGGGATGGGGAGGGACTCGGCAGCAGAATCCGGCGCACTCATAACGACTTCACTCCAAGGAAATGCGGCCGTCCTTGCGGACGGCCGCTCCAGTCATCGTCAGTTGGCCAGCAGGCGGGCGGGGATCTTGATGCCGACCTCCTGGTAATACTTGGCGGCGCCCGGATGCAGCGGCATTGGCAGCCCGGCGATCGCCTTTTCGATCGCCATCGCCTTGGTGGCGCTGTGGATGGCATTCAGAAACGGCAGGTTTTCATAGATGGTCTTGGTGATCTGGTAGACGGCGTCTTCATCAACGTCAGCGCGGACCGAGAGGAAGTTGGGCTGGGCGATGGTGTTGATATCCTTCTCCTGCCCCGGGTAGGTGCCGGCCGGGATCACGTAGCGGGTCCAGAGATCCATGCCGCCATCGGCCTTGGCCAGTTCCGCATCGGTAAAATCGAGGATCGCCAGGTCGCTGCCCATATTGGCCATTGCCTTGGTAATCGCCCCCGCCGGTACCCCGGCCGGGATGCTCATGCCGGCAGCCTGGCCGTTCTGCATGGCGTCCGCCGAGGGACCGTAGCCGACGTAGATGAGATTGTAATAGGTTTCAACGTTCGGCACCCCGAGGTTCTCCAGCAGGACGGTATTGGAGCCGAGGGTGCCGGAGTTCTTCGAGCCGAGGGAAACGGTTTCCCCTTTCATGGCGACCATGTCGGCCACGGTGCCGGTCTTGGCAAATTTTCGGTTGACGGCGAAGTGCTCGACGTTCTGCCAGAGCATCGTCACCGAACGCAGGTTTTTCTGCGGGCCTTCGCTCGCAATCGGGCCGGTCCCCTTCCAGGCATAAACGCCGTAAAGTCCCTGCAGGATGGCAAACTGAACTTCGTTATCCCGCAGCAGTTTGATGTTCTCACCGGACCCGGCCGAACTGATTGCCGACATACCGATCTTCTGGGTAGGCTGGAGTTTGACCTTGACCAGGGTCGACAGGGCGACCCCCACGGGGTAGTAGGTGCCGCCGGTGGAGGCGGTAGCCATCAGGTAGTTGCGCTCTTCTGCGGCCTGAGCGGTGGAGAAAGAGCAGAAGAGCAGGGCGACTGCTGCAACGAATGACACCATGGGCCTGATCTGCATTTGCATTGGGTCCTCCTCGATATTCTGGTTTGTTCCCGACGGGAGCTTCGAGCTCCCTTCCTGGCGGATTAATTCTTCCGTCTCCTGGGCGTGTCCGCATTCATTCTACCGAATAAAACGCCTATTTCCGGTCGGGTGCGGCTGAATTCCCAAATTTTTTCCGCGGCCCGGTCATTTTTTCCGTAACGAGCGAATTCTTGCCGGTCCCGCACGGGGTAGATGGGAAGGTCGGCAACACCGCAATCGTTGGCGCCGGTCTGGACGGGATGCTCCGGGCCGAATCCGGATCAGCTGAAAGCGGATCAGTTGACACCTCGGCAGCCGCCACCTAGAATGCGGGTACTTTCGGGGGAGGAAACATTTGGCCCAGCAGACAAAGACCTTCTACAGCTGCCAGCAATGCGGATTGCAGAGCCCGAAGTGGCTCGGCAAATGCCCCGATTGCGGCCAGTGGAACAGCCTCGTCGAGGAGACCCGGGTGGTAACAAAGGGGGGGGCAGCCCGCGCATTGCCGCCGGCCGGCAAGCCCCAGCTCCTCAGTGAGGTGAAGATCAGCGAAGAAGACCGCATCTGCTGTGGCATCCTGGAGCTCGACCGCGTCCTCGGTGGCGGCGTTGTCCCCGGCTCGCTGACCCTGATCGGCGGTGATCCCGGCATCGGCAAGTCGACCCTGCTGTTGCAGGCGATCGACCGCCTCGCCGCCAACGGCAAGGCCCTCTATGTGACGGCAGAGGAGTCGACGCGCCAGGTGAAGCTGCGCGGTGACCGGCTCGGGGTCGCTTCCCCCAATCTCTACCTGCTCGCGGAGACCTCCCTTGAGGCGGTCTTCGAACGGGTGCGGGAGCTCCGGCCCTCCTTCCTGGTCATCGATTCGATCCAGACCATTCATACCGCCGCCCTCGAATCGGCTCCCGGCAGTGTCAGCCAGGTGCGCGAGTGTGCGGCCAGGCTGATGCAGCAGGCCAAGGGCGAGGGGGTGCCGACCTTCATCGTCGGCCACGTCACCAAGGACGGCGCCATCGCCGGGCCGCGGATGCTCGAGCACCTGGTCGATACCGTCCTCTACTTCGAGGGGGATCCCGGCCACCCCTACCGCATCCTGCGCGCGGTCAAGAACCGCTTCGGCTCGACCAACGAGATCGGCGTCTTCTCCATGGTCGAGGCCGGCCTGCAGGAAGTCGCCAACCCCTCCGAACTCTTTCTCGCCGAACGCCCGGTCGGTGTTGCCGGCAGCGCCGTCGTTCCCTCCCTCGAAGGGAGCCGCCCGATCCTGGTCGAGCTGCAGGCCCTGGTCTCCGGCTCCTCCCTCGGCAACCCGCGGCGGACCACCATGGGGATCGACCACAACCGGGTCTCGCTGCTGGTGGCGGTGCTGGAGAAGAAGATCGGCCTCTCCCTGATGGCCCAGGACATCTTCCTCAACGTCGCCGGCGGCGTGCGGCTGGTCGAGCCGGCCATCGATCTCGGCGTGATGGCGGCGCTCGCCTCCAGCCATCGCAACCGGCCGATCCCGGAACGGACCATCCTCTTTGGTGAGGTCGGCCTGGCCGGGGAGGTTCGCGCCGTCTCGCGGCCGGAGCTGCGGGTCAAGGAAGCGGCCCGGCTCGGTTTTGACCGTTGCCTGCTGCCGGCCGGCAATCTGAAAAATCTCGAGTCCCCGCCGGGCATGCGCCTGTGCGGGGTGCGCAGCGCCGAGGAAGCGCTGGACCAGTTGTTCGAGTGAGGAGCAAAAGTCGATGAGCGAGGAGAAATTCAGTCATTTTGACGCCGACGGCCGCGCGATCATGGTCGAGGTGGGCGACAAGCCGGCGACCCGGCGCACGGCGGTGGCGAGGGGCGAGGTGCGGATGCAGGAGGCCACCCTGCAGCGGATTCTCGACCGCAGCCTGGAGAAGGGCGATGTCCTGGGTGTCGCGCGGCTCGCCGGGATCATGGCGGCGAAGAAGACCGCGGAGCTGATCCCGCTCTGCCATCCCCTGGCCCTGACCTCGGTGGCGATCGACTTCGTCCCCTTCCCCGGCGCGGGGCGGCTCGGGATCGAAGCGACGGTCAGGGTGACTGGGAACACCGGGGTCGAGATGGAAGCACTCACCGCCGTATCGGTAGCGGCGCTGACCGTTTATGACATGTGCAAGGCAATTGACCGGGGGATGGAGATCGCCTCTGTGCAGCTGCTCGAAAAGCATGGCGGCAAGAGCGGATCGTTTATTCGTGATGCGGCCGGCCGGCCTGTTTGAAACAAAGAGAGGATGATTTCGTGGCCGCGACCTTGAATTACCAGTAGTGTCCGGTTAGCAAATTGCATTCACCCAAAGTTGCAGATAATTGTAAATATTTTCACAAGTTAGCGTATTTTTTGCTTGACAAATCGTCGTGAAGTCGGCGCGGTGATTTTCGTAAATACCTATTTTATATGAGGATTTACGAAAATGTCATTACTTGTTCGCTGCCACCGTACCCGGCTTAGCAGGCGCTCCATTGTCCGACTTTTTACCCCGTTCAAGGGCGCTCTCGAACATGCCCCGGTTCTTGAGGCCCGAGGCAACAGGCCACTGCAGATGACGTTTGAAGATCAGTTGAAAATCCTGACCTACTATCACCTCGAAGAGCATTCTTCGGGGCGTCATCTGCTTCAGGTTCTGACGCAGGAAGATTTTGCCGCGACTCATATTGCACCGCCCGGCGGTATCCGGAAAAGCGCCTTCTTTGAGGCGATCAATACCCGAGGGCTGGAGCAGATGATTCATGTTTACGAAGACCTGCAGAAACAGGTCTCACAAAAGATTCCTGTCGCCAAAGACATCTCCGATCTCGGCGATCTGATCGCCGTCGATGGTTCGCTGATTGACGCTACGCTGTCCATGCTCTGGGCGGACTATCGAGACGGAGCCAAAAAGGCCAAGGTTCACCTGGGGTTCGATATCGGTCGTGGTGTCCCCCAGAAAGTCACATTAACCGACGGCAAGGGCGACGAGCGTCCTCAGGCGGAACGGCTCGTGGCTCCCGGTCAGACAGGTGTCTATGACCGCTATTACCAGTGTTACAAAAACTTTGACGACTGGCAGGATCAGGGGCGCCACTTTGTCTGCCGCATCAAAGCCAGTTCTCGTAAGACGGAGTTGAGCGCCAATCCTGTTGTCCCCGGCAGTCATGTTTTCTATGACGCCAGGGTGTTGCTCGGCACCAAAGATGTCAACCAGACCGAACGAGAAGTGCGTGTGGTCGGCTACAAGGTTGACCAAAAATCCTATTGGGTCGCCACCGACCGCTTCGATCTGACCGCCGAGCAGATTGCCTTGATCTACAAGCTACGCTGGACGATCGAGTCCTTCTTCGCCTGGTGGAAGCGCCACCTCAAGGTGTATCACCTGATTGCCCGCAGTCCCTACGGCCTGCTGGTGCAGATCCTCGCAGGGTTGATTACTTATTTGCTGCTGGCCATCTACTGCCACGAAGAGCATGGCGAACGTGTCAGCATCAACAGGGTGCGTGAGCTTCGCAACAATATTCGCAACGAGGCCGCCGAGGATGCGGCCGCAGGCTTAGGGCCTCCCGATATCATTGACTTGGACTTCGGAGCCTATGCAACTTCTTAACCGGACACTACTGTTGAATTACCGTATTCGCAAGGCATTCCTGCTCCCCCTCGGGGTGCTGCTCGGCCTCTGCCTGCTGCTGCTGGTGCTCTGCTTTGTCCGCGACGAACCGCCGGCCAAGGCCCTGATCCTGGTCGCCCTGATCCTGCCGGTGCTGATTCTCTTTGTCGAGAGTATCTTTCGTCACACCGAGCTCGATGATGTCCGGCTGACGGCGCACAAACTGCTGCGCAACAAGTCGTTGCTGCTCGCCGAGGTGACCGCGGTGGAGACGGTGATGGTGCGCAAGCGGGTCTTTCTGACCATCTGCGCCGGCGATGATTTCCTGATCCTCTCCAACGCCTACGCCGATTTTCCCGGGCTGGTGCGCAATCTGCTGCAGCGGGTGCCGCCGGAGGCGATCACCGAGGAGACCCGGTCGATGGCCGCGGCGCCACCGGTCAAGAGCAGCGATATCGTCAGCTGCTGGCTGGCGGTCCTCCTGCTGCTCCTGATTCTTTACGGTCAGTTGGGGGGGAGCCTCTGAGTCGGCGGGGCTATTCGGTTGACAAAATGAGGGGTTTCATTTAATCAAAAGTTGGGTTCAATTCCCCGCAGCTTGCTGCGCGATTTTTACTAAGGGTGTAGGCTGTTGATACCCCGTAGCTTGCTGCGGGGTAGTTCATTTTAGTCAAATTCTTGGGTAGCGAGGGAGTCGTCGCATGGAGAAGGCAAAAATCGAGGAATTCCGCAAGATTCTTCAGGAACAACTTGAGGATCTGGTGCGCGAGGCTGGCAAGACGGTCTCCGAAATGACCGACGAAAAGACCAACTTCCCTGATCCGACCGACCGGGCTTCGCTGGAGTCGGACCGCAATTTTGAGCTGCGCATTCGCGACCGCGAGCGCAAGCTGATCATGAAGATCCGCGAGGCCCTGGAGCGGATTGAACTCGGCGAATTCGGTATCTGTGAAAATTGCGAAGAGGAGATTGGCGAGGCACGGCTCAAGGCCCGGCCGGTGACTACGCTCTGTATCGAATGTAAAACCGAACAGGAGCGGCAGGAGAAGATCGGCTGATCATTCCGTCGCTTGCAGCCAACCGGTCACCGGGTCGGGAATGATCCATGGAGTCCCTTCCGTTTCAACTCCTCACTGCTGCTGTTCGCATTGCCAACCGGGCGGGTGGCGATCGTCCCCGCGCCCTGCAGAACACACTCCGTCTCCTTAAACGCCGGCTCTCCCTCGTGGAGAGCCGGCTTCTTATTCTCGCCCCCGACGAAAAAACCTTTCACCGGCAGATCAGCGCTGCCGGGCCCTGTCGTATACTCCCCTCCCTTCTGCGTGTCGCCGGCAGCAACGCCGGCCGTTCCCTGCATGCCGGGAGCTGCCAGGGGAGCTCCGGGGACTGGTTTCTGGCCGTTGCCAGCGACAAGGAGTCGCGCGGAGTTCTGGTGTTGCGCCCCGCTCCGGGCCAGAGTTTGACGGCAACCGAGTTGGCAGCGGCCCGGGCCGTTGCCGAATTTCTCGCCGGCCTGCTTCCTCCTTCCGCTTTGGTCCCTGCGGCCGGTCGGGATGAGGATCTCCTCCAGTGGCAAGCGCTCTCCGCCGAGAATGACCGTAAGTTTCGCGAGATGTCCCTGCTCTATCGGCTCTCGCGTGCCCTGCATGGGACCCTGCAACTCAATGAACTGATGCATCTGATCCTGTCGGCCGCCACGGTTCCCGACGGCGGCGGCTTTGAACGGGCAATGCTGCTGATGGTCAATGCCCGCAGCGGCACCCTGCAGGGGATGCTCGGTGTCACCCGGGAGACTGCGTCGATGGTCCTGCCGGTGCAGGCCGGGGTGCGCGATTGGGAGCACCCGCGGATCGCTGCTGAAATCCGTGAGGGGCAGCGGCAACACCCCTTTTGCCGCCAGGTGATGGGTTTGCGCTTTGCTCTGGAAGATGTTCACAGTCACCTGGCCGAGGTGGTGCGGAAGGGGCTGGTTCTGGTGGTAAAGGATGGGGAGGGGAGCAAAGTCTTTCCCGCAGAGCTTGGCCTTGGTACCTGTGTTTGTGCGCCGCTCATGGGCCGCAACCGGGTGCTCGCCCTGCTGGTGGTCGATAGCCCCTCCGCCACCGAGGCGACGACCCCGGCCCGGTTAAGGTTCCTGGAACTTTTTGCCAGCCAGGCCGGAACCGCCATGGAGAACTCAATGCTGGTCCATCGCCTCGAAACGGCCCACCAGGATCTGCGGGAATCCCAGGAGCGCTTGATCCAGGGGGAGAAGATGGCCGGGTTGGGGGAGCTGGCTGCCTCGGTCGCCCACGAACTGAAGAATCCGCTGGTGGCGATCGGTGGATTTGCGAGGCGCCTGGTCCGGCAGCTCGAGGGCGGCAGCCGGGAGCAGGAGTATGCCGGAATCATCACCCGGGAAGTCGAACGCATGGAGCGTCTGCTCGGCGATATCCTCGCCTTTTCCAAGAAGAACATGCTCTGCTTTAGCGACTGCCAGCTTGCCGAGGTGATCGATGAGGCCCTCGCCGTGGTCAGCGATGCGCTGGAGCAGGCCGGCATCCGGACCCTCCTCGAAATCGCCCACCCCCTGCCCCTCATCCAGGGGGATGCCAAGAAACTCTGCCAGGTGGTGATCAACCTCGTCGATAATGCGCGCCAGGCGATGGAGATGACCGGCGGCGACTTGACAGTGCGCGCCTACCCGGGGCGGCTGAGGGGGGCGGCGGCGGTGGCGCTGGAGGTGATCGATACCGGTGGCGGGGTCTCGCAGGAGGTCCTGCGCAATATTTTCAACCCCTTCTTTACGACCAAGGCGGAGGGAACCGGTCTCGGACTGTCGATCTCCCACCGGATTGTCGAGCATCACCGGGGCGAGATCGAGGTCGAGAACCGGGAGCGCGGCGCCGCCTTTATCGTCCGACTGCCGGTTGCCGCGGCGGAAAAAGCTTTCCGTTGACAAACGGCGGTGGTTTGGTTAAGGTGACGCTGCTTTTTTCGGGGCTGTAGCTCAGCTGGGAGAGCGATGCGTTCGCAACGCATAGGTCGACGGTTCGATCCCGTTCAGCTCCACCAAAAAGATGCCGGGCCGGCTGATTTTTCAGCCGGCCTGTTTTATTATGCGTCCACCCGTGCGGAAAATCCCTCCCCCCTTCCCAAACCGACGGAAGCGCAACCACTTGAGGATTAAATAGCCGGGCAAGGCGGCCTTCCACTTGCCATCGATAACTGCGAAGGTTCACCCGGGCAGCATTGGGTCGCCGGTGATGCGACAGGGGGCATAATGTATCCTTCGGCAAACGATGGTATGCTTTCGAATACTATCATTTGGATTAGGATCTGCTTGCCATCCAGCCGAATCCCTGCCCCTATCCCTCTTTCACGGAAGGAGCCAGTTCATGTCTCTCGGGACCTTCAGCGCCATGGTCGTCAGCGAAACCTCCCCCAAAAACTTCGAGCGCCGGATCGTCGAGCGTTCGATCGACGATCTTCCTCCGGGCGAGCTCCTGCTCCGGGTTCACTACTCTTCGCTGAACTACAAGGACGCCCTCTCGGCCAGCGGCCGGCCCGGGGTCACCAAGAATTATCCCCACACGCCGGGAATCGATGCGGCCGGGGTGGTGGTTGAGGATGCCTCCGGACGTTTCAAGCCCGGCGACGAGGTGATCGTGACCGGTTTCGACCTCGGCATGAACACGGCGGGCGGCTTTGGCCAGTACATCCGGATCCCCGCGGCCTGGGGCGTCCCCTTGCCGGATGGGCTGAGCCTGCGCGAGAGCATGATCTACGGCACCGCCGGGTTTACCGCCGGGCTCTCGGTCCATCGCCTGGCGGCCGCCGGCGTTGCTCCCGGAGCTGGTGATATCCTCGTCACCGGGGCGACCGGCGGCGTCGGCAGCATCGCCGTCGGCGTTCTGGCCCGCGCCGGCTACCGGGTGGTGGCGGCGACCGGCAAATTGAGTGAAGGAGAGTACCTGCGCGGACTCGGGGCGACCGAGGTGGCCGACCGCCAGAGCCTGCTCGACGGGGCCGAGCGGCCGATGATGAAAGAGCGCTGGGCGGGGGCGGTCGATGTGGTCGGCGGGAACACCCTGGCGGCGATCCTCAAGTCAACCTGTTACGGCGGGGTTGTCACCTGCTGTGGCCTGGTCGGTGCCCCCGACCTGCCGGTCAACGTCTTTCCCTTCATTCTGCGCGGGGTCAGCCTGCTTGGCATCGATTCGGTCCAGTGCCCGGCGCAGCCCCGGCTTCAGGTCTGGCAGCAGCTGGCCGGCGTCTGGAAGTCGCCGCGGCTGGAGGATACAGTTACCGAATTCTCCCTGCAGGAACTCGACCCGGCCATCAAGGGGATTCTCGCCGGCGAGTTGCGGGGCCGAACCCTGGTCAATCTGCAGCAGAGCTGATGCCTGATCGGCTGAAATGGAAAGGGCCCGGCAATAAAGTTGCCGGGCCCTCTACGTTGTTGTGAAGATGGTGTTGCTCCCACCGGAGAGAAAATTAGCCGGCCATGCCGAGCATCGCCTTGTACTCTTCCTCGATCAGTTCGAAATGGTGGTGGGTAGAACTGGCGTTGGCCAGGTAGATCGCCTTGACCTCGGGATCCTCGATCTTCGCTGCCGTGGCCCGCAGTTCCTGCTCCAGGGCATCCTCCTGCTCAATCGCCAGTTCCAGCGCCTTGCGCTCGTCGAAATCGGCGAGCATCGCCTGCTGCAAAGCCTTCCACCAGCTCGATTCGGTGTCGGGGGGGAGCTTGATAAAGTCGTCAAAGGGCGGCAGGTCACCCCCCTTGTAGACCTTGTAGAACATCTTGGCGTGCTGGAGCTCTTCCCGGGCGAGCAGCTCGAAGGTTTGCCGGGCTTTGTCCTCGGCCATCTTCTCGGCGCCGTAGCGATAAAAGTCCATGGCATCCTTTTCGGTCTGGATTGAATCCTTAAGGGCCTTCTGCAGATCGAAAATCCCCATTTTCCCATCCTCCTCGGATAAATTAATCTCAGGTGGGTCGAATTCCCCGAAGCTTGCTTCGATGAAAGCGATCAATCTAAACTTTTGATACCCCGTAGCTTGCTGCGGGGAGATTCATTTTAGAGCCGCCAAATTAACATAAAATTTTCGTCATGTCTCATCTTTTTGTGGCAACAGCAGGGGCTCGGCCTTGGTTAAATAAGACAGTTATGGTAATATATTCCCAAGCGGTAACCACAAATACTTGCTCACAACCCGCTTACTTTGGCGCGCTGGATCTCCCTCCTGGCCAGCGCGCCTTTTTTTGCGCCCGGTTTTCGCCGCCTCGCCCTTCAGGCGCGGCGCAGGTGAAAAAGGGTGAGTCCCCGCTCCGGGTCGCTCTCCGGGAAGTCGTCCCCGGCGCGCAACTGGTTGAGCAGTTCCAACTGCGGTGCCTGGCGGGCCAGCTCGGCGCGGAGAAATCCGGGACCGGGACCCGGCGCGCTGAGGGCGGCGATGACTTCGCCGCCGGGGGCGAGGAGTTGATCGAGCCGGCCGAGCAGTTTCGGCCAGTCCCTTTGGGGCTGAAAGCTCTGGCCCTGGGGTCCGGGGGGGTCGACAATGACCAGGTCGAAGGGGCCGAGTCGGCGCAGCTTGCCAAAAGACTTGAAGAGGTCGTGGGGGAGGAAGTGCGCCTGGCGCAGGTCGAGTCCGTTCAGCTGATGATTGAGGCGTCCGATGTCGAGGGAGCGGCGGTGCATGTCCAGATTGACCACCTCGCGGGCGCCACCGGCAAGGGCAGCTACGGAAAAGCTGCAGGTATAGGCGAAGAGGTTGAGCACCCGTCGCTCCCGGGCGACCTGTCGCACCAGCTTCCGGCCGACGGCCATGTCCGGGAAGAAGCCGATGTTCTGGGCCTTGGACGGATGGATTCGGAATCGCAGGCCGGCTTCAACCGCATCGAGAGTTCCCGGTTCCTCGCCCCACAGGCAGTGGGTGGGGGTGCCGGGACGGCAGCGGTACTGCACGAGCAGGCAACAGGCGCTTCCCGCCGCCAGCTCCCGCAATCCAACCGCGAGCGCCGCGAGCCAGTCGGGCTCCGGCTCGCGGTAGAGGACGAGCAGCAGCAGCGGCGGATACCAGTCGAGGGTAACATGCTCCAATCCCGGATAGGTCTGCCCACGGCCATGGAGGATGCGCCGGGCTGCACCGGTCGGTGCGGCGAGAATCGCCGCGCTACGGGTGAAAATGGTTTCCAGCATGGTCAGGGTCCTTGCCGTGATAGGTGCCGGGCAGGATAGCCCAAATGCCACTCCGGCCTCAAGGGGCATCAGGCATCACCCTCTCAGCGGTGCCTTGGCTGCCGCGAAATTGGTCTGGGAGTATAATGGAAGCAGGTCGTGGCCGGCATAACCCGGATCACGTCGGGAAAGGAGGTGCCAGAATGAAAGCGAGCGAAATCAAACAGGAACTCAGCCGGGACAAGGTTGACGGCAGTCGCATTATCAAATGGTGGCGCAAGGAGAATGATTTTGTCGATTATGAACTGGTCGAGACCTTTGTCGCTACCGCTGAACCGAACCAGGAATTTGCCGGCTACGAGATCCTCGACTCGGCCGCCATGTGGGATGCCCTGCGCCAGGTGACCCCGGATCACGTCTCCCGGGAAAGGAGAGGCGGCAACGAGGTGATTGTCTGGCAGCGTCACCTCGGAGACGGAACCGAAAAGACGGAGGTCTGCCCCTTCTCGCCGCAGAATCTCTTGGCGATTTTCGATGCGGAAACCGGCGGCGACGTGATCGGCTACTGAGTCGGACCAGGGGAGGAGCGTAGGAAAAGATGCGGCCGGGATGGAAGTCCCGGCCGCACGCCACTATTGGCGTGATGAACCCCCGCCTGCGCTCCGAGGCGGCCGGTTGCGCGCTGCCTTGACCATCTGCAACCGGGATTCCCTGCCGGAAATGCGACCCCGATCGATGCCGTCGCGCCGGGAAAAGTGCAGGAACAGGCCGAGGGAAGTCAGCAATATGCTGGCACCAACCAGGATGCCAACCGGGTAGTAGAGATTTCCGGCCAGGTCGAGCTGGCTGTACTTGATGATCATGATCAGGCTCTCGAGGACGAGGGCAATGCAGACCGTGGCGACGAAGCGCGTTATGGTCCTGCGAATGACCAGGTAAGTATTTTCGTCCTCTTCCGGTTGCGAATACTCCTTGCCGATGCCGATGCCGAGTTCAAAGATCGCCAGCGAGATGATCGCCGTGTTGATCGACTGGACAAAAATGCTGACCACTTCCTTCTGCTGCGCGAGACCGGTGTAGAACTGGTATCCGGCCAGCGCGATGAGGAGCAGGGAGAGGGAGAGGAAGAGGAGGGAGAAGATTTTTCCCATCCAGGTTTTGATCGAAATCTGCAACATGAAACTCCTTTCAGACTGTTTTACTCCGCCGGCCCGTGCCGCCCGTCCGGAGAAGGCGAGGCGGGCTGCCACGGTTGTACGGCACTCTCCATCGCAGCGGAAGGGGGATAACCGCACGGCTCGGGTGGCCACGGGCGGTCTCCCTTCTGTGCATTCGCGCGGCAGCCGGACGATTTGCCCCGGGATGAAGATTCTCCTTGTTTCCAGGCGGCGGCGGACGGTAAAGTAGCTCCGCCGTGTGCTGCTCCGTGGTGGTAGGCTCTCTGCGTTAATGGAATTGGCCCGTTCCGGGGGAGGGTCGGATACTGCAGGTCTGTTGATGAAATTTTTCTGGGAATTTTTCCAGGTTTGGCGCAAAAGAAAGACTGAACCGGAGCCCGCGCTGGATCCGGCGACACGCTCGCCGGTCGGGGAGGAGTTCCGCCCCGCCGCCTGGGTGGTCGGCGAGGCTCTGGATCAGGTGCTTGCCACCACCAGCGGCCTCGCCCCGCGGCGTGATGCTCTGCTGGCGGACTATCTTGACCGGGCCGCGGCCCCGGTTCCGGTCCGGGAGCAGTCCCTCGCCGCCATCGTTGGCCACTGCCGCTGGCACTGGTCGCTGCTGGAGAATTGGGCCGCCACCTTCGCGGCCAGCCAGGAATATCCGCACTCCTGGCGCCGCCTCCCCTCGCTGATCCTCCCCCACCAGCCGCCGCCCCAAACCATCGCCGACGCCGCCCCCTACCTCAGCTACCTCGAAAAGCGGGATTGTCTGCGAAGGTTCTGGCCCCATGGCGGGCGTCCTCCGCTTCCGGCCGAAGAGCTTGATGCCGCCTTTATTCAGGAGGTGCCCTGGGGAGAGGTTCAGGCCCTGGCACGGGAACGCTACGATACGCGGGTTGCCGAAGCCCTTAAACTGGCGGAGGTCGAGCGCGCCGGACTTTTCTTCCAGCACCTGGCGGCCACCGCCAACAGCCTGATGACTTTCTACCAGTGGCAGCGGATTCGCCCCAACCAGTTCCTGAGCTACCAGCTGATCGTCTCCTGCCCGGATGGAGAGATCGCCGCCCAGAGATTCCGCGATCGTTTCAACCGCGGCGAGAGTGATGCCCTCCCCCCCTACTTCCCCGGGGACCCCTGCCGCCTGCAGCTGCGCCGTCTTCCCGGTTCCGGTTCTGCCGGCGCCTGAAACCGGCAGGAGGGGTCAGAACGGTTTGGGGTTGCAGACGTTCTCCGCCCGGTTGACCCTGATGCCGCAGTTGGCGCAGACGAAATGGGGATCGGAAAAGAGTTTTTCGACTTCGGCGCTGATCTCCTTTCCCCGCAGCGAGCACAGGTGCAGGTTGCCGTGCTCCTCGGGGTTCTTGCACCCTTTTTTGGCCATAAATCAACCTCCGCTGGTTTTTGCTAACCATAATGTAATGGGCCCCGGTGGGAAGTCAACGGCGGCAGCGGGCATTGCCAACTTCGATGAATCTTAATGTTTAATTGGTTGACAGAGGTCGTTGAAGCGGCTAACTTTTTCACAGAAAAGGTGGAGGGGTACCATGATGTCAATTGGATCTTCGTCCAAAATGCTGCTGGCGGAGGGATGGAAGCAGGAGGTTGCCATCGTCCTGAAATCCCTCGGGTTGATCGATGACCGTTATACCGGCAAGATCGTTCTTAATTTCAATCACGGGGCTATTATCGACGTAGAGCGTACCGAGCGTCTGAAGTAGTCGCGCCGAAAACTGAAATACTGCGGTTAGATTTCCAACTCAATGGTGAGACCTGGAAAGACCCGCGCCAAATCCCGCAAGGATTGGTGCGGGTCTTTTCCATTGGGGGGCACCGTGAACAAGGCTGGCTGGAAAGAGGAACTACTCAAGGTGCTGCGTGCCAACGGGTTGATCAACGACGGTTACAGTGGGCGGGTGGTGATCAATCTCAACCAGGGCGGAGTCACCGAGGTCGAAAAAGTGGAGAAGCTTGAGACCAGCCTGAAATGAAATGGAAGAGATCGGGGCAGGTCGACAGGATGCTGTCGATTCTATTCCCCGTGCGGGGGCCGAAGTGAGCGACGAGACGGAAAAGCCGGGCCAAAAGCCATGCCGGCTAGAGATTTGCGAGGATTTCAGGGCGCAGGCGACCCGCTGCCGCAAAGGGAAGACCTGCCTGGAGGGGGCGCCGCACTGCCGGGTCGTCGACAGTGTCGCCGACAAGGTCTTTTTTGTCGAGGGCGAGGGGGGGCGCCTCTGCTGCTATCATCTGAGTTTTGGCGATTCAGGTTACTGCAATTGTCCGGTGCGGCAGGAGTTATATCGCAAGTACCGGGTCTGAAGTTCTTCCCCCCAGCCAATTAAACGAGGACCGGTATCCGCCGGTCCTTGTTCGTTTTTAGGAATCAGCAGATGCGGGGCAACTGTTCGCCGGCTAGCATCTCGATGGAGCGTCTCCCGCCGATGGCGGTCTGCAGGGAGAGGCGGCCGGCACCGCTGCCAGCCACTTCGCCGATAATCGCAGCATCCGCACCTTCGGAATGCCGGCGCATTGCTGTCAGGGCTGCTTCCGCCGCATCGGGAGCGACGATCGCCAGCAATTTCCCCTCGTTGGCGACGTAGAGCGGATCGAGGCCGAGGATGGCGCAGGTTCCGGCCACCGCCGGACTGATCGGCAGCGCGGTCTCCTGCAGCAGGATGTCGACCTGCGATTGCCGGGCGATCTCCTTGAGGGTCGTCGCCACGCCCCCCCGGGTCGGGTCGCGCAGGACATGCACCTTCGCGCCGAGGCTGGCCAGCAGGTCGTCCACCAGGTGGTTGAGGCTGGCGCTGTCGCTGCGAATGGGGCTTGTCAGCTCCAAGCCTTCCCGGCTCGCCAGCACCGCCATGCCGTGATCGCCGAGGGTGCCGCTGACCAGGACCTTGTCGCCCGGCCGGGCGTCGCTGCCGGTAATCTGCAGGTCGTGGGAAAAGACCCCGATGCCGGCGGTATTGATGAAAATCTTGTCCCCCTTGCCGCGAGGCACCACCTTGGTGTCGCCGGTGACGATCCTGACCCCCGCCTTGTCGGCAGCTCCCCGCATCGATTCCAGAATCCGCCGCAGGTCGCTCAGCGCCAGCCCCTCTTCGAGGATCAGGCCGACCGAGAGGGCGAAGGGGCGGGCACCGCTCATGGCGAGGTCGTTGACGGTGCCGTTGACGGCGAGGTCGCCGATGTTGCCGCCGGGGAAGAAGATCGGATCGACGACGTAGGAATCGGTGGTGAAGGCGAGCCGGCCGCCGGCATGGTCGAGCAGCGCCGCATCGTTCTGGTCGCGCGGAGTGATCCCGGAGAGGATCGGCGTGATCAGTTCGTCGAGGAGCTGGTGGCTGAGTTTGCCGCCGCTGCCGTGGCCGAGCAGGATGATGTCGGATTTCATTGCGGGAAGCGCCTTTAGGAAAATGGCTGGCAGATGGGATCCATGGGTCAGATGGGTCCTATTTGACCTATGCTTTTCAGCCGCCGCCGTATTTGTACTCGGCGGCGCAGGTCCCCTCGCTCGACACCATGCAGGCGCCGACCGGATCTTCCGGGGTGCAGACGGTGCGGAAGAGGGGGCACTGCAGCGGGGTGACCTTCCCCTTGAGGATCTCGCCGCAGAGACAACCATTCTGCTCCCGCGGTGGTTCGACCACCACCGGGAGCCGCCGGGCCGCGTCGAAGGCTGCGAACTCCTCGCGAATCGCCAGCCCCGAGCCGGGGATGACCCCGATCCCCCGCCAGCGCGCATCGGCGGGTGCGAAGACCCGCTCGAGGATCTCCCGCGCCTTGCGATTGCCGTCCGGCCTGACGATGCGGCTGTACTGGATCTCCACCCGCGCCGCCCCTTCCAGGACCTGGCGGGCGAGCATCGTCACCCCTTGCAGGACGTCGATCGGTTCGAAGCCGGTGATCACGCAGGGGAGATGATGCTGTTCGGCGAGGGGGCGATAGGCTGCGGCGCCGATGATGGCCGAGACGTGGGCCGGACAGAGGTAACCGTCAACCTGCAGCTCGGGGTCGGAGGTCAGGGCTGCCATCGGCGCCGGCATCGTCTTGTGGGCGGCAAGGACCGAGAAGTTGCCGACCCCCTGGGCCTGGGCCTGGAGGATCGCCCCGGCGATGGTCGGCGCGGTGGTTTCGAAGCCGACGCCGAGAAAGACGACCTCGGCAGCCGGATTTTTCACCGCCAGGGCGACGGCGTCGAGGGGGGAATAGACGATGCGGATCGCGGCGCCCGCCGCCTGCTCCCGCTGCAGGCTGCTGCTGGAGCCGGGGACGCGCACCATGTCGCCGAAGGTGGCCACGATCGTGCCGGGACGGCGTCCCAGGGCCACCGCGTGGTCGACATACTCGATGGGGGTGACGCAGACCGGGCAGCCGGGGCCGGAGATCAGCCGGATCGAAGCGGGGAGCAGGGAGCGGATGCCGTGCTGGTAGATCGCCATGGTATGGGTTCCGCAGACCTCCATGAAGGTCATGGCGCGCCCCTTCTCCGCGACCAGGGCATGCAGGTCGGCGAGGAGCTTTCGGGCGACGGCCGGGTCGCGGAACTCGCGGGTGTAGGTCGGGCCGCTCATTCCGGGAAGACCCCGTCGGCGATCAGCTCGCGGAAGATGCGCAGCGTCTCCCGGGCATCTTCTTCGTCGAGCTTCTCGATGGCGAAGCCGGCGTGGATCAGGACAAAATCGCCGATCGCTACCCCGTCGACCATCATCAGGCTCGCCTGGCGCTGGACGCCGTCGATTTCGCAGCAGGCGGTTTCACCGTCGATACTCATCACCCGCATGGGGACGCCAAGACACATGGGAACTCCTTCGGAGCGGAACGGGGAACGAGGAATGGGGGATGTGACCGAGCCCTTATGCGCGCCGCGTCACCCATCCCGCGTCCCGTTTTTTGCTGACATTTTCTCGCAGCCAGTCGTACCAGGCCGTCATCCCTTCCCCCGAATGGCAGGAGAGCTCGAGGATCTCGATCTGCGGGTTGACCTGGCGGGCGAAGCTCTTGCACTTCTCGACATCGAAGCGCAGGTAGGGGAGGAGGTCGACCTTGTTGATCAGCATCAGGTTGGCGGCGCGGAACATCTGCGGGTACTTGAGGGGCTTGTCCTCCCCCTCGGTGACCGAGAGGACCGCCACCTTGTGGTCTTCGCCGAGATCGAAGGAGGCAGGGCAGACGAGGTTGCCGACATTTTCGATCATCAGGATGTCGGTCAACCCGAGGTCGAAGCCGTCGACGCCGTGGCCGACCATGTGGGCGTCGAGGTGGCAGCCGGCGCCGGTGTTGATCTGCTTGACCGGCACCCCGGTGGCGGCGATGCGGTCGGCATCGTTGGCGGTCTGCTGGTCCCCTTCCAGGACCGCAAAGGCGAGCTCCCCTTTCAGGTCGGCCAGGGTCCGTTCGAGGATCGAGGTCTTGCCCGAGCCGGGGGAGCTGACCAGATTCAGGACCAGCAGCCGGAAGGCGGAAAAACGGTCGCGGTTGCGTTCCGCCAGCCGGTCGTTCTTGGCGAGGAGGCTCTCCTCGACCCGGATCGTGCGGCCTGGCACCTGCTCGTGTTCGTGGCCATGGTCGTGATCATGGTGGTGGGGGGCGGCGGTCGGGCAGCCACAGTCAATGCACATGGTCAGTCGATCTCCATTTCACGGATCTGCAGTTCCTCCCCTTGCAGCCGCTCCAGGGCAAAGGCGCCGCAGGCGGGACAGGCGAAGGTGTAGCGGTCGACGGGGGTCTCGCTGCCGCAGCTGCTGCAACGGGCCTGGCCCGGGATCGTTTCGATGATCAGCTCGGCCCCCTCCAGCAGCGTCCCCTGCCGGCACGCCTCGTAGCAGAAGGCCACCGCATCGGCGACCACGCCGGCGAGCTCACCGATCTCGACGGTGACACTGCGCACCCGCGTCGCCCCCTGCTCGCGGGCGGTGCGGACGGCGATATCGACGATGCTCTGGGTGATGCCGAGTTCGTGCATGCGCATGGCTCTCTGCGGGGGTGGGACGCTGCGGCGATTTTTCACTATAGGGGGATTCCCCGGCAAAAATCAAGGCTGCTCAGCCCGCGGTGGCGTATACGTTTGGCTCATCCCCGGCGGTGCTGATAAGTGGTGCCCGGGGGTGGAAAGGTGATTGCCGCCTGGGGAGTGGTTTGCTATCTTGAAGGGGCTCGGCCACGGGGAAGGGATGGAACCATCATGGAACAGGGACGTATCTTTATTTGTGACGACCAGCCAGAGGTGCAGCAGCTGCTGCGCAAGGCGCTGGAATCCCACGGTCACCAGGTGGAAGTCTTTGCCAGCGGCGACAAGCTGCTGCGCCTGCTCGAGGAGCACCGCGAAGACCGTCCCGATCTGATCCTGCTCGATCTCCGTCCCCCGGTTTCCGACGGGCTCGAGGTGCTGCGCCGGATCAAGGCGCTGCGGGCCGAGCAGACGGTGATCGTTATGAGCGCCTTTGCCACCGTGCGCGGGGCGGTCGAGGCGATCAAGCAGGGGGCCCACGACTACCTGCTCAAGCCCTTCCTCAACGACGAGCTTTACCCCCTGGTCGACAAGGTGGTCGAGCACAACCGGCTGCGGGAGGAGAACCGCTCCCTCAAGGCGGAGATCCGTCGCCGCTTCGATCCCGACCAGGTGATCTTCAAGAGCAGCGCCTTCCGCCGCGTCTTCGAGCTGGCGAAGAAGGTCGCTCCCTCCGACGCCAGCGTCCTGATCCAGGGGGAGAGCGGCACCGGCAAGGAGCTGATCGCCTCGACCATCCATTACAGCAGCCACCGGCGCGACCAGCGCTTTCTGACCATCAACTGCGCGGCGCTGACCGACACCCTGTTAGAGAGCCAGCTCTTCGGCCACGTCAAGGGGGCCTTTACCGGCGCGGTGACGACCCAGCGCGGCCTGGTCGAAGAGGCGCACAAGGGGACCCTCTTTCTCGACGAGATCGGCGATGTCAGCCCCAGCCTGCAGGCCAAGCTGCTGCGGGTATTGCAGGAGGGGGAGTTCATCCCGGTCGGCTCGACCAAGGTGCGCCATGCCGACGTGCGCTTTCTCGCCGCCACCAACAAGGACCTCGAGACCGAAGTCGCCGCCGGCCGCTTCCGCGAAGATCTCTTCTACCGCCTCAACGTCGTTACCCTGCAGGTGCCGCCGCTGCGCGAGCGCAAGGAGGATGTGCCGCCGCTGGCCGAATTCTTCATCGCCCGTTTCGCCACCCGCAGCGGGCAGCGCATCACCTCCGAAGCGATCAGCTTGCTGCGCGCCTATGACTGGCCCGGAAATGTGCGCGAACTGGAGAACGTCATCGAGATGGCATCGATTCTCGCCGACGGCGAGGACATCAGCGCCGAGCAGCTCCCGGTCAAGGTGATGCAGGGGACCCCGGTCGAGTTCACCGTCCCCCACGAGCAGATGACCCTCGCCGAACTCGAAGCGCTCTACATCGAACAGGTCTACCGCCAGACCCGCTATCACAAGGTCCGAACCTCTTCCATCCTCGGCATCTCCCGCAAGACCCTCGACCGCAAACTGGTGGAGTACGGCATCGGCAAGGCCGAAATTTAGCCGGGCCCTCGCTCCCGCCTTCCCACACACCGTAATCCTGTATACGCTATAGCGCAATTATTCCCATCTGTGTCGCAATGAAACATCGTGGGACATTTTGTCCGTATACGTATGCGCGCCTGAACCCCTCCCGGTATCATCCTTAACCTGCCGTTTACACTTGAAATTTATAGACTGCCCAAGCGGGTGAGCAGGGCGGGCACGCTCCTTGCGCTTATGGCCGCGCCGAAGACCCGTCCGTTTCCGATGCTGGTGGCGCTGTCGCGCGATGGCCCGCCGGAGACTGAGAATACCCCTGTGAGGAGAGAGGTTTTATGACAGCGAAAATTGTGATCGATCCGGTCTCCCGGATCGAGGGCCACCTCAAGATCGAAGCGATGGTCGAGAACGGCGTGGTCAAGGAGGCCAAGAGCTCGGGGATGATGTACCGGGGCTTCGAAAACATCCTGCTCGGTCGCGATCCCCGCGACGCCGCCCGCATCATGCAACGCATCTGCGGGGTCTGCCCGACCTCCCACGGTCTTGCCGCCACCTTCGCCCTCGACGAGGTTTACGGCGTCAACGGCAGCATCACCGACAACGGTCGCATCCTGCGCAACCTGATCCAGGGCGCCAACTTCGTCCAGTCGCACATCCTCCACTTCTACCAGCTCGCCGCCCTCGATTACGTCGACGTCACCGCCGTCGCCGACTACAGCGGCAGCGACCCGGAGCTGCAGAAGGTCAGGGACTTCATCGCCCGCGGCCACCTCGGCCCCTTCGTCCCCCGCTACGAGGGGGATTACCGCCTCACCAAGGAAGAGAACCGCCTTGCGGTCGCCCACTACGTCCAGGCCCTCAACATGCGCCGCCTCGCCCACGAGGCGGTCGCGGTCTTCGGCGGCAAGATGCCCCACAACATGTCGATCGTCGCCGGCGGCGTCACCTGTGCGCCGACCCTCGACAAGATGGCGGCCTTCCTCTGGAAGATCGAGCAGCTCGCCGACTTCATCGACCATGTCTACCTCCCCGACGTGCTGATGGTGGCGCGCCGCTACAGCGACTACTTCGGCGTCGGTGCCGGTTGCCGGCAGTTCCTCTCTTTCGGCGTCTTCGACCTCGACAGCGATCCCGACCTGACCAAGCGCCAGCGCTACCTTCCGCAGGGGATCGTCAAGGGGAGCGACCTCAAGCTGCGCCGCTTCGACCCGACCCGGGTGACAGAAGAGGTGGAGAACAGCTGGTTTGCCGCCGACGGCCCGGTACACCCCTATGACGGCCAGACCGTCGCCGACCGCGACAAGGCCGGGGCCTACAGCTGGGTCAAGTCGCCGCGCTACGCTGGCGAGGTCCTTGAGGTCGGTCCGCTGGCGCGCATGCTCGCCGCCTACGCCGCCGGCGACCGCCAGGTGCAAGGGGAGGTCAACGGTGTCCTCGGCCAGTTCAAGGCCTCCCCGGACGCCCTCTGCTCGGTCCTCGGCCGCCATGCGGCGCGCGCCATCGAGGCGAAGATCGTCGCCGAGCAACTCAAGGCCTGGGTGCTCCAGCTCAAGCCGGGCGAACCGACCTTCACCGACTTCAACCTCGATGTCACCTCCCGCGGCATGGGCCTGCACGAAGCGCCGCGCGGCGCCCTCGGCCACTGGATCGTCGCCGAAGGGGGGAAGGTCAAGAACTACCAGGCGATCGTCCCCACCACCTGGAATGCCGGCCCGATGGACGGCAAGGGCCAGCCCGGTCCGATCGAGCAGTCGCTGATCGGCACCCGGGTCAAGGACCAGCGCAACCCCTTCGAGCTGGTGCGCATCGTCCGCGCCTACGACCCCTGCCTCTCCTGCGCGGTCCACGCCGTCACCCCGAAAGGGGAGGACCTCGGCCACCTGGTAGTCGGGGGGGCGGCATGATCCCAGCCCTGATCGAGCCGGCCCGTCCGCCGATCCTGGTGATGGGGGTGGGGAATATCCTGCGCCAGGACGACGGCTTTGCCGACGCGGTGCTGCAGCGCCTCGAGGCGCTGGAACTGCCCGAGAGCATCGAGCTCTTCGACGCCGGCACCAGCGCCATCGATCTGATGGATATTTTCAACGGCCGCGAAAAGCTCGTCGTCATCGACGCAGTGCGTGGCGGCCAGCCCCCCGGCACCCTCTACCGCTTCAGCCCGGAAGAGGTCGAGGCGCAGGCGCTGCCAATGAATTCCCTGCACCAGGTCGGCCTGATCGAGACCTTGCGGGTCGGCGAGCTGGTCGACTGCAAGCCGAAAAGCACGGTGGTGATCGGCGTGCAGCCGGCAGCGACCGGGCTCGGCATTGGCCTGACCCCCGCCGTGGCGGCGGCGGTCGAGCGGGCGGTGGCGCTGGTGCTGAACGAGATCACCAATGCCTAAGGTCTTTGCCACGGAGACACAGAGGCACAGAGAAAACTTCAGATCCAGACATGATTCAGTCCTTGCCCCTCCCTCTGTGTCTCCGTGTCTCCAGTGAGCGCAGCGAACGGGTGGCTAACCGATGCTGATTCCATTTTCAGGAGAGAGACAACCATGCCCATCTCAAGACGTAACTTTCTCAAGTTCTCCGCCGGCGGCGCCGCCGCCCTCGGCATCAACCTCTTCGACAACCCGCTGCTGAAGAAGGCCTTCGCCCAGGCGATCCAGGAGACCCCGGTGGTCTGGCTCGCCGCCGGCGCCTGCAGCGGCTGCAGCGTCTCGCTGCTCAATGCCCTCGCACCGCGCATCCAGGATGTGCTGCTCGACCAGGTGATCCCGGGGCATCACATCGCCCTCAACTTCCACCCGACGGTGATGGCGGCGGCGGGGGATCTGGCAATGCAGGCGATGTACGACACCGAAGAGAAACCCTTTCTCCTCGTCGTCGAGGGGTCGATCACCACCGCCGACGGCGGCCGCCACTGCGAGGTCGGCGAAAAGAACGGTCACGGCATCACCTCCCTTGAGCACGTTACCCGCCTCGGCAAAAAGGCGAAAGCGGTGATCGCCATCGGCAGTTGCGCCTCCTTTGGCGGCGTGCCGAAGGCGAACATGAACCCGAGCGGCTCGAAGGGGGTGATGGAGGTCTTCAAGGCACAAGGGATCACCACCCCGATCATCAACCTCCCCGGCTGCGCCGCCCATCCCGACTGGTTTGTTTTCACCGTGGCGGCACTGCTGCTCGGCGGGCCGGAGTCGGTGCCGGTCGATCAGCACGGCCGGCCGCAGATGTTCTATCGCAAGCTGATCCACGACAACTGCCCGTTGCGCGGCCAGTTCGACGCCGGCAAATTCGCCCAGAAATTCGGTGGCGAAGGGTGTCTCTACAAACTCGGCTGCAAAGGGCCGGTCGCCTTCGCCAACTGCCCGGAGAAGCGCTTCAACTCCGGCACCAACTGGTGCATCGAGAATGGCCACCCCTGCAACGGCTGTGTCGAGCCGGCCTATCCCTACGAGGATTCAATGTGGACGCCGGTGCCGATTGCCGGGGTCACCCCGCCCGCCCTCTACCCGCCGATCTTTACCGACAACCGCAAACCGATCGACCTGACCCCGGGCTACACCGCCCTGGCCGGGGCGGCGGCCGGCGTGGTCGGCGTCAAGGTGCTCGGGAAGAAGGTGACCAAAAACGACCAGGACCGCGACGGGAAGGAGTAAGCGATGGACCTCAGCCGCAGAAAATTCCTCAAGCTCGGCGCGGTGGCCGGCGGCAGTGCCGTCTGTAACCTGGCCCGGCCTGCCGCCGCCCGGGAGATGCCGGACATCGATCCGGACTGGTACGGCATGCTCAACGACTCGACCCGCTGCATCGGCTGCAAGGCCTGCATGGTCGCCTGCAAAAAGGAGAACAAGCTGCCGCCCGAATCGACCCTCGGCGACGCCGCGACCTTTGGCGCTCCCCTCTACGACTCCCCGCGGGAGCTTTCCGAACAGACCTATACCCTGATCCAACTGCACCGGGATGAGAAAACGGGCGCGGCGACCTTCGTCAAGCGCCAGTGCATGCACTGCGCCGACGCCGCCTGCCAGTCGGCCTGCATCGTCGGCGCCCTGAAAAAGCAGAAGAACGGCGCCGTCAAGTACGACGCCGGGATGTGCATGGGCTGCCGCTACTGCATGGTCGCCTGTCCCTTCAATGTCCCCCAGTTCGAATGGCACGCGGCCCTTCCCTCGATCAGGAAATGCACCCTTTGCAGTGAAACCCGACTCGAAAAGGGGGAAGCGACCGCCTGCGCCAGCGCCTGCCCGGCCGGGGCGATCACCTTCGGCAAGCGCAGCGAGCTGCTGAAGATCGCGCGGGCGCGGATCGCGGCCGAACCGGAGCGTTACCTCGACCAGGTTTACGGCGAGAACGAGGTCGGCGGTACCTGCGTCCTCTATCTGACCAGGAAGGAT